>DAIDJO010000051.1 GCA_027451345.1 Solirubrobacterales bacterium
CCCGCCGCCTCGGACTCCGCCGCGCCTCGCTCCGGCGCCCAGGCGCCGCCGAGTGCCGCCGCCGCGAGCCGGCCCGCGGCCGCTCCCGCCGGCTCGCCCTCCACCCAGGCGGCTCCGCAGGGCCAGGCACCGGCCTCGGCCGACCAGCGCTCCGCCGGCGACGCCCACAAGCGCCCGACGCGCGACTCGCTCCAGGGCGAGCGCACCCCCGGCAACGCCGGCGGCCGTCGCCGTGTCGTGATCGATGCCCAGGCCTCGCGCCGCTCGCCCGCCGCTCCGGGCGCTCCAGGCGGCGGACCGGGTCAGCCGCCCCGGCGTCAGCGCCGTGGCCGGCGTCGCCGTGGCGTCTACGACGAGGAGGCGGAGTCGCGTCCGGCCCAGAACTCGCTCGGCGCTCCACACGTGATCCGCATCAACTCCGGCTCGACCGTCAAGGACGTGGCCGAGTACCTCGACGTCCGCGTGCCGGACATCGTGCGGAAGCTGATGGAGCTCGGCGAGATGAAGACCCAGACCCAGACGCTCTCCGACGACACGATCGAGCTGCTCGGCGCCGAGCTCGGCAAGGAGGTCGAGGTCGTCCATGCGGAGGACGAGACGGCCACCGAGGTCGTCTTCGACGACACCGACGATGAGCTCGTCGAGCGGGCTCCGGTCGTGACGATCATGGGCCACGTCGACCACGGCAAGACGTCACTGCTCGACGCCATCCGCGAGACGGAGGTCGCCGCCGGCGAGGCGGGCGGGATCACCCAGCACATCGGGGCCTACCAGGTGCACCACGACAACAAGGTCGTCACCTTCCTCGACACCCCGGGCCACGAGGCCTTCACCGCCATGCGCGCCCGCGGCGCCAAGGTCACCGACCTCGCCGTGATCGTCGTGGCCGCCGATGACGGCGTCAAGCCGCAGACCCAGGAGGCCATCGACCACGCCAAGGCCGCCGAGGTCCCGATGATCGTCGCGGTCAACAAGATCGACAAGGAGGGCGCCGACCCCGTCCGGGTCCGCTCCGAGATGACCCAGCTCGGACTGCAGCCGGTGGAGTGGGGCGGGGACACGGACTTCGTCGACGTGTCGGCGAAGACCCGCGCCGGGCTCGTCGACCTGCTCGACACGATCACCGCCCAGGCGGAGATCATGGAGCTGCGCGCCAACCCCGCGGCGGCCGCCTCGGGCACCGTGATCGAGTCGAAGCTCGATCCCGGCCGCGGCCCGGTCGTCACGATCCTCGTGATGCGCGGCACCCTCGAGGTCGGGGACGCCCTCGTCGCCGGTGCGCACTGGGGCCGGGTGCGCGCGATGCACGACTTCACCGGGGCCCGCGTCACGCAGGCCGAGCCGGGCCAGCCGGTCGAGGTGCTCGGCTTTGACGGGGTGCCCGAGGCCGGGGAGCGCTTCCGCGTCGTCGAGCACGAGCGCCGTGCTCGGCAACTCGCCGGCGAGCGCGCGAACCGCCTGAAGACCGAGTCGCTCGCGCGCCAGCGCAGCAAGCGCGTCTCGCTCGAGGACATCTTCGGCAGCGGCCTGCAGGAGCTCAACCTCGTCATCAAGTCCGACGTCGCCGGAACGCTCGAGGCGATGGAGGACGAGATCACCAAGCTGCCCCAGGATGAGGTCGCGGTCAACGTGATCCGTGGCGCCGTGGGCGGGGTCACCGAGTCCGACGTGATGTTCGCCGCCGCCTCCGATGCGGTCATCCTCGCCTTCAACGTCCGGCCCGTCGGCGACGCGCGCAACGTGGCCGAGCGCGAGGGCGTGGAGATCCGCCACTACTCGGTCATCTACCGCGCGATCGAGGAGCTCCGCTCCGCGATGCAGGGGATGCTCGCGCCGGAGGAGGTCGAGGAGTCCGTCGGCTCGGCCGAGGTCCGCCAGATCTTCCGCGCCTCGCGCGTCGGCACGATCGCCGGCTCCCATGTCACCGACGGCAAGCTCACGCGCGGGGACCGGGTTCGCCTGGTCCGCGACGGAACCGTCATCTGGGACGGGGAGATCGGCTCGCTGCGGCGTTTCAACGACGACGTGCGCGAGGTCGCCACCGGCTATGACTGCGGCATCGTCCTGAAGGACTACGCCGACGTCAAGGAGGGCGATGTGATGGAGGCGTACACGACGCGGCAGGTCGAGCGCGAGCTCGCCTAGGGGTCCCGACGGCCGGGACCGAGCGGGTATACGATGCCGGGTGCACGGATGAGGCGGGTCGATGAGGCGATGCGTGCCGTTCTCAGCGACGCCATTGCCAAGGACCTGCAGGACCCCCGCGTGGGATTCGTGACCGTGACCGGAGTCAAGACCAGCCCCGATCTGCGCCATGCGCGCGTCTACGTGAGCGTGCTCGGCGGCGAGGACGAGCGCGCCGCGAGCCTCGACGCGCTCCAGGCCGCGCACGGTTTCCTGCAGGGGCGGGTCGCCCACTCGCTGCGCCTCAAGCACACGCCGGCGCTCACCTTCGACTACGACGAGTCGGTGGACCGCGGCATGCGCATCAGCGAGCTCCTCGCCGATGCGCTCCCGAGCGAGGGTCCTGAGGATGCATAGCGTCGAGGCCCGCGGGACCGTCCCCGCTCAGCGGGAGGCCATGCTCGAGGAGTTGCGCGCCCTCCAGCGGACGATCGTCGTCACGCACGAGCACCCCGACGGGGACGCGCTCGGCTCGCTCGTCGCCATGCACCAGGTGCTGACGGCGATCGGCCACGACTGCTGCATGTTCATCGGCGAGAGCGACCTGCCGGTGCCCTACGAGTACCGCTTCCTGCCGCTCGATGCCGTCATCTCGCAGGCGCCCGCCGACCTCGAGTCCCGCACGGTGATCTTCCTGGACTGCGGCAACATCGAGCGCAACCCGGCCGCGGAGCGGCTGCGTCCCGACGGTGGGTGGGGGCACATCCTCAACATCGACCACCACCACGACAACACGCGGTTCGGCTGCATGAACTACGTCGACCCGCAGGCGTCGTGCACGGCGGAGATCATCTGGGATCTGGCCCACGCGCTCGACGTCGAACTGACACCGGCGCTCGCCAGCGCGCTCTACGTCGGCCTGATCACCGACACCGGCTGCTTCATGTACGAGAACACGACGGCACGGGCGCACGCGATGGCCGCCGAGCTGATCGAGGCCGGGGTGGATGTCCACGCCATCTACCAGCAGGTGTACGAGGGCGTCCCGTTCGGCAAGCTCGCCCTGCTCGCCCGCGGCCTGGCCAACGCCGAGCGCTACGACGACGGTCGGCTCACCGCCTCGTGGCTCAGCGCGGAGGATTTCGCCGCCGCCGGGGCGCAGGAGAGCTACTCGGAGGGCGTGATCGACCATCTGCGCGCCGTGCGGGGGACCGCGATGGCCGCGCTCGCGCGCGACCGGCTCGGCGGCCCGGGTGAGGGTGCGCAGGAGCCACGCGTCCGCAAGGTGTCGCTGCGCGCGAGCGACATGCGGGTTGACGTCTCCGCCATCGCCCGGGCGAAGGGGGGCGGCGGCCACCGGGCCGCCGCCGGCTTCAGCACCTCGCTTCCCTGGGATGAGCTCGTCGCCTTCCTGCGCGCGCAGTTGGCCGAGCAGCTCGGGCACCCGGCCGCCGCGGAGTGAGCGCCCCGGCCGCCGCCGACGGACTGCTGCTCTGCGACAAGCCCGCCGGCCTCACCTCCCATGACGTCGTGCTCCAGGTGCGCCGGCGCGTCGGCCGGGGGATCAAGGTCGGGCACGCCGGGACGCTCGATCCCTTCGCCACCGGCCTGCTCATCGTCCTCGTCGGCCGCGCGACCCGGGTGCAGCGCTTCGTGATGGCGCTGCCCAAGCGCTACGAGGTGACGGCCCGGTTCGGTGCCGTCTCGAGCACCGGTGACCCGGAGGGCGAGATCACCGTCACCGGACGGGTGCCGGACGGGGACCTCGTCCTGCCCACCGGCACGATCCGCCAGCGCCCACCGGCCTACTCGGCGGTGAAGGTCGGCGGTCGACGCGCGTACGCGCGCGCCCGGGCGGGGGAGACCTTCGAGCTCCCCGAGCGGGAGGTGACGGTGTACCGCTTCGACGAGACGCGCCGGGCCGGGGCGGAGCGTGACTTCGTGATCGAATGCTCCTCGGGCACCTACGTCCGCTCCCTCATCGCCGATCTCGGCGACGCCCACTGCACCGCGCTGCGCCGCACGCGGATCGGCGACTTCGACGTCGCGGACGCGGACCCGGAGCGCCTGCTGCCGCTGGAGCCGGCGCTCCGCCGCATCCCGGTCAACGACTAGCCTTCCTCACGCGATGCGCGTCCTGTCCCTGAACGAGGTGAGCTCGCGCCCGCGGCGTGTCGCCGTGGGCGAGTTCGACGGCGTGCACCTCGGCCACCGCGAGGTCATCTCCGGCAGCGACACGGTGCTCACCTTCGAGCCCCATCCGGCGATGGTCACCCGCCCGGGGGCGGCCCCGAAGCTGCTGACGACGCTCGAGCTGAAGGCCGAGCTGATCGCCGCGCTCGGCGTGCAGGAGCTCGTCGTGGTCACCTTCGACGAGCGCTTCGCCCAGCAGGACCCGAGCGCCTTCGTCGACCGCGTGCTCGTCGAGCGACTCGCCGCCACCGCTGTCTCGGTGGGAGCGAACTTCCGCTTCGGCCACCGCGCCCGCGGTACCGCCGCACTGCTCGAGGCCGATGCCCGCTTCCGCACCCGGGTCGTGCCGATGGTGGAGATCGACGGGGTCGCCGTCTCCTCGACGCGGATCCGCGGGCTGCTCGCGGCGGGGGATGTGGAGGCGGCGACGCGGCTGCTCGGCGCCCCGTTTCGCCTGCGCGGCGAGGTGGTTCCCGGGGACCAGCGGGGCCGGGAGCTCGGCTTTCCCACGGCCAACATGGTGCCGGACCCCGACCTCGCCCGCCCGGGCGACGGGGTGTACGCGTGCCGCGTCGGCGAGCACCTGGCGGCGGTCAACGTCGGTGTGCGGCCGACCTTCGGAGCCGACCTGCAGCCGCTCGTGGAGGCGTACCTGCTCGACTTCGAGGGCGATCTGTACGGCCGGCGGCTCACCGTCGAGTTCCTCGCCAAGCTGCGCGGGGAGCAGCGGTTCGGCCGCGTCGAGGACCTGGTGGCGCAGATGCGCCGCGACGTCGCGCGCACGCGCGAGCTGCTAGCCTCCGGGGTCGAATGAGTCTGACACAGGAAAAGAAAGCCGAGCTCATCGAGAAGTTCGGCAACTCACCGCAGGACACCGGCAAGCCCGAGGTCCAGATCGCGCTGCTCACCGAGCGCATCAACCAGCTGACGGACCACCTGCGCACCCACAAGAAGGACCACCACTCCCGCCGCGGCCTGCTGATGCTCGTCGGCCAGCGCCGCCGCTTCCTCAGGTACCTGGAGCGCTCTGACCTCGAGCGGTACCGCTCGGTGGTCAAGGAGCTCGGCCTGCGCCGGTGAGCCCGCTCCCGGCCGGCACGCCGGCACCGTCGTTCAGCCTGCAGCGCGCCGATCAGACAGCGTTCACCGAGGCCGATCTCCAGGGTCAGACGACCGTCCTGGTCTTCTACCCGTTTGCCTTCAGCCCGGTCTGCACCGACCAGCTGAGCCTCTACGACGACCTGCGCGAGGAGTTCGCCGCTCAGGGGGCGACGCTCTACGGCGTTTCCTGCGACGCCACCTGGTCCCAGACCGCCTTCCGGGAGAAGCTCGGCGTCGCGATCGAGCAACTCTCCGACTTCGAGCCCAAGGGCGCCGTCTGCCGCGCCTTCGGGGTCTACCACCCGGGCGGGTTTCCGCAACGCGCGCTCGTCATCATCGGCCCCGACGGTCTGGTGCGCTGGAGCCACCAGGCCGATTCGCCGGGCGACCTGCCGGGCGCGAACCTGATCTTCGACGGGTTGCGGGCCGTCTGAGCGGCCGCGCGCCGCGCGAGGCAGGCGAGCCGATCAGCGGTCTGGGGTCATCTCCGGTTCCGGCCGTGAGCGCCGAGGACCACGCGCGGGGGCCGGTCGATGCCGTCGCGCTGGTCGAGTACGGGGACCTCGAATGCGCGTATTGCGCCGTGCTCCACGCCCGGCTCGAGGAGCTGCGCGCGCGGACGCCGGTGCGACATATCTACCGGCACTTCCCGGTGCGCTCGGCTCACCCGCGAGCGTGGGCGGCCGCCTGCGCCGCCGAGGCCGCCGGCGCCCAGGGGCGCTTCTGGGAGATGCACGACGCGATCCTCGCCGACCAGGGCCACATGGAGGATCCGCATCTGTGGGAGCTCGCCGCGCGGCTCGGGCTCGATGTCGCCCGCTTCGAGGCCGACCGCCGCAGCGACGCCGTCGCCGCTCGCATCCGGGCTGACTTCGCCTCCGGTGTGCGGGCGGGGGTGGTCACGACGCCGACGATCTTCCGGGATGGCCGCGCCTTCACCGGCCAGGCGCTGCGCGCGCTGCTCGACGAGCTCTGACCGGCAACGCTCAGGCGGCGTGGGACGCCGGCTCGCCGCGAAGCGGGCGGGAGTAGGCGGGGGTGGTGAGCGCCGCCCGCACCAGGTCGAGGTGACGCAGGATCGTCTCGGCGGAGAGCGGCTGCTCGACCGGTGCGAACATGCAGAGCCCCTTCACGAGCATCAGCATGTCGGTCGCGGTCGCCTCCGGCCGGATGGCCCCCGCCCGCTTGCCGCGGGCCAGCATCGCGCCGAAGAGCTCGAGCAGCTCGACGTGCTGGCGCTGCATCTCGGGCGCGGCGAACATCTCGTCGGTCGCCGTCTGCAGCAGCGCGCGGTTCTCCTCCTGTCGGCGCACCAGGCCCTCGAGGAAGGTGAAGGTGACCTCGGCGTCGTCGGGATCGGTCTCGAGCAGCTCGCGGCCGTACTCGAGCAGCTCGCCGACGCGCACGCTCAGGACCGCCGCGATCAGCTCCTCCTTGGAGCGGAAGTTACGGAAGAGGGTGCCGCGGCCGACGCCGGCAGCGTCGGCGATCTCGCCGACGCTGACCTCGACGCCGTGCTCGCGGAACATCCGGTCGGCGGCCTCGAGCAGCCGCTCCCGGTTGGCCTGAGCGTCCTTCCTCATCCCGGACAGTCTCTCACGCGGCGGCCGCGACCGCCGATGGGTCGAGCGCGACGCCCTCGAGGTGCCGCCGCCGCAGCCAGATCACGAGCAGCACCGCACCCGCGGCCATCATGATCGCCGCCGCCAGGAAGGCGACGTGATACCCGGAGACGGTCGCCGCGGCCCGCGCCGTGGCCGTGGCCGCGCCGTGGCGCAGCAGCGCGCTGGTGCGGTCGACGGAGAGCGTCGCCAGGATGGCGAGACCGAGCGAGCCGCCGACCTGCTGGGCGCTGTTGAACAGCCCGGAGGCGAGACCGGCGTCGTCGCTCTGCACCCCCGAGGTCGCCAGCAGCGTCAGCGGGACGAAGACGAGGCCCATGCCGATCGACATCGGCACGAAGCTCGCCAACAGGTCCGGGACGTAGGAGCCGTGCACCGGCACCCGGGCGATCCAGAGGATCCCGGCGGTGGCGACGGCCAACCCGAGCACGGACACGTTGCGGACGCCGAGCCGCGGGAGGATCGCCTGTGCGATGCCCGCGCCGATGACGATGCCCAGCGAGAGCGGCAGGAAGGCGAACCCGGCCGTGAGCGGGCTGTAGTGCAGGACGTCCTGGGTGTAGAGGGACACGAAGAAGAACATCCCGAAGAGGGCTGAGGCGACGAGCATCATCGCCGCGTTGGCCGTCGCGATCGACCGGATGCGGAAGATCGAGAGCTTGACCAGGGGCGCCGTGGAACGGGACTCGAGGGCCACGAAGGCGGTCAGGAGCAGGGCGCCGAGACCGAGGGCGCCGATCGTTCGGGCCGAGCCCCAGCCCCATGCCTGCGCCTTGACGATCCCGAAGACGATGGCGAGCAGGCCGGCGGTGACCGTCGTGGCGCCCACCGCGTCGAAGCGGCGATGTCCGAGGTCGGCGTGCGACTCGGGCACGTGACGGAGCGCGAGCGCGACGGTGATGGCGCCGACCGGGACGTTGACGAAGAAGTTCCAGCGCCAGGAGACGAGGTCGGTGAGGACACCGCCGAGCAGCAGGCCGAACGCGGCGCCGCCGGCCGCGATGGCCGACCAGACGCCGAGCGCCCGGGTCCGCTCCGCGTTGTCCTCGAAGGTGGTCATGATGATCGAGAGGGCGGCCGGCGAGACGAGCGCGCCGCCGAGGCCCTGCAGGCCGCGGCCGAGAATCAGCATCGTCGAGCTCTGCGCCAGGCCGTTCAGCAGCGACGCCGAGGCGAACAGTGCGACGCCCGCGACGAACAGCCGCCGGCGGCCGAGGAGGTCGGCGGCGCGGCCGCCGAGCAGGAGGAACCCGCCGAAGATCAGCGTGTAGGCGTTGATCACCCACTGCAGGTTCGCGGGGGAGAAGTCGAGCCCGCGCTGCACGGAGGGCAGCGCGACGTTGACGATCGTGTTGTCGAGCACGACCATGAACTGCGCCAGGCATGCGATCACCAGCACGAGCCAGCGATTCGTCGTCGAGTCAGTGCGCAAGAGATGCCTCCGAGGGTGGGTAACAGGAAGTGGACCGACGGGTCCGCATAACCTAGCACAAGCGGAACGTGGAGTCCGGTTCTGTCCAGTGAACCTCGGAGAGGTCGCCCCGCTGCGTCGCGCTGGGTTGACCGGCGGGGCGGGGGCGCCGCGCATCGTTTCCCGCTCGTTGCGGCCGAATCACGCGATTGAGCGCGACCAGGGGGGGTCGGCGATGCCCGTGTGCGCCTCCATCGACTGTGAGCCCGTTCACCAACCCACCCGCCAGGGGGAAAACTGAACGCAATGCCGCCGTCGCGCGGCTGGCCGAGCGCCAGGGCGGGCACGTCAGCCGCCGGCAGCTGCTCGATCTGGGCTTCCACCCTCGGGCGATCGAGGCCCGTCTGCGCGCCGGCTGGCTGCTGCCGGTCCACCGCGGCGTGTACGCCGTCGGGCACCGACCGAGCGCGCCCGTCGACCGGGCGCGGGGCGCGCTGCTCGCCGCCGGCCCGAGGTCCGCGCTGTGCGGCCGATCGGCCGCCGCCCTCTGGGGCCTCCAGACGGATTGGCCGGCGCCGGTGGAGGTGATCAGCCCGCTCCAGCGGCGACTGCCGACGCTGCGGGCGCGCCGCTGCTGCACCCTGCTGGCGCGTGACATCCGCACGCGCGGTGGCCTCACCGTGACCAGCCCCGCGCGCACCCTCCTCGACATCGCGCCGTTCACGGCGGCGCGGGCGCTCCACCGCTTCCACAACGAGCTGCGGATGCGCCGACTGGTGGACAACGCGCGGCTGCTCGACGTTGCCGCCCGCAACCCGTTGCACCCGGGGGCGCGGCGGCTGCGGGCGCTGGTGAGCGCGAGCGCGGGTGAGGCGAAGCGCTCCAGCCTCGAGCTCGACTGGCAGGCCTTTGCCCAGCGCCACGGTCTGCCGCCGCACGAGATGAACGTGCTGGTCGCCGGCCGTCGCGTGGACGTGCTGTTCACCCCGGACCGACTGATCGTCGAGCTCGACGGGTGGGCGACGCACGGGACCCGACGCGCCTTCGAGGACGACCGTCAGCGCGACGCCGACGTCCTCGCCGCCACCGGGATCCCGACGATGCGGATCACCTACGCCGGCCTCCATCGACGCCCGCACGAGCAGGTGCGCCGAATCGACGCGGTCCTGGCCCGCCGGGCGGCGAGCCACCCGCTAGCATCTCGTCCGTTCGGTTAAGAGATAAGAAACGCGAAGCACTCCGCCGACCGAAGGGCGGAGCAGAAGGGAATTACATATGTCTGACGCCTTGAAACGCGTTAGTGTCGAGGTCTCCGGCAAGGAGATCTCGTTCGAGACCGGGAAGCTGGCCAAGCAGGCCACCGGTGCCGTCGTCGTGCGAGCGGGCGAGACGATGGTGCTCTGCACCGCGGTCGTCGGGAATCTGCGCGACGCCGACTTCCTGCCCCTCACGGTCGACGTCGAGGAGCGCATGTACGCCGCGGGACGCATCCCCGGCTCGTTCTTCAAGCGCGAGGGCCGCGCCGGCGAGAAGGCGACGCTGACCGCGCGCATGATCGACCGTCCGATCCGCCCGCTCTTCCCCAAGGGCTGGCGGTATGAGACGCAGCTCGTCGTCATGCCGCTCTCCGTCGACCACATCAATCCGTACGACATCCTCGCCATCAACGGCGCGTCGGCGGCGCTGCAGCTCTCGGGCGCTCCCGTCGCCGCGGCGGTCGGCGCGGTGCGCATCGGCAAGGTCGACGGCAACTTCGTCGTCAACCCGGCCGAGGAGGATCTCCTCGAGAACAGCGACCTCGACCTGATCGTCGCGGGCACCGCCGAGGGCATCACGATGGTCGAGGCCGGCGCCAACGAGATCCCGGAGGCGGAGATCCTCGACGCGCTCGACATCGCGCATGACGCGATCAAGAAGCTGTGCGCCGCCCAGGCGGAGCTGAAGAGCCAGGCCGGCAAGCCGCAGATCGAGTTCGTGGCCCCCGGTGTGCACGACGACCTCTACGCCCAGGTGCAGGCCTCGCACGGGGCGGCCCTCGACGCCGCCACGCAGATCGAGGACAAGCTCGAGCGCCAGAACGCGACCGAGGAGGTCAAGGCGCAGATCGTCGAGCGCTACGCCGGCGACCCGACCGGGGAGGGGTACGAGGAGGCACGCGCCCACGCGCAGCGCGCCGCCGACAAGCTCGAGAAGTCGATCATCCGCGAGCGCATCGCCATCAAGAAGATCCGCCCCGACGGGCGGGCCTCGGAGGAGATCCGTCAGATCGACATCGAGGTCGGCGTGACGCCCCGCACCCACGGCTCGGCGCTCTTCACGCGCGGCCAGACGCAGGTGCTCAGCACCGTCGCGCTCGGCACCACCCGTGAGGAGATGCGCCTCGACACGCTCGGGCTCGAGACGGCCAAGCGCTACTTCCATCACTACAACTTCCCGCCCTTCAGCGTCGGGGAGGCCGGCCGCCTCGGCGGGCCCAAGCGCCGCGACATCGGCCATGGTGCGCTCGCCGAGCGTGCGCTCGTGCCGATGATCCCGAGCCAGGAGGAGTTCCCGTACACGATCCGCGTCGTCTCGGACACGCTCGAGTCCAATGGGTCGAGCTCCATGGCCTCGGTGTGCGGCTCGTCGCTCAGCCTGATGGACGCGGGCGTGCCGCTGAAGAAGCCGGTGGCCGGCATCGCCATGGGCCTGATCAAGGAGGGCGATGAGTACATCGTCCTGACCGACATCGCCGGCGTCGAGGATCACCTCGGTGACATGGACTTCAAGGTCGCCGGCACCCATGACGGCATCACCGCGCTGCAGATGGACATCAAGATCACGGGCGTCAGCTTCGAGATCATGCGCGACGCGCTGACGCAGGCCAAGAACGCCCGCGAGTTCATCCTCGGCAAGATGGAGGCCGTCCTGCCGGCGCCCCGCGGCGAGCTCTCGAAGTACGCCCCCGGCATCGCGACGATCAAGATCGATCCCGAGAAGATCGGCCTGCTCATCGGCAAGGGCGGCGAGACGATCCGCTCGCTGCAGGAGGAGTTCGAGTCCCAGATCGACGTCAACGATGAGGGTCAGGTGCTCGTCTACGCCTCCAACCGTGAGCTCGGCGACGCCCTGATCGACCGCATTCGCTCGATGACCAAGGAGGTCGAGATCGGCGACGAGTTCACCGGCAAGGTCGTCAAGACGACGACGTTCGGCGCCTTCGTCGAGTTGGCCAAGGGCACCGACGGTCTGCTGCACATCTCCAACGTCGCCCCCGGCCGTCGCATCGCCACGGTCGAGGAGGTCCTCAACAAGGGCGACGAGCTGAGCGTGCGGGTCGTCGAGGTCGATCGCGAACGCGGCCGCATCGGTCTGCGTCTCGCCGACGATCCGGAGATCGCGGGCAAGAGCGTCGAGGAGCTGGCCTCGGTGGTCGCCGCGTCCAACGGCGGCGGCGAGCGGCGCGAGCGCAGCGATCGCCCACGCGGCGACCGCGACCGCGACCGCAGCCGGGATCGCGACCGCGACCGCGACCGCGGCGGACGCGGTGGGCGGGTGCGCGACAGCGACCCCGACCGCGGCTGAGCGCCGGACGGAAACCGGCCACGCGGTGACCTTCGAGCATCGCCTGACGACGCTCGATTCGGGCGTACGGATCGTGACGGAGCACATGCCCTCCGTCCGGTCCGTCTCGCTCGGGTTCTGGATCGGCACCGGCTCGCGCGGCGAGTCGGAGGCCGAGGCCGGCCTCTCGCACCTGCTCGAGCACCTGCTCTTCAAGGGGTCGTCGAAGTACTCCTCGCTCGAGATCGACCAGATCTTCGACGGCATGGGCGCGGAGCTGAACGCGGGCACGGGCAAGGAAACCACCTCGGTCTACGCCCGCGTGATCGACGAGCACCTCCCGCGAGCCTTCGACGTCATCTCCGACATGGTCTTCCGGCCGGCGCTCAACGAGCTCGACGCCGAACGGGCCGTGATCCTCGAGGAGATCGCCATGTACGAGGACGATCCCCAGGAGAAGGTCTTCGACGTGCTCGGACAGGCGATCTACGCCGAGCACCCCCTCGGCCGCGCGATCATCGGTTACGCGCCGGTGATCGCCGACACCCCGGCGCGCGAGATCGCGCACTTCCACGACACGCGCTACCTGCCCCAGAACATCGTGATCGCCGCGGCGGGTGCGGTGGACCATGATGCGCTGGTCGACCTCGCGGCCGATCATGTGCCGAGTGCCGAGGCCGACGGCGCCGCCGCGCAGCCGCCCCCCGTCGCGCCGGCGCCCACGGTCACGACCGCCGCCCGGCGCTTCGAGCGCAAGGACACCGAGCAGTTCCATGTGTGCGTCGGCGGGGCCGGTCTCTCGCGCCACGATGAGCGCCGCTTCGCCCTGCGCGTGCTCGACACGATCTTCGGTGGCACCTCCTCCTCCCGGCTCTTCCAGGAGGTGCGTGAGCGCCACGGGCTCGCGTACTCCGTCTACTCCTTCACGAGCGCCTACAGCGACACCGGCCAGATCGGCCTCTACGTCGGCACGCGCGCCGACAACCTCGGCGCCGCCATGCGTGTCATCGACGCCGAGCTCACCCGGCTGCGCCGCGAGCCGGCGACCCCCGACGAGCTCGTTCGCGCCAAGGAGAACCTGAAGGGGCGGGTGCTGCTCGCGCTCGAGTCGACGGGGGCGCGCATGAGCCGCCTCGGCTCCGAGATCCTGGCCGGGGCCCCGCTGCTCGGGCTCGACGAGGTGGTCGAGCGGATCGACGCCGTCACGATGGCGGACCTCGAGGAGCTCGCCGCCGAGCTGTGGGATCCGGCGCGCCTCGCCGTCGCGGGGATCGGCCCGGACGAGGGCCGCTTCGAGGACGCGCTGGCCGACGCCCGAGCGGTGCCGGCGTCGTGATCCGCGTCGCCGTCAGCGGCGCGGCCGGACGGATGGGGCAGGAGACCTGCGCCGCCGTCGAGGGGGCGCAGGACATGGACCTCGTGGCCCGAATCGACCCATCCCTGGGCGTCGAGCTCGAGCCGGCGCTCGCCGAGCACACTCCCGACGTGCTCGTCGACTTCTCCGTTCCGGACTCCGCGGTCGCCAACATCCGCGCCGCGGTGACGGCGGGCGTGCACGTCGTCGTCGGCACGACCGGCTTCGACCTGGACGCGATCGGAGGGCTCTCGGGCGCCAACGTGTTCATCGCGCCGAACTTCGCGGTCGGTGCCGTGCTGATGATGCTGTTCGCCGCCGAGGCGGCCAAGCACATGCGGGCCGCCGAGATCATCGAGCTGCACCACGACCGCAAGCTCGACGCTCCGAGCGGCACCGCCGCGCTCACGGCGCGGCGCATGCACGAGGCCGCGCCCGATCGCCCGGCGCCGCCGATCCACTCGGTGCGGCTGCCCGGGTTGGTCGCGCACCAGGAGGTGATCCTCGGAGACGTCGGGCAGACGCTCACGATCCGCCACGACTCGCTCGACCGCAGCTCGTTCATGCCGGGCGTGCTGCTGGCCATCCGGCGGGTGGGCACGCTGCCGGAGCCCGTGGTGGTCGGGCTCGAGCGACTTTTCTGAGAAGATGGGGAGGCCGTGTCTGTGAACCTCGGAGCGATCCTCACCGCGATGGTCACCCCGTTCGATGCCGCCGGGCGGGTCGACGAGGAGGCCGGAGTCCGCCTGCTCGGACACCTGTTCGCCAACGGCTCGGACGGAGTCGTCGTCTGTGGCACGACCGGAGAGGCCGCGACGATGGAGGACGACGAGCACCTGGCCTTCATCGAGCTGATCGTCGGCGAGGTGCGTGCCTCGCACCCGGGCAAAAGCGTCGTGGCCGGCGTCGGCTCCAACGACACGCGCCACGCCGTCCGGCTGACGGAGCGGGTCACCGCGATGCGTCCCGACGCGCTCCTGCACGTCAACCCGTACTACAACCGCCCGAGCCGGCGCGGCGTGATCGCCCACTACGAGGCCATCGACGCCGCCACCGACCTGCCGATCGTGCTCTACAACATCCCGCAGCGGACCGGCTCGGACATGCCGAACGACCTCCTCGCCGAGCTCGCGCAGCTCGAGCACGTGGCGGCCGTCAAGCAGGCGAACGCCGCCAACGTCGCGCACGTCGACGGATTGGCCCTGTACGCGGGCAACGACGATCTCCTCGCCACCGTGCTCGATATGGGGGAGCCCGGCGGCATCCTCACCGGCAGCCACGTCTTCGGCAACGAGATGCGCCGCATGGTCGACGAGCCGGCGCGACGCCACGAGATCGACGCGTCGCTCGCCGACGTGTATCGCGACATGGCGATCGCGCCCGGCGCGGTCAGCTGCAAGGCGGCGCTCAACCTGATCGGCGTCGAGGTCGGAGGGCCGCGGCTTCCCTACGTCCCGCTCGATGAGCGCGAGACAGCCGTGATCCGGACGCTGCTCGAACGCCACGGCCTCCTGCGACCGGTCGCGAGCGCGTGAGTTCCGGCAAGCTCCGCGTCCTGCCGCTCGGCGGTCTGGGCGAGATCGGCAAGAACATGATGGTCGTCGAGTACGACGGCTCGATCGTCGTGATCGACGTGGGCCTGCGCTTCCCGACCGCCGAGATGCTCGGCATCGATCTCGTGCTGCCGGACTTCTCGTACCTGCGTGACCGCGTCGAGGACATCGAGGCGGTCGTCATCACCCACGGGCACGAGGACCATCTCGGGGCGCTCCCGTGGGTCCTGCGCGACCTGCGCCAGTACGGGGAGCTGCCGCCGGTGTACGCGTCGAAGCTCACCATCGCCATGGCCCGCTCGAAGCTCGACGAGCACAAGCTCAAGGAGGTCGAGCTCGTCGAGGTGCTGCCGGGCGAGGAGATCGCCGCCGGCGCCTTTGACATCGAGATGATCCACATGACGCACTCGATCCCCGGATCCCGCGCGGTGGCCCTCACCTGCGACCTCGGGACGGTCCTCGTCACCGGCGACTACAAGTTCGACCAGACCCCGGTGGATGGGGAGCCGGCCGACGTTCAGCGTCTGGCCGAGCTCGGGCGCGACGGGGTCCTCCTGCTCTGTGGCGACTCGACGAACGCGGACCGCCCCGGCTTCTCGCTCTCCGAGCGCGTCGTCGGTCCGCATCTGGAGGAGGTCTTCGCCCGCGCCGAGGGCCGCATCATCGTCACGAGTTTCGCCTCGAACATCCATCGCGTCCAGCAGGCGATCGACGCGGCGTCGGCACTCGGGCGCAAGGTGGCCCTGGTCGGACGGTCGATGCGCAAGAACGTCGGGATCGGGCGCTCGCTCGGCCACATCGAGGTGCCCGACGGGATCCTGATCCAGCCTCAGGAGGTCGAGGATTGGCCGGATCACCGCATCGTCGTGATCTCGACCGGCTCGCAGGGCGAGCCACTGTCGGCGCTCCGCCGCATGGCGCACAACGACCACCGGCAGATCAAGCTCCGCGCGGGGGACACGGTCGTCTTCTCCGCCACCCCGATCCCGGGCAACGAGCGGGCCGTGAACGAGACGATCGACCGCCTCTACCACATCGGCTGCGACGTCGTGACAACCGCGGACGCCCCGATCCACGCCTCAGGGCACGGGTACGCCGAGGAGATCAAGCTGATGCTGAACCTCGTGCGACCGCGCTACGTCATGCCGATCCACGGTGACCACAAGCGCATCCATCTCCACGGCCAGTTGGCCGAGGCCGTCGGGATCGACCCCGACCACATCTTCCGCGGCAACAACGGGCTGCCGCTCGAAATCGACGAGCGCGGCGCCGCCTTCGGCGAGCCGGAGCAGTCGGGCATGATCTTCGTCGACGGCGTCGACATCGGCGAGCCCTCCGACGTCGCGCTGCGGGACCGCCGGATGCTGTCGGCTGACGGCATCTTCATCGTCGTGGCCACGATCTCGGAATCCGACGGGGTGCCGGTGGCCGATACCGAGGTCATCTTCCGCGGCGTGCCGTTCATCGAACAGGCCGAGGAGCTTCGCCAGGACATCCGCGATGAGGTCGAGCGCTCGCTCTCACGCGCGCACTCCGACGGCATCCATGAGGTCGACCTGCTCCAGGAGGAGCTCCACGACGACCTGGCCGCCTTCGTCTATGACCGGTTGCGGCGCCGGCCGATGGTTCTGCCCGTCGTCGTCGAGGTCTGAGCCAGGTCGAGCTCCGCGGTCGCGGGCAGCGTCGCGTCGGTGGCGTGCAGCGGTGGCGGGAAGGTGATCTCGAACCGCGTCCCCCGGAGGGCCGGCAGCGAGGTCAGCCGCACGCTCGCCCCGTGCGCGGTGGCGACCGCGGCGACGATGGCCAGCCCGAGCCCGGTCCCCCGGGAGCGGGTGTCCCCGCCACCCCGGACGAAGCGCTCGAACACCCGCCGCTGCAGCTCCGGCTCGATCCCGGGGCCGTCGTCCTCGACGATGATCGTCGGACGGCCGTCGCGCATCTCGGTGGCAGCGCGGATGTGCGTGCCGGGCGGGGTGTGGCTGAGGGCGTTCTCGACGAGGTTCAGGATCAGGCGGTGGAGGTCGTCAGCGGCGCCGTCGACCGTGGCCGGCTCCGCGTTGACGAGGACGATGTGGTCGGCGAAGGCAGAGCCGAGCTCGGCGGCCGCGTCGGTGAGTCGCGCGGCCAGGTCGGTGGGGCGGTGCGGCTGGTGGCGCCCGACGTCGGCGCGGGCGAGCAGCAGGAGGTCCGCGACGAGCCGGCGCATGCGCTGGGTCGAACGCAGCGCCGACTTGGCCGAGTCGGCCTGCTCGCCGTCAAGCTCGTCCGCGAGCAGCTCGAGGTTGGCCAGCACGCTCGTCAGCGGCGTGCGAAGCTCGTGCGAGGCGTCGGCCACGAACTCACGCTGGCGCATCAGCGCGACCTCGCTCTCGTGACGAGCGGCGTTCAGAGCCCCGAGCATCGCTTCGAGCGTGCGCGCCAGGTCGGCGACCTCGTCCTCGGCCTCGGGCTGGGGGATCCGCAGCGTCGGGTCCCGCGTCCGCTCGATCTCGCGCGCGGCCTCGGTCAGCTCGACGACCGGCCGCATCGCGCGCTGGGCGACGAGCAGCCCGGCGAGCATCGCGAGGATCGTGCCGGCGAGCACGCCGCCCGTGAGGTAGATGCGGACCTCGCTGATCGTCTCGTTCAGGCTCGAGAGGGGCCGCGCGTAGTAGAGCCAGCCGATCTGGGCCCCGTGCGCGCTCCGGTAGGAGGTCGCCAGGGTGGCGACGAAGTACCCGTCCTGCACGAACGTCGGCCGGGGCGAGCGGTGGCGTCGCGGCGGCGCGAACCGGGGGACGTTCACGGGCACCCCGGCCGCATCGTAGGCCTGGGAGCAGAAGAGCCTCCCGCTGCGCGAGAAGAAGCGGATCTGCGCGCTGTCGGACTCCGCGTAGCTCAGGAGGTCGAAGTTGCAGACGACCTGTCGCTGAGCGGGCTCGTAGGCGGCGCTCAGCTTGCCGGACAGGGTGCCGAGCGCGCCACTGGTCTGCGCCTGGAACGAGCTCGAGAGCTGGCGGTCGGTGAGCACGCCGGTGACGGTCGCGATGCTGGCGAGGATCACGAACGTGAGCGCCGCCGAGCCGCCGCCGAGCCGCCAGCGCACCGGCACCCGGCGGTAGGCGCGGAACACCCGGCTCAGAAGATCCCGAGGCAGACCGCGCTCCCGCATGCCGTCACTGTACGCGCAGGGCTCGCCCACGCCGACCATCCGGGCGCCTAAAGGTTCCTCAAGACCAGCGCCGCCATGCGCCCATCGGCCGCAGCGGCCCGGCGCCGGAGGTGGGCTCGGGGTCAGGCGAGGGTGCGGACGGCGAGGGCGACCCGCTGCACGACCGTGCCCAGGACCAGCCCGGCGAAGACCCACGCGATCAGCTCCGCGTGCGTGGGCGTGAGGCAGATGGCCGCGTAGGCGACGATCGTCTCCGTGCCCTCGGCCAGTCCCGGCGTGAAGCGCAGGGAGCGCTCGTCCCCGAGGCCCAGTCCGCGTCTCTCGACCAACGACGCGAAGCCGAGCAGCGCGACGCTGTTCAGCAGGTAGGCGCCGAGCAGGGCGACGCAGGCGACCCGCGCGTGCGGCATGGCGATCGCGACACCAAGCACGAATCCCGCGTAGACGCAGGTGTCGGAGAGGAAGTCGAGCAGCCCGCCGAGGTCCGACGGCGTCCCCCGACGGGCGAGCGCGCCGTCGAGTCCGTCCAGGAGACGGCCGACCAGCCACAGCACGAGCGCCGCCGTCCAGGCGCGCAGGGCGGCGCTGACGCAGGCGCCGGCACCCGCCACCAGCGAGGTGGCGGTGATCGCGCCCGGCGACACTCCCGCCGCGGCCACCGGCACGGCGAGGCGGTCGATGACCGGTCGGTACAGGGTGCGGGCGTGCTGATCGAGCATCAGGTCAACCGATGGGCCTCGACCGATTCGATCCCACCCGCGAGCAGAACGGTTCAGCGGCCCCTGCAGACGGGCGGTACCCGGACTCGGCCGCCGTCCGGCCGCGCCACGCCGTGTGCCCCGGCGCCGTCAGACCCGCAGCACGTACCCGGCGCCGCGGATGGTGTGCAGCAGGCGGGGCTCGCCGCCGGCCTCGAGCTTGCGGCGGAGGTTGGAGACGAAGACCTCGATCGTGTTCGTCATCGAGAACGGGTCGTAGCCCCAGACCTCGTCGAGCAGGCGCTGGCGCGAGACGACGATCCGCTCGTTGCGCATCAGGTATTCGAGCAGCTCGAACTCGCGCTGGGTGAGATCGAGCGGGCGGTCGCCGCGCAGGACCTCATGGGTGTCCGGGTTCAGGCGCAGGTCGCCGACGGCGATCGCGGCCTGTCCACGCGGCGGGCGGCGGCGCAGCAGTGCGCGCAGCCGGGCGAGCAGCTCCTGGCGCTCGAACGGCTTGACGAGATAGTCATCCGCGCCCGCGTCGAGACCCTCGACCCGGGATTCCACCGCGTCGCGGGCGGTGAGCATCAGGATCGGCACGTCATCGGCCTCGCGCAGCGTCCTGGCCACCTCGATGCCATCGAGCTTCGGCAGTCCCAGGTCGAGGATCACGAGGTCCGGGAGGAAGGCGTGGGCCTCGTCGAGCGCGGCCAGGCCGTCCCCGGCGATCCGCACGTCATATCCCTCCATGCGCAGCGAGCGCTGGAGGACCTGTGAGATCGCGTCGTCGTCCTCGACGACGAGGACGCGAGCGGGACGCTCGAAGTCGGCTGAGGTGCTCATCGCCCCATGATCCTAAATCCACGCGGTCGGGGCTCGGGCAACTCTTCGCGGATCTTTAGAGCGCCTTGACCCGGTGTTCGCCGCTGTAGACGTTGACACGCCCCCCGCGGGCGAACCCACAGAGCGTGAGATCCCGGTCCCGCGCCAGCTCGACGGCGAGCGACGTCGGCGCCCCCACGCCGACGAGCACGGGTGCGCCGGCGACCGCGGCCTTCTGCACGAGCTCGAAGGACAGGCGACCGCTCACGCAGAGCAGGTTGGCGTGCAGCGGGAGCCGGCCCTCGCCGAGCGCCCAACCGACGACCTTGTCCATCGCGTTGTGGCGTCCGACGTCCTCGCGGACGCAGATCAGCCCTCCCGAGAGGTCGAACAGGCCCGTCGCGTGCAGCCCGCCCGTGCGGGCGAAACCAGGCTGGACCAGCCGCTCGGGGAGGGCGGCGAGCAGTCCTCGGTCCAGCGGCGGGTGCGACCAGGCGGGCAGCGGCGGGCTCTGCACGACGACCTCGTCGATCGCACCCTTCCCGCACACCCCGCAGGAGGAGGTCGTGTAGAACCGGCGCGCGCTCACCGCCCGAGCGAGCGGTCCGTCGACCACGATCGTGTTGTTGGCCAGGTCGTCGGTGAGCCCCGCCCGCCGCGGGCCGTCGATCAGGCCCTCCCCGTAGAGGAAGCCGAGCGCGAGCTCCTCGTCGTGGCCCGGGGTGCGCATCGTGACCGCGAGCGGCTCGCCGCCGGAACGGATCTCGAGCGGCTCCTCGACGGCGACGGTGTCCTCCCGTCCGTCGTGCATCACCGTCCTCAGGGCGCCCGGCGTCAGCTCCATGCCCTCTCACTCTAATCTGCTCAACATGACCAGAGACGAGTGGATCGCCGCCTTCGCCCAGGAGCTCGGGGTGCAGCCGCCGACGCCCGAGGAGGCCGAGCAGCTGCTGGCGCTCGCCGGCACCGCCGCGCACTCCTCGGAGCGGCCCGCCGCGCCGCTCGCCTGCTGGGTCGCCGGCCGCGCCGGGGCCTCGATCGAGGCCTTCCTGGCCGCAGCCGAGCGGGTCAACGCCGGCTGAGCCACTCCTCCGCGGCGATCAGGTCCTCGGGGGTGTTCACCGCCCGTGCCGCCCCGGGACGCATCGCCGCGGTCGCCACCGGCGCGAGACGGGATTGCCCCTGTGTCGAGCGAACCGACGCACCCGCGGCGAGCGCGGCGCGCAACCGCGGCAGGGTCGCCCGCCGGTACATCGCCGGGAACGGCTGACCGGGCCGGAGGATCGCCACGTCGGCGTCGATCTCGGCCAACGCCGCCAGGGCGGTGGGGGGGATGAAGGGCATGTCGCAGGGGAGGGCGATGACGGCGGGGAGACCATCGAGGGCGGTCACGATGCCGAGGAGGGGGTGGGTGGGCTCGTCGGGCTCGAGCAGCACGGGGACGTCGAGCGGGGGCAGCTTCGTCCCGCCCTTGGCCACCACGACCGCGGGCAGGCCGGCGGCTCGCGCGGCGGCGAGCGGATAGCCGATCAGCGGACGGCCCGCGAGCGGCACCAGGGCCTTGTCGCCGCCGATGCGGCTGCCGCGTCCTCCGGCCAGCACGGCCACGGTGACATCCATCGGCGGAGTTTCCCAGGCAGGGCTCTGCCGCCGCAGGTCGAAGTACAACCTCGCGTAGAAGATGGCTGCCGCCCGTACCACGACCAAGAGCCGGAAGTCGGCCGCCGCGGGCGGTCGGTCCGCCGGTGGTCAGCGGACCACCGGCGGAAGGAGAGGCGCCTCGAAACGGCAACCGCCGACGCGGGCGCGGCGCTCGCTCGTGGCGAGCCGCCCGATGCTGCGCAGCGTGCGGGACCTCGAGCCGCACCACATCGACGTGATCGCCCTGGCGCTGATCGCCGTCGGCATCTTCCTCGGCGGCGTCGCCTACGGGTTCTGGGACGGGGGGGCGCTCGGACGGGGCGTGTTGAGCGGCCTCGAGCTGCTCGTCGGGCGGCTCGCCGACCTGACGCCGATCGCCCTCGTGCTCGGCGGCGCGCGGGTCCTCGCGCGCGACCTCGACGTCGCCCCGGCGACGCGCCCGCTGCGCAGCGGCACGATCTGCCTGCTCCTGGCCCTCGCGCTCGCCTTCGCCGCAGGTGTCCTGGGGCCCGGGGCCACGCCGAGCCACGGCTTCTGGTCGGGCGCCGTCATGCAGCACCGCGGCGGCCTGCTCGGCGCGATCGAGTACTACCTCACCGGGCATCTGATCTCGACCGCGGGGGCGGACATCCTCGCCGTCTTCCTGCTGCTCGCCGGCGTGATCCTGCTGAGCGGCGCCACCTTCGCCTCGCTGGTCAACAACAGCCGTCGGCACGCCGCCGCGCTGCGCAGGGGCCAGGACGTGGCGAGCGCCACCCGGCGAGCCGAGATCCGGGCGGCGCGGCTGCGCCGGGCCGAGTCCGAGGAGGACGAGGCGGGCCTGCGGGTGCCGGAACCCGGGGCCACCGAGCTGATCGTTCGGGCAACCCACGTCGAGGCGCCCGCGGTGGATGTCTATGAGGACGCGGACGGCCAACGGAGCTTCTCGATCGACGACGACGAGCTCGCTCCGGCCGATCCGGTCGAGTTCGAGGACTTCGTCGACCTCGACGGCGAGGCGACGAGCGACACCGCCGAGATGGCGGCCATCGACTACGAGGACGAGGAGGAGGCCGACGCGCCGGCCGGTCCGCGACGGGAGGTCGACCCGAGCGAGCTCACGCCCGGCGGTCGCTACCGGGCCTCCGTCACCGAGGACCCGGACTTCATCTGGCGCGTGCCGTCGGCGCGCTTCCTCGTTCGCTCGACCGGGGAGGCGGCCAAGCCCGACACCACCGGGCAGGCGGCCACGGCCAAGGCGCTCGTGGAGGCGCTCGGCCACTTCGGGATCGAGGCGAAGGTCGTCGGCCAGGTGAGCGGCCCGCACATCACCCGCTACGAGATCCGGCTCGCGCCCGGAACGAAGATGTCGAAGGTGGCGAACCTCAAGGACGACCTGGCCTACGCGCTCGCCGCGATCGACATCCGCATCCTCGCCCCGATCCCGGGCAAGACCGCCGTCGGCGTCGAGGTCCCGAACCAGCGCCGGCGGATCGTTCACCTCGGGGACGTCTTCCAGGAGCCGCCGGCCGACTGGTCGCCGCTGACGGTGTGGCTCGGCAAGGACATCGCCGGGCGGGCGATCGGTGCCGACCTGGCGAAGATGCCGCACCTCCTCGTGGCCGGGACCACCGGCGCCGGCAAATCCGCGTGCGTCAACGCGATGCTGTCCTCCGTGCTGCTGCGGGCCACGCCGCACGAGGTGCGCCTCGTGCTCGTCGACCCCAAGCAGGTGGAGCTCAACCACTACGAGTCGATTCCACATCTGCTCACGCCGGTCATCACCAGCCCGAAGATGGCCGCCAACGCGTTGCAGAACCTCGTGCGCGAGATGGAACAGCGCTACGGCACGATGTCGCTCGCACGCACCCGTTCGCTGCCGGAGCTCAACAAGGTGCTCGAGGGACGCGGACAGGCGCCGCTGCCCTACATCCTGTGCGTGATCGACGAGCTCGCCGACCTGATGATGGTCGCGCCCGCCGACGTGGAGGACTCGATCATCCGGCTCGCCCAGAAGGCCCGAGCGGTCGGCATCCACCTCGTGCTCGCCACGCAGTCCCCACGGGTGGACGTCATCACCGGGATGATCAAGGCCAACGTTCCGTCGCGGATCGCGTTCGCGGTCTCCAGCCAGACCGACTCGCGCGTCATCCTCGACCAGAACGGCGCCGAGTCGCTGCTCGGTCAGGGCGACATGCTCTTCTCGCCGGTGGGCACCAACAAGCTGCAGCGCATCCAGGGCGCCTACATCGACGAGGAGCAGATCCTCGAGTTGACCGAATCGTGGCGGCGCCAGGGCGAGCCGGAGCTGCGCGAGGAACTGCTCGAGGAGGTGGAGGACGCGTCCGACGGCGGCTCCGACGGCGGCGACGACGGGTTCGACCCGGACGAGGATCCGCTGCTCGAGGAGGCGATCAGCCTCGTCGCCTCGATGGGGACGGCCTCCACGTCGATGCTCCAGCGGCGGCTGCGGCTCGGCTACACCCGCGCCGGGCGCCTGATCGACATGCTCGAGCGCCGTGGGATCATCTCCGGGTACGAGGGATCCAAGCCACGCCAGGTCCTGATCGGCGAGGCCGACGTGCCCCGCATCCTCGTCCAGCTCGCGGAGAGCTCGCCGGGCGGGCGCTCCGCTGCGCCGAGCGCCACCGAGCCGCCGGCGGAGGATCCGCTCCCGGGCGCGCCCGCCGGCTCAGCCGAAGAGCAGCACGGCGAATAGGTCAGCCGTTCCGCGCGTTCGTGCGCGGGATCGCCGGGACGGGGCGGCGCTGCAGCGCTTCCTGCAATGCTGGCCGTGGGCCGCAGCGTAGCCTTTATCCAACATGGCGGACATCGGCTCCACACTGCGCGAGGCGCGCATGCGCTCGCGCATCGACATCAGCGAGGTCGAGGTCGGCACGAAGATCCGTGCCAAGTACCTGCGCGCGCTCGAGAACGAGGAGTGGGACCTCCTCCCGGGGCCGGTCTACGTCAAGAGCTTCCTGCGCACCTACGGGGACTACCTCGGCCTCGACAGCCGCCTGCTCGTCGACGAGTTCAAGCGCCGCTACGAGCGGCCGAGCGATCACGACGTCCGGGTGATGACCACGACGGCGCGGGAGCGGGACCGGGAGCGCCGCTCCCGCGGCCCCAGTCGCCTGAGCGGCGCCCTGCTCGCTCCGCGCGCCCTCATCGTGCTCGCGCTCGTCGTGATCGTCGTCGCGCTGATCCTGATCGGCAACCACAACGGGAAGAACCCGGCGGGCAGCGGGCGGCCGATCACCCCAGCGACGACCGGCGGGGACGCGCGCCGCCACCACCACGGTCGCGCGCCCACCGGCGGACGGACCACCACCGGGACGACGCCGACGACCACGACCGCCGTCGTCCCACGCAACGTCAGCCTGAGGCTCGTGCCGACGGCGACGGTCTGGATCTGCGTCGAGAACCAGTTCGGCCATCCGCTGATGGCCGCCCGTGACTACGCGCCGGGGGAGTCGATCCCGACGTTGCACGCGCGCCAACTCCTGCTCACCCTGGGCAATACCGGGGTGACGATGACCGTCGACGGCAGGCCCTACTCCCCGACCGCGCAACCGGGGGGCGTCGCCATTGGCCTGCGGGTCACCCGCGCCGGTGTCCGGAGTCTGTCGCCCGCGCCGACCTGCCGCTCGTGACCGACCCGGCCGTGTTCACCGGGCGGGCGGCGGTGCGGGCCGGCATCCTGGTCACCGGGACCGAGGTGCTGACCGGGATCATCTCCGATCGCAACGGGCCGTGGCTCTCCGAGCGGCTGCGCGACCTCGGCGTCGACGCCGCGGTGATCCAGATCGTCGGGGACCGGCCCGAGGATCTGCGCACGGCGCTCGAGCAGATGGCCGCCACCGGGGTCGCCCTGATCGTCACCAGCGGCGGCCTGGGGCCGACGGCGGACGACCTCACGGCGGAGATCGTGGGGGCCTTCTGTGGACGGGAGATGGCGCTCGATGCGGCGCTCGAGCAACGGATCGGGGCGATCATCGAGCGCGCGGCGCAGCGCTGGCCCGACGCCGACCGGGAGGCGCTGCGCGCGGCCAACCGCAAGCAGGCCGTGATCCCGTCGGGAGCGACGGTGCTCGAACCGCGCGGCACGGCGCCCGGGCTCGTCGTCCCCCCGGCGGAGGGCCGCTCGGGTCCGACGGTGGTCGTCCTGCCCGGTCCTCCCAGCGAGCTGCAGCCCATGTGGAGGGACGCCGTGGCCACGGAGGCCTTCCAGGGCGCGGTCGTGGGAGCGACCGAATACCGGCGTGAGATCGTGCGGCTGTTCGGCCTCCCGGAGGCCGAGATCGCCTCGACCCTGCGGGCTGCGGCCGCCGCCGGCCTCGACCTCTCGCCGCTGGAGATCACCACCTGCCTGCGCCGCGGCGAGATCGAGGTCTCGACCCGCTTCGAGCCCCGGTCCCAGCCTGAGTACGACGCGCTGCTTCAGTTCATCGAGCGCCGCCACGGCCGGCGGCTGTTCTCGCGAGACGGCCGGACCATCGACGAGCAGGTGGCGGGGCGCCTGCTCGCGGTTGGCGAGACGATCGCGCTCGCCGAGTCGTGCACGGGCGGCCTGCTGGCCGCCCGTCTCACCGACCGCGCCGGATCCTCGGCCTACGTGATGGGGGGCGCGGTGGTGTACAGCAACGCGGCCAAGGCCGACCTGGTCGGCGTCGATCCCGCGTTGATCGAGACCCACGGCGCCGTGTCGGTGGAGGTGGCCCGTGCGCTCGCCGACGGTGCCCGGCGGCGCTTCGGGACCACGGTGGGCGTCGGCATCACCGGCGTCGCCGGTCCCGGCGGAGGCACGGCCGAGAAGCCGGTGGGGCTCGTCTGCTTCTCGGTCACGTGGGCCGGAGCCGGCGTCGAGACGGCCGAGCGGGTGCTCACGCGGACCCGCCAGCTGCCGGGTGACCGCGCCGCCGTGCGCGAACGCTCGACGACGGTCGCCATGCACCTGATCGACCGGGTGCTCCGGGGCGAGAGCGACTGAGACCGCGCCCGGTGCCGAAATCGGCACGGCGCGAGACGAAGTTGGCACACAGCGGCCTTGTGCGAACAGGTGTTCTGTGGTTCCGTCCGATGCGGAGCGTAAGTTGACGGTCCGCACGGCATCAGACAAGGAGCCAGACGAGCATGAGTGAACAGGAGAAGGCGGGCGCGAAGCTCGCCGCTGCATCGGCGGATCCGAAGTCCGATGCCAAGCGCCAGGCGGCATTGCAGGGCGCGCTGACCCAGATCGAGCGGCAGTTCGGCAAGGGCGCCGTGATGCGGATGGGCGACCCGGGAGCCCGGGTGGCCGTGGATGCCATCCCCACCGGAGCGCTCTCGCTCGATATCGCCCTCGGAATCGGAGGCGTCCCACGGGGGCGCATCATCGAGATCTTCGGCCCGGAATCCTCCGGCAAGACGACGCTCGTCTACCACATCCTCGCCGAGGCGCAGAAGCTCGGCGGGGTGTGCGCGTTCATCGACGCCGAGCACGCGATGGACCCGCTCTACGCCCAGAAGATCGGCGTCGACATCGATGAGCTGCTCGTCTCGCAGCCCGACCACGGGGAACAGGCGCTTGAGATCGTCGACATGCTCATCCGTTCGGGGGCGGTCGACGTGATCGCCGTCGACTCGGTGGCCGCCCTCACGCCGCGCGCGGAGCTCGAGGGCCAGATGGGCGACCAGACGGTCGGTGTGCAGGCCCGGATGATGTCCCAGGCCATGCGGAAGCTGACCGGAACGCTGAACCGCACCCAGACCCTGTGCGTGTTCACCAACCAGATCCGCGAGAAGGTGGGCGTGATGTTCGGCTCGCCGGAGACCCAGCCGGGCGGGCGGGCGCTGAAGTTCTACGCCTCCCAGCGGCTTGACATCCGCCGCATCGAGACGCTCAAGGACGGGACCGAGGCCGTGGGCAACCGCGTGCGGGTCAAGGTGGTCAAGAACAAGGTCGCCGCGCCGTTCAAGCAGGCCGAGTTCGACATCGAGTTCGGCAAGGGCATCTCGACCTCCGGCTGCCTGCTGGACTACGGGATCGAGCACAACATCGTCACCAAATCCGGCTCGTTCTTCTCCTACGGCGATGAGCGGCTCGGGCAGGGTCGTGGCAACGCGAAGGCGTACCTCGACGAGCACCCGGAGGTGGCCAAGGAGATCGAGGCCAAGATCTACGCCGAGCTCGGCATCGGCCAGGATCTCGTGAAGCCCATCGAGCACGACGACGTGCCCGAGATCGACTTCGACGCGGACCTCGAGGCGGCCTGAGCGCCTCCTCGGGGTGCCGTCGAGCGCCGTGCGCGGTGTCGAGGGGCAGGCGGACGCCGGGCCGGCGGCGGCCGCCGTCGGTCACAGGGCGACTGGTGCCGACAGCGGACGGGGCTTCGGGGTCGCCTACGCGTTCCTGAACCGACGAGAGCGCACCGAGGCCGAGGTCCGGGCGCGGCTGGAGCGGGCGGATGTGCGCCCCGACGAGATCGAGATGGTGATCGCCGAACTGCTCGAGTTCGGATATGTCGACGACGCGCGCTACGCCCGCCTCTTCACCGAGGACAAGCGCACGCTGCAGGCGTGGGGCAACGATCGGATCGCCCGGGCCCTGCGCGAGCGCGGCGTGGCGCGTGAGCTGATAGCGCGGGCGCTGGCGGACGAGGGCGGGAGCGGGGTCGGAGCGCAGACCAGCGCGCAGGGGGGAGAACCCGAAGTGGAGGCGCTCGCCCCGGAGAGCGAGCTGGACCGCGCGCTCGCCTGGCTTCAGCGGCGTTTCCCCGCCGGGCCCGCCGAGCCCCGCGACCGCGAGCGGGCCTTCGCCGCGCTCGCCCGCCGCGGGTATGACAGCGAGACGGCGTCCGACGCGGTGCGGGAATGGTCGCGCCGCGGCGAGCGCTGATGCGTCGGCGAGCGCTGATGCGTCGGCGAGCCTGGGGGGTCGAGCGCGCCCGATCGGTCGCGACCCCGTCCTCGCGTGGGCCCGGGGTCCGGCTGGGGCCGTGCGGGGGAGGCGGATCGGCCGTCCCCGGGCTCCGGCCGACGTCGTGCCGGGTGCTCCCGCCGACGTCGTGCCGGGGGCCCGCCGCACCGGGCCGCGGGCGGGAGGGGCGCGATAGGATCGGGGGAGCGAACGAACGGCCGGGATGGCCGGTGAGACCGAACCTCCCTGGAAACCGATGAAACTTGACACCGCAACTGCTGCCCGGCGAAGGAGCATCCAGTCGTTCGGTCGCGCCTGACAACGTGAAGAGCGTGAGGGGCCGGCGAGGGAGCCGGCTCTCGGGAGAGGATCGACCATGGACATCATCGTCGCCGCAGCGTTGATCGCAGTGGGCATCGTGGGCGCCGCGGCGGTGTACGCGCGCGTCACGCGGCGGGCCTGGCCGTCCACCCATATCGACCTGCCGCCGGTGGGGACGACGATCGTCGAGGCCACGACCGTCACCACCAAGCCGCTCGTGGCACCGCCGGCGGTGCGCAACGGCGGCGCCAGGGCGCGCAGCGAGGAGCTCGTGCAGCGCGAGCAGGCGCTGAGGACGCGTGAGGCGGAGATCCGGGAGCGCACCGACCGGCTCGACGATCAGCGCGAGCGACTCCTGCAGGAGCTCGAGCGGGTCTCCGGCATGTCGGCCGCGCGCGCCAAGCAGCTGCTGATCGAGGCGATCGAGGACGAGGCCAGGCACGAGGCGGCGCGGCGGCTGCGCCAGATCGAGGACGAGACCAAGCGCGAGGCCGACCGCCGCGTCCGCAACATCCTCGCCGTCGTGATGCAGCGACTCGCCGCCGCACAGGCCGCCGAGACGACGGTCTCCGTCGTCCAGCTCGCCTCCGATGACCTCAAGGGGCGCATCATCGGCCGAGAGGGACGGAACATCCGCGTGCTCGAGACGCTCACCGGCGTCGACTTCATCATCGACGACACGCCGGGGGCGGTCGTGCTGTCGGGGTTCGATGGCGTCCGGCGGGAGATCGCCCGCCTGACCCTCGAGCGGCTCCTCCAGGATGGCCGCATCCACCCGGCGCGGATCGAGGAGGTCTACTTCCAGGTGAAGTCGGAGCTCGAGTCCCACATCGTCGAGGCGGGCGAGCAGGGCGCCTTCGAGGCCGGCGTGCAGGGCCTGCACCCGGAGCTGATCAAGTACCTGGGACGCCTCAAGTTCCGCACCAGCTACGGGCAGAACGTGCTCGCTCACTCGGTGGAGGTCGCCCAGCTGGCGGCGATGATGGCCTCCGAGCTGGGCGCGAGCGCCAAGACGGCGCGGCGCGCGGCCCTGCTGCACGACATCGGCAAGGCCGTCACGCATGAGGTCGAGGGTCCGCACGCCCTCGTCGGCGGCAACCTCGCGCGCAAGTACGGCGAGAGCGAGGCCGTCGCCCACGCGATGGAGGCCCACCACAACGAGGTGGAGCCCCAGACGGTCGAGGCCGTCGTCGTGCAGGCGGCCGATGCCCTCTCGGGGGCCCGTCCCGGCGCCCGCGGGGAGTCGCTCGAGCTCTACGTCAAGCGTCTGCGGGACCTCGAGGAGATCGCCACCAGCCACCGCGGCGTCGAGAAGGTCTACGCGATGCAGGCCGGCCGCGAGATCCGCGTCATCGTCGCCCCGGATGCGATCGACGACGCCGGAGCGACACTCCTCTCCTTTGAGATCGCCCGCAACATCGAGAAGCAGCTCGAGTACCCCGGTCAGATCAAGGTCACGGTGATCCGGGAGTCGCGGGCCGTCGACTACGCCAGGTAGCGCCCTCGGGGCGACGCTCGTGACCCCTCCCCGGGCAGGCCGACCCGGGGCGGCAACGCGCCGCTACGCTACGCAACCGTGGGCAAGCGCTACCACCTGACCACGTTCGGCTGCCAGATGAACGAGCACGACTCGGAGCGCATGAAGGGCATGCTCGAGTCACTCGGCTACAGCGAGGCGGCCGACCGCGGCGACGCCGACCTGATCCTGTTCAACACCTGCTCGATCCGCGAGAAGGCGGACGACCGGTTCATCGCCCACCTGCGCGAGGCCAACGCCCTGAAGCGGCGCGCGCCGAACACCGTCATCGGTGTGGGCGGGTGCTGGGCGCAGTCGGTCAAGGACGAGGTGTTCCAGCGCTTCCCGTTCGTCGACGTCGCCTTCGGCCCGGGCCAGGTGCACCGCCTCGCGGAGTTCCTCACCAGCGACTCGCTCACCGCGCAGGGGTACTTCGAGTTCGAGGGCTTCACCGGCGACCTGCCCGCCAAGCGGGCCCGCGAGTTCCAGGGCTGGCTGCAGATCAGCGTCGGGTGCAACTGCGTGTGCTCGTACTGCATCGTGCCCTCCACCCGTGGACGGGAGGTCAGCCGGGACCCGGAGACGCTCGTCGCCGAGGTGCGGCGTCTGGCTGCGGACGGGGTGAGCGAGGTGACGCTGCTCGGCCAGAACGTCAACTCGTACGGCCGCGACCTCCCGGGTGAGCGGAGGCTGTCCTTCTCCGACCTGCTGCGGCGGGTCGACGCGGTGCCCGGGATCCGGCGGATCCGTTACACGAGCCCACACCCCAAGGACATGCGGGAGGACGTCATCCTCGCCCACGCCGAGCTCGGCGCGCTCTGCGAGCACATCCACCTGCCCCTCCAATCCGGTTCCAGCCCCGTGCTGAAGCGCATGCGCCGCACGTACACGCGCGAGCGCTACCTCGATCGCGTCGCGCTGATCCGGGAGCACCTGCCCGACTGCGCGCTGACCACCGACATCATCGTCGGCTTCCCCGGCGAGACCGAGGAGGACTTCCGGCGCACCCTCGAGGTGGCCGAGGAGGTGGGATATGACGGCGCCTTCACCTTCCTCTACTCACCGCGCCGCGGCACCGAGGCGGCGGAGCTCGACGGGCAGGTTCCGCACGAGCTGAAGGTGGAGCGGCTGGAGCAGCTCGTCGAGGTCATCCAGCGGCGGGCGGCGGAGCGCGCACAGCGGTTCGTCGGCCGGACGCTCGAGGTGCTCGTCGAGGGCCCGTCGCGCACCGACCCGACCCGCCTGCGCGGCCGCACGCGTCACAACAAGGTGGTGAACTTCGACGGTCTCGGCACCCCCGGGGAGTACGTCCCGGTGACCATCACCGGCGCGACGAGTCAGACGTTGACGGGGGAGATGTCGCTCCTCGCGCGCGCGGCCGGGTAACGCAGCCAGATGCGCCGGTTCAGAGCCCGCAGCGCCCCCACGTTCGACCGCATGTTCGAGACGCGCAGCGAAGCCTGGGCGGCCGTCGGGCTCGAGGTCGAGATCAACCGCAAGGAGGCCAGGCGGTCGCTCCGACGGCTCCCGGTCGAGCTGCTCCTGCTCGTCGCGGTGATCTGGGGCGTCGAGCTCGCCCGCAACCACATCAGCTACGTCCGGACGCACCTGCACCACAGTTGGTTCGTCGGCGACACGCCGGTCACCATCGTGGCCGTCGTCCTCGTCCTCGCCCTCGGCTGGCTGATGTCGCGGGACCTGGCGAAGGTCGCGCCGGTCCTGTTCCGGCGCATGGACCCGGCCACCGCCGGGACCGTCGAGTTCACGATCCGGTTCGTCGCGGTGGCCGCAACGGTGCTCGGCGCCTTCGCCGTCGGCGGCATCTCGCTCCAGGCCATCGCCGTCGGCGGTGGGTTCGCCGCCGTCGTCTTCGGTCTCGCCGCCCAACAGACGCTCGGCAACCTGTTCGCCGGCATGGTGCTCCTCAGCGCGCGGCCCTTCCGTCTCGGCGAACGCATCCGCCTGCAGGCGGGTGCCCTGGCCGGCGGCGCCGACGGCGTGGTCGCCTCACTCGGCCTCCTCTACACCACCCTCTCCCGCGGGGACGAGCGGATCATGATCCCCAACACGCTCGTCCTCTCCTCGGCGATCGTCCCGCTGCGCGAGCCCGAGCCGGTCAATGTCCGCGTGACGCTGAGCTCGGGCGTGCGACCGACGCACGTCCAGGCGATCCTCGACTCGAACGTGACGACCCCGACCCGGAAGGCGCCCAGCGTGCTGCTCGAGGAGATCAGCGGGGACTCGATCGTCGTGCGCGTCCAGGCGGTGCCGGAGCGGCACTCCGACGGGGCGCGACTCGCCGATGAGGTGATCGCCGCGCTCCTGAGCGTGACGGGCGAGCACGTGCGGCCATCCGTGGACGGCGGGGCTCCGCGGAGCTGACCGTGCTCAGCCGCCGGGCGGCCGCCGGCCGGCCTGGCGCTCGGCGAGCGACGAGGCGATCCTCGCGCCGCCCATCGCGCGCTGCGCGACGGCGGCCAGCTCGGGCGCGACGGCGGCCAGGCTCGCGCCGAGTCGCATCCCGAGCGGCGCCACGGTGACCTCGCCGAGGTTGCGTTCGATCGCGCGCACCACGCCGGCGGTGACCTCCTCCGGCGAGCTCGTGCCGACCCCGCGCGGGAGGCTGACGCCGGAGTCGGCGAACATGCCGGCCTCGCGGATGAAGCCGGGCATGATCACCGATACGCCGACGCCCGAGCGCCGCAGGTCGGCACGCGCCCCGTGGGCGAAGCCCCGCAGGCCGAACTTCGTCGCGCTGTAGATCGCCGAGGCCGGTGCGGCGGCCTTTCCCGACAGCGACGAGATGAGCACGATGTGGCCCCGCCCGCGCGCCACCATGCCGGGGGCGAGCGCGCGCACGAGCGCGATCGGGGCGCTCAGGTTCACCTCGAGCATCGTGTCGATCTGCGCCTGGGAGAGCTCGAGGACGTGGCCGCTCGCCGGCAGAGCGGCGTTGGCGACGAGGATGTCGCAGTCCGCCGCCGCGGCGGCGAGGCGCTCGACGTCGGCGCGCACCGCGAGGTCGGCGAGGACCTGGGCCGCCCCGAGCTCCGTGGCGAGCGGCGTGAGCACCTCGGAGCGGCGACCCGACAGCACGAGGTGGGCGCCATGTCCCGCGAGGCCCCGCGCGAGAGCGGCGCCGATCCCCCCGGTGGCGCCGGTGATGAGGGCCCTCGAACCGTGGATCTTCATGTCCGCCTCCCGAGTCCGACGCTGATCATGGCGGGGCACGATACTGAGCGCCGATGGCGCGCGAACCGGTGATCGCACTCTTCGGCCCGACCGCGGTCGGCAAGACGGACGTGGCCGTCGCGCTCGCTCGATCGCTCCGCGCGCTCGGGGAGGACCCGGTCGCCGTGTCGGCGGACGCCCTCCAGGTGTACGCGGGTCTCGAGATCCTCACCGGGGCGGCGGGGGCCGCGCAGCGGGCCGAGCTCGAGCATCGCATGATCTCGTTCCTGCCCCTCGACGCCCAGTTCAGCGTCGGTCAGTACGCGCGGCTGGCCCACAGCGAGATCGACGCACTGCTCGCGGCGGGCCGCCGTCCGATCGTCGTGGGCGGGACCGGGCTCTACCTGCGTGCCGCGCTCGCCGACCTCTCGCTGAGGCCACCTCCCGCCGAGGGGGTCCGGGAGCGGTGGGCGCGCGCCCTGGCCGACCTCGGCCCGGAGGCGCTGCACGCCGAACTCGCCGCCCGCGCCCCGTGGGCGGCGGCCGAGATCGCGCCGCGGGACAGCCATCGCATCCTGCGCGCGCTCGAGCTCCACGAGGCCGGGGAGCTCGAGCCGGTCCGCGGCGACTCCGAGCTGTGGATCGAGACGACCCGCCACCCGACGCTCCTCGTCGGCCTCACGGCGGACCGGGACACGCTCTACGCGCAGATCGAAGAACGCGTCGAGGCGATGCTCGCCGCGGGCGCGCGCGAGGAGGTCCAGCGCGCGAGCCGCGCGGGCGCGAGCGCCACCGCCCGCAAGGCGCTCGGGTTCGAGGAGCTGCTCGCCGGCGACGTCGAGGCGATGAAGCGGCGCACCCGCAACTACGCCCGCCGCCAGCTCACCTGGATGCGCAAGCTCCCGGGCGTACTGACGCTCGACGCGACGGGGCGGCCGGCGCAGGAGCTCGCGGACGAGATCGTGCGGGCCTGGGATCCACTAGCCTGCGCCCCGTGAACTTCGAGAAGTGGCAGGCGCTCGGCAATGACTACGTGATCCTCGACGCCCGCGCGCTCGAGTTCGAGCTGACGCCCGCGCGGGTTCGCGCCCTCTGCGCCGCGCACACCGGCCTCGCCAGCGACGGCGTGCTGCTGCTCTCGCCCCCGGCCGGCCCGGGCTTCGTCGCCGACCTGCGGATCTTCAACCCCGACGGCTCGGAGGCCGAGCTGTCCGGCAACGGGGCGCGCGAGGCGATCCTGTTCCTGCGCCGCAGCGGCTGGACCGAGCACGACACGTTCTCGATCAGCACCCTCGCGGGCGAGATCCGCGCCACGATCACCTCGCCGACCACGTGCACCGTCGACATGGGCCGGGCCCGCACGAGCAGCGCGGACGACCCGAGCGGTACCCCGGACGGTCGAGGCGAGCTCACCGCCGACGGACGCGCCTGGGTGTACCAGCACGTCCAGATCGGCAACCCGCAGTGCTCGATCGAGGTGGAGAGCGAGGAGACGCTCGAGCAGCTCGACCTCCCCGCGATCGGCCCGGGTCTCGAGCGCCACGAGCGCTTCCCGCACCGCACCAACGTCTCGTGGTACACGGTGCTCGGCCCGCACCGGATCCGCGCCCGCATCTTCGAGCGCGGCGTGGGGGAGACGTCGGCCAGCGGCACCGGCGCGATCGGGGCGGCGGTCGCCCACGTCCTGCGTGGCGGCGATTCGCCGGTGACCGTCGTGCTCGACGGCGGGGAACTGCAGGTGGAGGTCGGAGACGACCTCCACATCAACCTGACCGGATGGGCGGTTCCCGTGATGCGTGGGACGATCGCCGAGGAACTCGTGGAGGTGCTGCGTGCGGCCGAGTAGCCGTCTGGAGAAGATTCCCCCGTACCTGTTCGCCGAGCTCGAACGCAAGATCGCGGAGAAGCGGGCGGCGGGCATCGACGTGATCAGCCTCGGGATCGGCGACCCCGACACGCCCACCTACCCGGCGATCGTCGCCGCGGGCCAGGCAGCGGTCGCCGACCCGGCCACCCATCAGTACCCGAGCAACCGGGGGCGCCAGGACTTCCGGGAGGCCGTCGCGGCGTTTTACGAGCGGCGCTTCGGGGTGGTGCTCGACCCCGAGACGGAGGTGATGCCGGCGATCGGCGCCAAGGAGTGCATCTTCAACCTCAATCTGGCCTTCCTCGATCCCGGTGACGTCGCGCTCGCCAGCGACCCCGGCTACCCCGTCTACACGGGTGGCCCGTTGCTCGTCGGGGCCGAGCCGGTGCTGATGCCGCTCGAACCGGAGCTCGGCTTCGCGCCGGACCTCGACCGGCTCACCCCGGAGGTGCTCGAGCGGGCACGGCTGATGTTCTTCAACTACCCGAACAACCCGACCGGCGCAGTCGTCCCCGACGGGTTCTTCGAGCGAGTGGTCGAGCTCGCGCAGGGCAACGATCTGCTCGCCGTGCACGACAACGCCTACAGCGAGACGACCTACGACGGCTACGTCGCCCCGTCGTTCCTGGCCACCCCCGGGGCCAAGGAGGTCGGCGTCGAGGTGTTCTCCTGGTCGAAGGGCTACAACATGACGGGCTGGCGCTGCGCGGCGATCGTCGGCAACGCCGACGCGATCGCGCAGTTCTGGCGGCTGAAGTCGAACATCGACTCCGGTCTCTTCGAGGCGGTGCAGCTCGCCGGGATCGCGGCGCTGCGACCGGAGGTCGACGCCGACGTCCGGGCGATGAACGCCGTCTACGCGCGCCGGCGCGACCTGGTCTGCGACGCCCTGGCGCAGGCCGGCGTCAACGTGACGAAACCGAAGGGCACGATCTACATCTGGGCCCCGATTCCGGATGGGTTCGCGAACTCGGCGGCGTACTGCGAGCACGTGCTCGAGCAGGCGGCCGTGGTCATCTCGCCCGGCGGCGCGTACGGGCGCAGCGGGGAGGGCTTCTTCCGGATCTCGCTCACCACCCCCGACGATCGCCTGATCGAGGCGGTCGAGCGCCTCCGCTCCCTCTAGCCCGCCCCTCGGGCCACGGGATCGATCCCGCGGCGCGTTGTACTGTCGAGGACAGTGCCGACACCACCCACCACACCGCGACAGGGACGCGCCAGGCAGCGTGCCTACATGATCGCGGCCACGCCTCAGGGCGGGGTCGAGCAGCTCGACGAGCTGCGGGAGCTGCTGCGCACCGCCGGGGTGGCCACCGTCGGCGCCGACGTCCAGCACCGCGACCAGCCCCACCCCAACACGTACCTGGGGCCGGGGAAGCTCGCGGAGCTGAAGGAGGAGCTGGGCCGCGCCGACGCGAACGTCGTGGCCTGCGACGACGAGCTCACCCCGCGCCAGGAGCGCAACCTCGAGGAGGCGCTCGGTGTGCCGGTGGTCGACCGCACCGCCGTGATCCTCGACATCTTCGCGGCCCACGCGCACACGGCCGAGGGAAAGCTCCAGGTCGAGCTCGCACAGCTGCAGTACAACCTCGCCCGCATGCGCGGGCTGTGGACCCACCTCGAGCGTCTCGGCGGCGGAGTCGGGACGAGGGGCCCGGGCGAAACGCAGATCGAGACCGACCGCCGCCTGGCCCGTGACCGAATCGCCGCGCTCAAGCGCAAGCTCGGGCACGTTCGCTCCAACCGGATGGTGATGCGCGCCGAACGCGAACGGGCGCACTTCCCGCAGGTCGCCCTGGCCGGCTACACGAACGCCGGCAAATCGACGTTGCTGAACGCCCTCACCGGGGCGGAGGTCGGGGTGCGCGACCGCCTCTTCCACACGCTCGATCCGACGACCCGTGTCCTGCGGGCGGGCGGACGCGATTACCTGCTCACCGACACCGTCGGGTTCATCCGCAAGCTGCCCCATCAGCTCGTGGAGGCCTTCGGCGCCACGCTCGAGGAGACGCGGCTGGCCGATCTCATCCTCCACGTCGTCGACGGATCGGCCGAGGAGGAGGACCGCGGAGAGATGATCCGCGCGGTGGACGACGTCCTCGCGGAGATCGGCGCCGGCGAGGTCCCGCGGATGCTCGTGCTCGCCAAGATCGACCGGGTGGACGAGGAGGGGCGGACCGAGTTGCGCAACCGTCATCCCGGCGCGATCCTCCTCTCCGCGCTCACCGGCGAGGGCCTGCCCGAGCTGACCGAGGCGATCGAACAGGAATTCGCGCGCCGCCTGCGCACGGTCGACCTGCTCATTCCCTTCAGCGAGGGCGCGCGCCTGGCCGAGCTGCACGAGATCGCGGGGGACCTCGTGCGTGAGGACACGCCCGAGGGGGTTCGCGTCACCGCGCGGCTGCCGGCGCCCGTGGCGGAGCGCTTCGCACGGTTCGCGGCCGCCACCCCGGCGCCGGTCGCGTGAGTGGCGCGGACCGGACGCCGCTGCGGGTCCTGCGGCTCGACCCGCGCGCCCGCCTGCCCACCCGCGCCCATGCGCACGACGCCGGGCTGGATCTTCACGCGCTCGAGGACGTCACGCTCGAACCCGGCGCCCGCGCGAGCGTCGGTACCGGCCTGGCCCTCGAGATCCCCGAGGGACATGCCGGACTGGTGCTCCCGCGCTCCGGGCTCGCCGCTCGCCACGGGATCGCCCTCGTCAACGCGCCCGGGCTGATCGACGCCGGCTACCGGGGCGAGCTGCGCGTGCTGCTGCTCAACACCGACCGGCGGGAGCCCTGCACGCTGCGCGCGGGCGACCGGATCGCCCAGCTCGTCCTCATCGCGGTGCACGCGCCGGCCGTGCTCGAGGTCGCGGAGCTCACCGACAGCGAGCGTGGGACCGGCGGTTTCGGCTCAAGCGGCGGTTTCGGCGCCGGCGGCGGTTCCGGCGCCTGACACCCCGGGCGGACCCCTCGGGCCGTCTCAGCGCGCGGTGGTGGTGGAGGAGGAGGTCGTGGGGGTGGGCGGCACCGGCGCGTAGCGCGACGGTGGCAGGATGCCGTTGCCCTCCAGGAACTGCTGGGCGATGGCCGTCGGGCTGTGCCCGCCGAGCTCGATCTCGGCGTCGAGGCCGCGCATCGCCCGCAGCGTGAGGAGGGCATCGACGCGCTCGATCGCCTGCCGGAACGGCCGGCCCTCCACCCGCAGCACGTGGGGCGTCGTCACCGGGACGACGTTGCCGTGCCCGAAGACCCGCCGGGGATCCTGCAGCGCGACGTAGGCCGGCCCGCTCAGCTGCGGGTCGGTCGTCGCACAGTACGCGGCCTGGACATTGCTCGTGCGAAGCCACCAGTACTGGAAGCCGACGGCGATCGGCTGCACGTAGTCCGGGGTGAGGTGGTACACGCGCCGCAGCGCCGGCAGGCCGTCCGGCGCGCTCTGAAACTCGATCGGTGCGCCGAAGATGATCGGCCCGCCGCGGCCGAGCTGGGTGAGCGAGTGGACGTGGTTGGCCCGCGCGTACTGCGTGAGGACCGCGACGCACTTCGTGTCGCTGAACGGCGTGGGCGGGAGCAGGACGAAGCCGTGACGACGCGCATAGGCGCTGCCGGCGGCAAAGGCGGCCCGCAGGGTCTGAAAGCGGCGGTGCAGGTGTGCGACCTGGCTGTTCCACTCGCCGAGATACTCGGGATAGATGTCGAGGGTGCCGGAGCGCAACCCGGCGAGCCGCTGCCCGACGACGGTGTCGTTGCGGCTGAGCTGCACCGTGTAGCCGAGCCGGGCGAGGGCGAGCTGATACAGCTGGCCGATGACGAACTGCTCCGGCGTGTTCATGTCGCCCAGCAACACGGTCGGCCGGCCGGTCCCGGGGAGGCTCGAGGCAGGAACGGTCGGCGGCTGCACCGCCGTCACGACGGGTTCGGGCACCGTGGCCACGGTCGTGGGCGTCTGAGCCGTCGTGGCCGTGGTACCCCGGGTGCCCGCCGCGTGGCCGGGGGAGGCGGCGCCGACGCCGAGGCCGGCGAGCAGCCCGGCGGCGAGGACGAGGAGCGCCGCCAGCCGCGCCGAGATCGGGTGCGCGCTCATAGTCCGGCCGCCCGGCACGCCTCGTCGTGGGCCCGCCGCTCCAGGTCGTCGTCGAGCGGCGCGAGCGCGGCCCCGTCCCCGAGCGCCGTGGTGATCAGCCAGTCGGCCAACCACGCGTTCTTGGGCAGGAGCGGGCCGTGCATGTAGGTTCCGATCACCGTGCCCGCACGGGCGCCCTCGCGTCCGTCAGCGCCGTTGTTGCCGTGCCCGCGCAGGACGCGGCCGAGCGGCTCGGCGCGCTCGCCGAGCCGCGTGCGCCCGGCATGGTTCTCGAATCCGGCGAGAATCGCTCCGGCGGCACCGGGCAGGTCGACCTCGATCGCGATGTTGCCGATCAGGCGCGGACCCTCCACCCGCTCGGTCCGAACGTCGAGCAGCCCGACGCCGGGCAGCTCCTCGTCCGCGAGCTGGTAGGCGTGCCCGAGCAGCTGGTAGCCGCCGCACACGCCGAGCACGACGGCACCCCGCGCCGCGGCGGCGGCGAGCGCCTCCCGCTTCTCGTCGTGGAGGTCGGCGGCACAGCGTTCCTGATCGCGATCCTGGCCGCCGCCGATGTAGTACAGGTCCGCCGCGTCGCCGTCGAGCGGATCGCCGAGCCCGGCACTGCTCAGCTCGAAGCCCAGGCCGCGCCACTCGCAGCGGCGCCGGAGCATCAGCAGGTTCCCGCGGTCCGCGTAGATGTTCATGAGATCCGGGTAGAGCGCGCAGACTCGCAGCGTGGAGGCCTCAGGCACCGAGGATCACCACCTCGCTGCCGATGTGCTCGGAGGTCGCGGGGACACGTCGCCGCGAGCGCAGGACCAGACCGGCCTCGCCCGCCGTCGCCCCGAGTGCCTGCGCGCTGAGGATGTCGAGCGTGATCCGGTCCTCCTCGCTGCTGCGGGCACCGTCGCGCTCGACGATCTCCCGGCGCCGCTCGAGCACAAAGCCATCGTCGATTCGCCGCACCGCGGTCGGTTGACTGAAGTACGCCCGCCCGTCGATCTCGGCGATGTCGGGCAGCGGCTGGAGGTCTCCGTCCCGGTATTCGAACTCCTCAAAGTCCTCGGCCGCGGCCAGGGCGACCGCGATGGCCCCGCCGTCGCCGAGGTGCGCGCGGGCCCGGCGCAGGAAGGCGAGGTGACCGTCTCGGCCGCCGAGCAGCTGGATCGTCTGCATCGGCACGATGATCAGCGGGAAGACGGTCTCGGGCACCGTGAACGAGCGCGCGTCGGCGCAGACCGTGCGGACCGGCAGGCCCGCCGCGCGGGACTCGAGCGCATCGAGCAACTCGCGGTCGCGGTCGAGCGCCACCACCCGGTGGCCGGCCCGCGCGAGCGCGACGCTCACCCGGCCGGTGCCGCTGCCGACGTCGAGCACCGGCCCGGGTCCGGCGAGCTCCGCGGCGAGCGCCAGCCAGAGGGCGAGGTCCTCCCGGTAGCGGCCGCACTCGATGTCATGCCACACCACGCGGCTCATGCCGCCTCCCGCCAGTACGCGGAGACGTGTCCGCGGGCCGTGAGCTCCGCGCGCAGCGCGAGCAGCGCCGTATACGTCGGCAGCGCGTACAGGCGGGCCGAACCGGCGGCCGCGACCGCCGCGTCGAGCGCCGCGGAGAACTCGGGCACCACGGCGATCGCGGACTCGGGGACGCCGGCGTACTTCAGGCGCACGGCGAGCTCGGCCGCGCGCGTGCCCGCGCACGTCACCCGCCGGAGGGCCGTCGCCAGCAGCTCGAAGTCGGCGTCCCAGATCCAGGACACGTCGCGGCCGTCGGCGATGTTGTCGTTGAGGACCGCGAGCACGTCGAGCTGGTCCGACTCCAGCGCGAGGGTGCGGAGGATCTCGTTGGCGCCGGCCGGGTTCTTGATCAGCAGGATCTGCAGGGTCGTCTTGCCGAGCTCGACCGTCTCGGCCCGGCCGAAGGCGGCGGCGGCCCGCTCCAGACCGGCCACGACCGCATCCAGGCCGACGCCGAGGGCGAGGGCGAGGGTGCTCGCGGCCAGCGCGTTGTAGACGTTGTAGAGGCCCGGGAGGGGCAGTCGCACCGAGCGCGATCCGAGCGGCGTGGCGAGCGTGAAGGTGGCGGCGCTCGTGCCGTGCAGCTGGATCCGCTCGGCCCGGACCGCGGGGGCGGGGCGTGTGCGGCCGCAGTTCGGACAGTGGTAGCGACCGAGGTGCCCGAGGTACACCGCGTCGTACCGGTAGGCGGCGCCGCAGCGGCGGCAGTGCGTCGAGTCGGAGGCGTGCTGCATCTCGGGCATCGCCATGGCGTCATCCTCGACGCCGAAGTACGTGACGTTCTCCCGCTCGCGCCCGAGGTCGGCGATCAACGGGTCATCCGCGTTGAGCACGAGGCAGGTGGCCGGCTCGAGCTCGGCGACCAGGGCCGCCCAGCGATCCGCGATCGTCTCGAGCTCCCCGTACCGGTCGAGCTGGTCGCGGAACAGGTTGCCGAGCGCGACCGCCCCGGGCCGCACCTGCCGGGTGACGGTGTCGAGCCAGAACTCGTCGACCTCGAAGAGGCCGGTGTCACCGGCGATCCCACCGCCGCGCCGCGCCGCCGTGAGCAGCGTCGAGGCGATGCCGCCCGCCATGTTCGCCCCGGCCCGGTTGTGGACGAGACGTCGCCCCGCGCCCTCGAGGATCGAGGCGACGAGCGAGGCGGTCGTCGTCTTGCCGTTCGTGGCCGAGATGATCGCGCTGCCACCGCTCAGGCGGTCCGAGAGCCTGCCGATGGCGTCCGGGTCGAGGCGGAGCAGGACCTTCCCGGGGAGGCTCGTGCCGCCGCCGCGTCCGGTGGCCCGGGCCAGGCGGCCGACCGCGCGAGCGACGGGGACCTCGAGGCTCAGCCGGTTCACCTGTCCGCCTCCGTGCGCGCCGCGCCCGCGGCACCCGGCGTCACACGGGTACCGGGCGTCACACGGGTCTCCGGCGCCATCACCGACACGGCTCCCGGGAGCACCCGCAGCGTGGCCGGCAGCACCGCCAGCGGGTCCCCGTCGGCGTAGATCGTGAACGGCCGCTCGGCGCTCAGCTCAACGGTGCAGCCGCGCAGGATCCGCACCTCGTCCTGCTCGACGTGGGTGCCGCTGAACACCGTGGGCAGCAGGCGCAGGAAGCGCCGGCGGCGCATGTCGGCGATCAGGACGATGTCGAAGCGCCCGTCATCGAGCGACGCCTCCGGCGCCAGGCGCATGCCGCCGCCCTGCATGCCGGCGTTCGCGACCGCCACCGTGTAGCCGTACAGCGCGTGGTCGACCCCGTCGACGCGCAGCTGGAAGGAGGCGGGGGTCCAACTCATCAGGGCGCGCAGACCACCGTAGGTGTAGACGAACCGCCCCCGGATCACCCGCGCGGCGTTCGCGATCCGGTTCGCCTCGGAGTCGAACCCGCAGGTGGCGATCCCGAGGAACGCGTGGTCGCCCGCCGCGCCCATGTCGATCGCCCGCGGCACGCCATCGGCGAGCACGCCGGCTGCCGCGACGGGATCGAGGGGCAGACCGAGGCACCGGGCGAAGTCGTTGCCGCGGCCGCCCGGCAGCACCCCGATGACGGCCCCCGTGCCGCGCGCCGCGTCGGCCACAGCGGCGGCCAGACCGTCGCCCCCGTAGGCGACCGGCATCTCGGACGCGGCGACGGCCGCCCGGGTCAACTCCCGCGCGTGGGCCAGATCGACGGTCAGCTCGACGTGATGCTCGAGGCGGTGCCGCTCGAGCGCGGAGCGCACGGCGGGCAGCGCGCGCATCGCGCGTCCCCCGCCCGAGGTGGGGTTCACGATCAGCGAGAGCATCAGGACGAGAGTACGAGCGTGGCGAGGTCGGGGGCGATCGCGACCGGTGCGGGATCGGCGGCCGCCTCGGCCTGTCCACGACTCGTCACCCCGGTCAGGACGATCGCCGCGTCGAGCCCGGCCGCCGCGGCACCGGCGAGGTCGGAGACGAGATGGTCGCCGATGACGAGCGTGCGGCCGGGCCCGAGGCGATCGAGCGCCACCTCGAACACCTGGGGGTCGGGCTTGCCGACGATGCGGGCCGTGGCGCCCGACGCGTACTCGAGCGCCGCCGTCACCGCGCCGGTGCCGGGGGCGATCCCGCCGTGCGACGGGTAGTTGCGGTCGCGGCCGCCCGAGATCAGCTCGGCGCCGGCGAGCAGGGCCCGGGTCGCGGTGCGCAGCTCGGCGTAGTCGAAGCCGGCGTGGGCGGTCACCACCACCACGTCCGCCGTCTCGGCGTCCGGCAGATGGTTGACGACGTGGTGGCCGGCGTCGCTCACGTGCCGATGCAGGGCGGGGGCACCGACGACGAGGACCCGGGCGCCGGGGGCGCGCTCGGCCAGGACGTACTGCACCGCGGAACCGACGCTCACGACCTCCTCGACCGACGCGGTGCAGCCGATCGACCAGAGCCGCCGCACGTACTCCTCGGGCGTGTGCGTGGCATCGTTGGTCACGAAGGCCAGGCGCCGCCCGCTCGCGCGGATCGCGGCGACCGCCTCCGGGGCGCGGTGGGTGGCGACGCCGCCGACCCAGACGGTCCCGTCGAGGTCGAGGATCACATGGTCGTAGGCGCAGAGCAGCGGGGACAGCGTCACGGCCCGATTATCGCCTGACACCGCGGCGCTCACTGCCGAAAGAGCGAGCCCTGCGCGGGCGGCGGAGGATCGAAGAGGCACTCGGGACCGTCGTAGCGGGCGTCGTTGACCGCCGGGCCGACGGGCCGCAGCGCCAAGGCGTCGGGCGCGAGACCGACGAGCAGCCGGTCGAGCTCCTCGGCCGGCGTCTCCCGGCCCAGCCAGGCCGCCTCGGCCTCCGGCGGGAGGATCACCGGCATGCGGTCATGGACCGCTGCCACGAGCGCGTTGGCGGCCGTCGTGACGATCGTGCAGCTGCGCAGCTCCTCTGGCGTGCCCCGATGCCAGACCGACCACAGCCCGGCAAAGGCGAACGGCTCCCCGTCGGCCCGGGTGATGTGCACGGGTTGCTTGCGCCGCTCCCCGGGGATCGGCTGCCATTCGTAGAACCCGTCGGCCGGGATCAGGCAGCGGAAGCGCTCGAATGGGATACGGAAGGCCGGGCGCTCCCGCAGCGTCTCGGCCCGGGCGTTGATCATCTTGACGCCGCCCCCGGTGTCCGTGGCCCAGCTCGGGACGAGCCCCCAGCGCAGGCGCTCGCCGCGGGGTCGGCCCTCGACATCGGTGGTGACGGCCAGGACGTCCGTGCCCGGGGCGATGTTGTAGTACGGCGGCTCGAGGACGGCGGCCTCACCCACGGGGAACCGGGCGCGCAGCTGCGCGGGATCGACGGGCCTCAGGGAATAGCGGCCGCACACGGCGGTGTCGCTGTCGGGACGCTCAGCGGCCGCGTGCGTCAGCGGCCACCCGCGCGCGCGGCGGACTGCTGCGCGCGCTTGGCCAGCGCGGCCTTCTGCCGGCGGCGGCCCCACAGCGCGAGCCCGGCGATCACGACGATCACGAGCGCGAACCCGTAGAAGATGGCGAGGTCGAGCGAGATGCCGCCGGCCGCCTGCCCGACACCCTCGACGAGGCCGAAGCCGAGCGCGAGGATGCCGATGACCGCGACGAGCAGAATCACGACCCCGCGGACGCGCGCGACGATGCCGGCGCTCGACGGCGGGGCGATCAGCCCGAAGATGCGCAGGACGAGCAGCTGGCGCGAGCTCGGCGCCTCGACGCCGAGGCGCTCGGTCGCGACCTTCAGATCGCCGGCGCGACGCTCGGCGAGCGCCAGCGACGCGTCCGCCATCCGGCGCAGCTGCAGGCGCTCCTGGGGGCGGGCCGCGGCGAGCGCCCGGGCGAAGTGCTCACGGGCCTTCTTGGCGTCGTACTTCTCCGCGGCGCGGGCGCCGAGGATCGCCTGGGCGGCCGCCCGGTAGCGCGTCTCGGCCTCGAGCTCCTCATCGCTGCGGGATTCAAGGGCCTGCATCGCGGCGAGCTGGCCCTTCTGTTCGATGCGGATGGCGCGCTGTTGCTTCGGCATGACGGGGAGTCTACTTACGCCCCGGCGCCCTCGACGGTGACCAGCTGCGTCATGAGCCGGTCGAGCACCGCCTCCGGTTCGCCGCAGACCCCGCCGTGCACCGAGGAGGTCTGGATGATCGTGCTCGACGGCGCGACGAGCCAGTGGAACCGCTCGGACTGCGGGAGGGCGGCGATCGGCCCGGCGCCGGCCTCGCCCGCGGCCACCCGCACCCGCGCGTCGAGGTGCTCGCGCACCGTCTCGAGGTCGATGTTCGGGGCGAGCGCCCGGATGCGGCGCGGGTCGAGCGCGACCCGCGCCCGCAGGAATCGGCGTGTGCGGCAGAACAGGATCACCCCGACGTTGACGAACTCCTCGCGCTCGACGCGGGGCACGACGCGCAGCACGGCGTACTGGAAGGGCTCAGGCGACACGGGCCGCCTCCGCCTCCGCGACGAACCCCCGCGGCGCCTGCAGCCGCGCGCACAGGTAGGCGACGTACTCCTCCCGGTCGGCGGCCGGATCGGCGCCGAGCCACTCGTCGGGCACGAGCGCCACAGCGGCCGCGACCCGACCCCGGTCCAGCACGGCGGCGAGTCGCGCATCGGCCCGTGCCAGCTCGGCGGCGAGCGGCAGGAGCACGTGGTCGGCGATGAGCGGGAACGGCTCGTGCGCCCGCGCCACCAGATCGCCCCCGGCGTGGTGCTGGTAGAGCGCCGCGCCGTGGTCGATCAGCCACGTCGCGTGGTGCCAGACGAGCAGGTTCGGATTGCGCGGCGTCCGGTCGACGTTGCTCGTGAACGCGTCGAGCCAGACGATCTCAGACGCGCGGACCGGGTCGATCTCGGCGGGGCGTGCCGGGTTGTAGTCGAGCGCTCCCGGGAGAAAGTCGATGCCACAGTTGAGGCCGGCGCTTCCGGTGACGAGCTCGTTGATCTCCGGATCGGGCTCGGTCCGCCCGAGCTCCGGAGGAACCTCGACGAGGACGATCTCGGGGACCGGCAGCCCGGCCGACCGCGCGAGCTCGCCGACGATCACCTCCGCCACGAGCGCCTTGCGCCCCTGGCCGGCCGCGCGGAACTTGACGACGTAGAGGCCGTCGTCGTCGGCCTCGACGATCCCGGGGAGCGAGCCGCCCTCGCGCAACGGCGCCGCGTAGCGCGTGGCGCACACCTTCCTCAGCATGCGAGGATCATGTCAGCGCACGCAACCCTCACGTCCAAGGAGCAGAGCCCAGTGTCGATGGCCGACTTCAACACGCAGGTGATCAACGAGTTCCGGGAGAGCGGCGGCCGGGTCGGGGGGATGTTCGAGTCGATGCCGCTGCTGCTCCTCCATCACCTCGGCGCCAGGAGCGGGACCGAGCGCGTCACGCCGCTCGCCTATCTCGAGGACAACGGCCGTTACGCGGTCTTCGCCTCCAAGGGCGGCGCTCCCGAGCACCCCGCCTGGTACCACAACCTGAAGGCCCACCCGGAGACGCGCATCGAGGTCGGAGGGCAGACGCTCGAGGTCACCGCCCACGAGGCCGATCCCGACGAGCGCGACCGGATCTACGCCGAGCAGGCGTCCCGCTCCCCGCAGTTCGCCGAGTATCAGGCGCAGACGACGCGGCGCATCCCGGTGATGCTGCTGACGCCGAGGGACTGAGTCGCCGCCGGCGCGGATGAGCGAGCCCGACCACGACTACGACTGGCTGATCGTCGGCTCCGGGTTCGGCGGCAGCGTCTGCGCCCTGCGCCTGGCCGAGAAGGGGTATCGGGTCGCGGTGCTCGAGTGCGGGCGGCGCTTCGCCGACGCCGACTTCGCGCGGCGCACCGCGGAGGTCCGCCGCTACAACTGGGTGCCGCACCTCGGGCTGCGGGGCATCCTGCGCCTGAGCGTGTTCCGCGACGTGTTCGTCCTCTCGGGTTGCGGGGTCGGCGGGGGCAGCCTCGGCTACGCGAACACGCTCTACCGCGCGCGGCCCGGCTTCTACGCCCACCCCCAGTGGGCCGAGCTCGCCGACTGGGAGCGCGAGCTCGAGCCGTTCTACGCGGAGGCCGAGCGGATGCTCGGCGTCACCGCCTATGACCGCGACGGGCCGGCCGACGTGCTGCTGCGCGAGTACGGGGAGTCGATCGGCGTCGGCGGGACGTACCGCCGCACCCCCGTCGGCGTCTTCCTCGGCGAGCCGGGCGTCACCGTGCCCGACCCGTACTTCGGTGGCGAGGGGCCCGCGCGCACGGGCTGCACCCGCTGCGGCAACTGCATGATCGGGTGCCGGCACGGCGCCAAGAACACGCTCGTCAAGAACTACCTGTGGTTCGCCGAGCGGCTCGGCGTCGAGATCCTCCCGGACCGGGCGGTGACCGATATCCGCCCGCTCGGCGACGGCACCGGGGCCGACGGCTACGCCGTGACCCACGAGCGCTCCGGCGCGATCCTGCGCCGTCGGCGGCGGACCGTCCGCGCGCGCGGCGTGATCGTCGCCGCGGGCGCCCTGGGCACCAACCGCCTGCTGCAGCGCTGCCGGCTCAGTGGGTCGCTCCCGCGCCTCTCCGACCGGCTCGGGTACGCGGTGCGCACCAACAGTGAGGCGATCATCTCCGTCTGCGCCCCCGAGGGATCGGACTATGACTTCAGTGACTCGGTCGCGATCACCTCGAGCATCCACACCGACCCTGAGACGCACATCGAGGTCGTCACCTACGGGCAGGGCGGGGACAGCCAGGGCCTGCTGCGGCAGCTGATGGTGACCGCGGGGCGGCGCGGGACACGCCCCCTGCACTTCCTGCTGGCCGTCGCGCGTCACCCGCGGCTGGCCCTGTCCGCGCTGCGGATCCGCGGCACGTCGCGCCGCTCGGTGATCCTGCTCGTGATGCAGTCACTCGACAACTCGATGCGGCTGAAGGTCAAGCGGCGCCTGCCGAACGGGGCGGTGCTCCTCACCACCGAGCAGGACCCGCTGCACCCCAACCCGGACAGCATCCCGGCGGCCTATGAGGCCGCCCGATGGTTCGCGCGACGGATCGGCGGCACGGCGTACTCCGGGATCACCGAGGCGGTGCTCGGGATCCCGCTCACCGCGCACATCCTCGGGGGCGCGGTGATCGGTGCGGGGCCGGAGAGCGGCGTCGTCGACGCCCGCCACCGGGTCTTCGGCTACGAGAACCTGCTCGTGTGCGACGGGGCCGCCGTGCCGACGAATGTCGGGGCGAACCCGAGCCTGACGATCACGGCGCTCGCGGAACGGGCAATGACGTTCGTATCGCCCAAGCACGAACAGGAGGAAGCCAGTGCGGTATCGCAAGCTCGGTAGCTCGGACCTCGAGGTCTCGGAGATCTCCCTCGGCGCGTGGTTGACCTACGCCGGGGGGATCGAGTTCGAGCAGACCCTCGCCTGCACGGAGGCGGCCTTCGCGGCGGGGATCAACTTCTTCGACACCGCGAACGTCTACGGGCGCGGCGCGGCGGAGACGGCCTGGGGGGAGATCCTCTCCAAACACCCCCGTGACTCCTACATCCTCGCCACCAAGGTCAACGGCCAGATGTCGGATGACCCGACCGACCAGGGCCTGTCGGCCGCACAGATCGCCAAGCAGATCGACGCCTCCCTGCGGCGCCTGCAGACCGACTATGTCGACCTCTACCAGGCCCACCGCTTCGACGTCGAGGTGCCGATCGAGGAGACGATCGAGGCGCTCCAGCTCGTCGTCGCCCAGGGCAAGGCCCGCTACCTCGGCTTCAGCGAGTGGACGCCCGAGCAGATCCGCGCCGCCGTGGAGATCGCCGGCCCCGACCTGTTCGTCTCCTCCCAGCCCCAGTACTCGATGCTCTGGCAGGCGCCCGAGGCCGAGGTCTTCCCCGTCTGCGCCGAGTACGACATCTCCCACATCGTCTGGTCCCCACTCGCCCAGGGCGTGCTCACCGGCAAGTACCGGCCGGGCGAACCGCTGCCCGAGGGCTCGCGGGCGGCGAGCGAGGAGATGAGCGGCGCGATGCACCTGGTGATGAGCGACGCCGCGCTGCAGGCCGTGCAGCGTCTCGTGCCGATCGCCGAGGGCGAGGGGCTCACGCTCCCGCAGCTCGCGCTCGCCTGGGTGCTGCGGCGCCCCGAGGTCGCCTCCGCCATCGTCGGCGCCTCACGCCCCGAGCAGGTGCACGCGAACGCCTCGGCATCGGGGATCACCCTCTCCGCCGACGTGCTGTCGGCGATCGACGAGGCGCTCGGCGAGGTGCCGGTGAAGGAGCCGACGCTCGCCCCGTTCGCCCGGGAGGGCGTCCGGCACCGGTGATGTGACCGGGTGGCCGTCCCGCTGGACGGCCACCTCCTCCGGCCCGTCGCCTCGCCCCGCGCCGGCGCGCCTCAGCGCCACCAGGCGCCGAGCACCCGCCGCCAGTTCTCCCAGGCGATGGCGCGGATCTCCGCGCGGGAGAAGCCGGCGTCGGCGAGCGCGGCGAGCAGCCGCGGGTAGCCGGCGACGTCGCCCAGCGCGGCCGGGATCGTGGCGCCGTCGAAATCGGAGCCGAAGGCGACGTGCGCGACACCGACCCGAGCGGCGACGTGGCGCACGTGCTCGACGATCTGCTGCAGCGGCGTGTCGGGGTCGTTGGCGAAGTCCGGGCGCAGGAAGAAGCAGGCGAAGACGATCCCCACGAGCCCGCCCGAGGCGGCGACGGCGTCGATCTGCGCGTCGGTCAGGTTGCGCGAGCAGGGGGAGATCGCATGCACGCCGGCGTGGCTGACGACCAGCGGCCCGGTGTCGCTGCGCGCGACGTCCCAGAATCCCGCCTCGTTCATGTGGCTCAGGTCGACGACGATGCCGAGCTCGCCGCAGCGCCGGACGAGCGCTCGCCCGGCGCGGGTGAGGCCGGGGCCGACGTCCGGCGAGGACGGGAACACGAAGGGGACGCCGTGGGCGAACGCGTTGGGTCGGCTCCAGACCGGCCCGAGCGAGCGCAGCCCGGCGGCATACCAGGTCTCGAGGCTCTCGAGCCCGGGGTCGATCGCCTCGGCGCCCTCGAGGTGGAGGACGGCGACGGGCGGGCCGTCTCCCGCCGCGGCCGCGTCGAGGTCGGCGCCGGAGCGTGCGACCCGCACCGCGCCGGCACGCTCGAGGGCGAGGAGGCGCCCGGCCGCGATCGTGCTGAGCGCCGCCGCGCGGGCCTGACCGACGCGGGGGGAGGGGGGACGCGCGTACGTGCCGTCCGGGCGGGGCTCGGGGTCGTGGTGCGGTTCGCGCGACTCGGTGAAGACGGCGAAGATCCCGCCGCGCACACCGCGCGCGCGCATCCGCGGCAGATCGAGGTGGCCGCCTCCGCCGCCGTCCTGCAGCGAGGCGTGGTGGCCGGCGGTGAGGGCGTCGTTGTGGCCGTCGAAGATCGGCACGGGCGAAGGATCGGAGGGGGAACGGGTCATCGGCGCGCAGCTGGCAGCATGACAGCGTGCGCGTCCGCGAGGGGAAGATGGGGGAGCTGCCGTATCTGGCCGTCGGCTCGGGGCCCCCGCTCGTCGTGCTCGCGGGCCTGCTGCCGCGGGCCGGCGTCGCCCCCGGCCCGCTCCGGGCCGAGCACGAGCGCACCGCCCGGCTGTTCGCGCACGACTGCGAGGCCTTCTACCTCAACCGCCGCCCCGGATGGCGCCCCGGCACGACGATGGCGCAGATCGCCGCCGAGCACGCGGCGGCGGTGCACGGCGCCTTCGGCGGGCCGGTCGACCTGGTCGGGATGTCGACGGGCGGGAGCATCGCGCAGCAGATCGCGGCCGAGCACCCGGCGGCGGTGCGCCGGCTGGTCCTCATCAGCACCGGCTGGTGCCTCGGGGCGCTCGCCCGGCGGGTGCAGCGGCGGCTCGCCGCGCGGGTGCGCGCCGGGGCGATGCGCGAGGCGAGCGCGGTGTTCGCCGCCGATCTGATGCCGCCCGGCCCGCTCGAGCTCCCCGGGGCACTCGCCGGCTGGCTCGCCGGTCCGCACCTCTTCTCGGCCGACGATCTGCGCGACAGGCATCCTCGGCCTCGGCCATCACGGCCAT
>DAIDJO010000052.1 GCA_027451345.1 Solirubrobacterales bacterium
GCCGGGTGCCTCGGCTCCTACCCGCACCAGTTCTCCGGCGGGATGCGGCAGCGGATCGCCATCGCCGCGGCCCTCATCTGCGGGCCGAGTCTCGTGATCGCCGATGAGCCGACGACGGCGCTCGACGTGACCGTGCAGGCGGGGATCCTGCGACTGCTGGATCGGCTGCGCCAGGACAACGGCCTCTCGGTGCTGCTGATCACCCACGACCTCGGGGTGATGTCCTCGATCGCCGAGGTCATCTCGGTGATGTACGCCGGACGGATCGTCGAGTCGGGGCCCACGGCGCAGGTGATGCAGGAGCCGCGGCATCCCTACACCGACGGGCTGCTCGCCGCCCTCCCCCACCCGGAGACGGCCGACGACGCGCCGCTCGTGGCGATCCCCGGCAGCCCGCCGGCCCCCAGCGACCCGCCGAGCGGCTGCCGGTTCCACCCGCGGTGCGCCTATGCGCGGGAGAGCTGCGCGACGGAGATCCCGGAGCTCGTCACGCACGGCGCACGGCGCCTGGCCTGCCCGGTCGACCCGCTCCTGGTGCGGACATGAGCCTGCTCGAGCTCGACTCGGTCGAGGTGACCTACAGCCGGCGCGGCCGCGACCCGGTGCGGGCCGTGGCGGGCGCGAGCATCGATCTGCGCCCGGGCGAGATCATGGGGCTCGTCGGGGAGAGCGGCTGCGGCAAATCGACCCTGGCCCGGGTCGCCGCGGGTCTGCTCGCGCCGAGCGCCGGGGCGGTTCGCTTCGACGGAGAGCCGATCGGGAAGCTCAGCCGACGTGCTCGCCCCCGCCGCGAGGTGAAGCTCCAGATGGTCTTCCAGGATCCCTACTCGTCGCTCAACCCCCGCCGCCGGATCGGCTCGCAGCTCGCCGACGCGATCCGCATCAACCGCCTGCTGCCGGCCGACCAGCACGAGCGGCGGGTCGTCGAGCTGCTCGGACACGTCGGCCTGCCCGCGTCGGCGCTGCACTCCTACCCGCACCAGTTCAGCGGAGGCCAGCGTCAGCGCCTGGCCATCGCCCGAGCGCTGGCCGCCGAGCCGACGGTGCTCGTGCTCGACGAGCCGCTCTCCGCCCTCGACGCCTCGGCCCAGGCGCAGGTCGCCAACCTGCTGCTCCAGCTCTGCCGTGAGCTGAAGATCGCGATGCTGCTGATCTCCCACGACCTCGCGATCGTGCGGCAGATCGCCGACCGAATCTCGGTGATGTATCTCGGCCTCATCGTCGAGACCGGCACCACCCAGCAGATCTGGAGCGAGCCGCAGCACCCCTACACGCGCGCGCTGATCGGCGCCATCCCGCACGCGGACGGGCTCGGCACCAAGCCGGAGGCGCTGCCGGGCGAGGTCCCCGACCCGGCTCGGCCGCCGTCCGGCTGCCGGTTCCACCCGCGGTGCCCGCACACCCACGATCGCTGCACCACCGCGGCGCCCAGCCTGATCCCGCTCGCCGGGGAGCGCACCGTCGCCTGCTGGCTGCACGTCGAGGGCGGCGCCGGGCCGGCCACGGACACCACCACCACCGACCGATGACGAGCTGAGCGATGCCCAACCCACAGACCACCTCCCACGGGATCGACCGCAGCACGCCGGAACCGGGGGCGGGCACCCTCGGTGAGTCCCTGCGCCGGCTGCGCCAGGGTCGCAAGCTCTCCCTGAACGACGTGGCGACCGGGACGGGGATCTCGCCGTCGTTCCTCTCGCTGGTCGAGAACGGGCGCAGCGACATCACGATCGGGCGCCTCACCCGCCTCGTCGAGTTCTTCGAGGTGTCGATCACCGACATCCTGCCCAACCCGCAGGCGGCGGAGCCCGACATCGTGCGGGCCGCGGAGCGGCGCCTCATCCACTCGCCGGCCGAGGGCATCGACGTCTACATGCTCGGCGTCGACACCCACCGGACGATGATGCCGATGCTGCTCGTGTTCCAGCCCGGGGCGCGGCTGGCGGAGTACGGCCGCCACCCCGGAGAGGAGTTCCTGCACGTCATCGACGGGATCCTCGAGCTGACGTTCATGGGCAGCGAACCGCGCATCCTCGAGCCGGGCGACAGCGCGTACTACCCCGGAGACCGGATGCACCTCTTCGCCAATGCGAGCGAGACCTCGACGCTGAAGCTCATCTGCGTCGATTCACCACCCAACCTCTGAGAGAGACAGATGAACCGAGAGACAGCGACCAGAACCGGGGTTCAGGGATGAGATACGACGTGGCCGTGGTCGGCGCCGGCGTGACCGGCCTCTCCATCGCCTGGCACCTCACCGAGCGCCGGGATCGATCGGTCGTCCTCTTCGACGGCCAGGGCGTCGGCTCCGGGGCGAGCTCGATCCAGCCCGGCGGCGTCCGCCAGCAGTGGGGCACGCGGATGTCCTGCCGCCTGGCGATCGAGTCGTTTCGCTTCTACGAGGGCTTCGACCGGCGCGTCGAGGCGAGGGTCTCGCCGGGCCTGACCAAGTGCGGCTACCTGTTCGTGGCCGAGTCGAAGGCGAGCAGCGAGCAGCTCGCCAGCAACGTCGAGCTGCAGAACTCCGAGGGGATCATGTCCCGGCTGGTGGACGGCGAGGAGGCGGCCGAGCTCGTCCCCGGGCTCAACCCCGAGGGGATCGCCGCCGCCTCCTGGCACGATCAGGACGGGTACTTCGACCGGCCGCTCGCCATCATCGGCGCCCTCCACGAGGCGGCCGTCGAACGCGGAGCCCAGGTCGTCGGCCGCAACGTGCGCCGCCTGGAGCGCCACGGCTCCGCCTGGCAGCTGACGCTCTCCGACGGCGAGACGGTGACGGCCGAGACGGTGATCGTCGCGGCCGCGCACGAGACCCGGGCCCTCCTGGCCGACCTGGGCGTCGAGGTGCCGGTCACCAAGGAGCCGAAGTACCTGTTCTACTCCAACCCGATCAGCCAGCGCCTGCTCGATCCGCTCGCGGTCTTCATGGACCGGCACTTCGCCTCCAAGCAGCTCGCGGACGGCTCGGTGTTGGCCAGCGACCTGACCGCCGAGGGTGACCCCGCGACGATGCGCGACACCTGGTATCGACACGTGAAGGAATCGATCCGGGAGCGCCTGCCGGTGCTGGACCTGGTCTCCTTCCCGGTGCTCGTCGAGGGGTTCTACGACGTCACACCGGACAAGCAGCCGATCGTCGGCCCGGCCCCCGGGCAGGAGGGCCTCTGGCTCGCCACCGGGCTGAACGGCCGGGGACTGATGATGGCCCCGGCCTTTGGCCGGCTCGTCGCCGAGGCGCTCACCACCGGCTCGCTGCCCGAGCCGCTGCCGGAGCTCAGCCTCGAGCGCTTCGCCGTGGATGCGCTCATCCCGGAACCACAGATCGTCTAGAGGAGCGTCGCCGTGCCCACCGCCATCGAGTCGTTCCCCGTCGCCGCCGTCCGCCGGCGGTACTCGTCTCTCCAGCAGGAGTTCGCCTTCCTCGACGCGCCGGGAGGATCGCAGGTGCCCGATGAGGTGGGCACGGCGATCGCCGAGGCGCTGCGGGAGGCGGCGGCGAACCTCGGAGCGGGCTACGCGTCGAGTCGCCGAGCCGGCGCGATCCTCGAGCGGGCCGAGCAGGGCGCCGCGGCGCTGCTCGGCGGCACGCCGGAGGAGATCACGTTCGGGCCGAACATGACGACGCTCAACTTCGCGCTCAGCCGCACCGCGGCTCGGGCGATGCAGCCGGGCGACGAGATCCTCACCACGGCGCTCGATCATGACGCGGGCGTGGCACCCTGGCTGGCGCTCGCCGAGGACCGCGGCCTCGTCGTCAAGCACGTGGGGATCCGTCCCGACACGACGCTCGACCTCGACGACCTCGAGCGCAAGCTCAGCCCTCGCACGCGGGTCGTCGCCTTCGCCTGGGCGTCGAACGCGATCGGGACGGTCACCGATGCGGCCCGCGTGTGCGAGCTGGCGCACGCGGCGGGGGCGCTCGCCTGGGTCGACGCCGTCCACTACGCGGCGCACGAGCCGATCGACGTGCGCGCGATCGGCGCCGATGTCCTGCTCTGCTCGCCCTACAAGTTCTTCGGTCCGCACCTCGGGGTCGCGTTCGTCGCCTCCGAGGTCTCCTCCACCTGGCGCCCGTACAAGGCCCGACCGACCCCGGACCGCCCGCTCGGCCGCCGGCTGGCGACCGGCACCTTCCCGTTCGAGGCGCTCGCCGGGTTCAACGCCACCTGTGACTACCTGCAGTCGATCGGCGGGTTCGAGGCGATCGTCCCCTACGAGCGAGCGCTCGGCCAGCGCTTCCTCGACGGGCTGCCCGACCACGTCACCCTCTACGGACTGCCGACGATGGAGGGTCGCGTGCCCACCTTCCTGGTCACCGCGGCGGGGCTGGACGGGACCGAGTTGGCCGCCCACCTCGTCGAAAGCGGGCTCGGTGTCTGGGCCGGCGACACGTGGTACGCGCTCGATCTGTACCAGCGTCTCGGCTACGCGGGCACGGCCGTGCGCATCGGTTTCGTCCACTACAACACGGCCGACGAAGTCGACCGCGCGCTCAGCGCCCTGGCCTCGGCCACGCGCGGGGGCTGACGCAGGTCGCTCTCCGGGTGGGCGGGAGCCACCGCCCACCCGACGAGACGCTCAGGCGGCCGGGCGAACCAGCCGGTCGTCCGGGATGACGGCGACGCCGAGGATCTCGACCAGCGCCTCCGCCTGCCAGAGCCCGGTCGTCCCGATCCCGGCCATGGCGGGGTACACCGGCCCGACGAGATCGCGCCAGACGGCTCCGATCTCTCGGCCATGGGCCTGGTAGTCGGCGATGTCGGTGAGATAGATCGTCACGCTCACCAGGTCGGTCGGCACCCCACCGGCGGCGGCGAGCGTCGTGAGGACGTTGGTGAGGGCCTGGCGGAACTGCTCGACGATCCCGCCGGGGACGATCCGCATCTCGGCGTCCAGGGCGGTCTGTCCGGCCAGGTAGAGGGTGTTCCCGCTCAACGTTCCGTGCGCGAAGCCGCTCGGCGCCGGCAGGGTCGGGGGGTTGATCGCGATCGGTGTCAACTGCGGGTGGGTCATGCCGGCCCTCCTCCGGGCGTGTGGGGTCGCGGGGCGTGCCTCATATTGACAAACTCCTGACGAACGTTGAAAGTACGTCATGCGGGATCAGGCCGCAATGGAACCGCCGGGAGGAGCCGAATGGAGCCGCAGTTCAGTCAGTACTCGCTCGAGGGCGACAACTCGCGCTACGCCAGTGACGGGGGGCGCGTGATCCCCGTGGTCACGCGGGCGGGCGAGGAGCTCGACAACACCGGCCAGTCGGCCGGAGCGACCCGGATCTCCGGCGTGAGCATCCAGCACACCCCGGCCACGAAGATCTGGTTCGGCAAGGTGAGCAACGAGCCGGGATACCGCTCGGTGCCCCACCACCACGGCGAGGCGGAGACGGGCGGCTATGTGCTCTCCGGACACGCCCGCATCTACTTCGGCGACGGGTACCGGGACTACATCGACATGGACGAGGGGGACTGGGTGTTCGTGCCGCCGTACATGCCCCACGTCGAGTGCAATCTCGACCGCCGCCGGCCCCTCACCTGGATGACCACGCGCACGCCGGAGAACATCGTGGTGAACCTCCCGCAGGTGGAGGACACGGAGCTGCCCGGTTGGCTCGAGCGCCCATGAGCGCGGAGGCCGAGGATGACCGCCCGACGTCGTTGACGTTCACGCGGGCACTGACGCTCGAGCCGGCGACTCCGCCGCGGTTCGACGTCGCGTTCCGGGCCACGACGCAGCCCTGCCCCTGGCCGAAGGCCTACGGCGGCGACCTCGTCGCGCAGGCGGCGGCCGCGGCCATGCGCACCGTCGACGACGGCAAGGTGCTGCACTCGATGCATTCCTACTTCATGCGTCCCGCCGACATCGGGGTGCCGTTGCGCTACGAGGTCGAGCTGCTGCGGGATGGCCGCGGATACAGCACCCGTCACGTGCGCGCCTACCAGGAGGACAAGCCGGTCTACGTCTGCCTGGCCAACTTCGCCGCGGGGGAGCCGGGCGGCCGCATCGCCGCCGCCGCTCCCATGGACCTCCCGCACCCGGAGGACCTGCCGAGCTCCGAGGCGTACCTCGCCGACCGCGAGGGCGGGGCGATGACGCCCGAGGCGAAGCGCTACTGGTCGCGCGGGCGCAGCTTCGACATGCGCCACGCGCCCGGACCGGTCTACCTGACGGTGGACGGCGCCCGGACCGCTCACCAGGCGGTCTGGATCCGCCCGTTCGACCCCCTGCGACCGGTGCCGGGTCTGACCGACGCGCAACTGCACACGGCGGCACTGGCCTACGTGTGCGACTACACCATCCTCGAGCCGATCCTGCGCGCCCTCGGCCTCGCCTGGGCCCAGCCGGGGCTCGTCACGGCCAGCCTCGACCACGCGATGTGGTTTCACCGCCCGGCGCGGCTCGACGGATGGGTGCTGTACGCGCAGGAGGCCGTCGCCGCCGATCGGGGTCGCGGCGTCGCGATCGGGCGCTTCTTCGATGCGGACGGCGTCCACCTGGCGACCGTCGCGCAGGAGGGAATGATCCGTCAGCCACCGGAGTCGATCGACGTGCCCGGCGGCCTCGCTCCGGTGGCGGGATGAGGATCGCCGTCGTCGGAGGCGGGCCGGCCGGACTCTACCTGGCCGTCCTGGTCAAGGCGCTCGATGAGCGGCATGCCGTCACGGTCTGGGAGCGCAACGCGCCCGAGGACACCTTCGGCTTCGGGGTCGTCTTCTCCGACGAGACGGTCGGCGGGATCGAGGGCGCCGATCCGGAGATCCACGAGCGCATGGAGGCGAGCTTCGCGCGCTGGACCGACATCGACATCGACCTCGACGGTGAACGGCTGACCGTGGGAGGCCAGGGGTTCGCCGCCATGGGGCGCCACACGCTGCTGCGCGTCCTGCAGGAGCGGGCCGCCTCCCTCGGCGTGACCCTCCACCATCGCACCCAGGCGCCCGACCTCGACGAGCTCTGCGCGACCCACGATCTGGTGGTCGGCGCCGACGGGGTCCACTCGAGCGTGCGGGCCGAACGGGCGGCCGCCTTCGCCCCGTCGCTGGACCGTCGCCACAGCAAGTACATCTGGCTGGGGACCGACCGCGTCTTCGAGGCGTTCCAGTTCATCGTCCGGCAGACGCCGTGGGGCACGATGCAGGTGCACGCGTATCCCTACTCCGCCACCCGCTCCACCCTGATCGTGGAGATGCACGAGGAGGTCTGGCGACGGTCCGGCCTGGACGCCACCGATCCGGGCGAGGCGACGCCGGGCACCTCGGATGACGGCGCGGTGGAACGGATCCGGGCGATCTTCGGCGACGAGCTCGAGGGACACCGGATCCTCACCAACAACTCGCGATGGTTGAACTTCCACACGGTGCGCAACCGGCGCTGGTCGGACGGGAACGTCGTCCTGCTCGGCGACGCCGCCCACACCGCCCACTTCTCGATCGGCTCCGGGACCAAGCTCGCCATGGAGGACGCGCTCGCGCTCGCCGCCTGCTTGCACGAACACGCCGGCATCGCCGACGCGCTCGCGGCCTACGAGACGGAGCGCCGCCCCGTCGTTGAGTCGACGCAGCGCGCGGCGCAGGCCTCCCTCGAGTGGTTCGAGAACATCGGGATGTACGCACGCCAGGGGTCATGCCAGTTCGCCTTCAACCTGCTCACCCGCTCACGGCGCATCACCTTCGACAACCTCAGGGAGCGCGACCCCGCATTCGCGGCCCGGGTCCAGGCGGACTTCGCCGTTCGGACCGGCACGGGCGCCGACGTGCCGGCGATGTTCCAGCCCGTCCGGATCGGGCCGCTGCAGCTCCGCAACCGCATCGTCGTCTCCGCGATGGACATGTACACGGCGTCGGAGGGAACCCCGACGGACTTCCACCTCGTGCACCTCGGATCCAAGGCGCTCGGCGGCGCCGGGCTCGTGATGACCGAGATGACCTGCGTCTCGCCGGAGGGGCGCATCACCCCGGGGTGCGCCGGACTGTGGAGCGATGCGCAGCGCGACGCCTGGGCCCGGATCACCCGCTTCGTCCACGCCGAGTCGCCCGCCCGCATCGGGCTGCAGCTCGGGCACTCGGGGCGGAAGGGATCGACGAAGCTGATGTGGGAGGGCATCGACGAGCCGCTCGAGGCCGGCAACTGGGAGGTGATCGGCCCGTCGGCGCTCCCGTACGGCCCCGGCTGCAATGTGCCACGTGCAGCAACCCGCGATGACCTGCGGAAGGTGGTGGCGGACTTTGCGCAGGCGGCGCGCCGCGGCGTCGAGGCGGGCTTCGACCTGATCGAGGTCCACGCGGGTCATGGCTACCTGCTCTCGTCGTTTCTCTCGCCGCTGGCGAACCGCCGAGGCGACGAGTACGGCGGTCCGCTGGAGTGCCGTCTGCGGTTTCCGCTCGAGGTCTTCGATGCGGTCCGGGCGGCCACACCCCGGGAGATCCCGGTGACGGTCCGCATCTCGGCCCATGACTGGGCGGCAGGGGGCAACACGGAGAGCGATGCCGTCGAGATCGCGCGCGCCTTCGTGACGCACGGCGCGGCCGCCATCGACGTCTCCTCCGGCCAGGTCGTCCAGGACGAGGCGCCCGCCTACGGACGGTCCTACCAGACGCCGTTCGCTGACCGCATTCGCCATCTCGTCGCCGAGCCGGCCGGCGTGCCGGTCATCGCCGTCGGCGCGATCTCCTCCCATGACGACGTCAACTCGATTCTGCTCGCCGGACGCGCCGACCTCTGCGCGCTCGGGCGAACCCACCTCTACAACCCGCAGTGGACGTTGCAGGCGGCCGCGGAGCAGGAGTACGCCGGCGAGGGTGCCCGCTGGCCCCGCCAGTGGGCGGCCGGCAGCCGCCGCCCGCCCACCGCCCGCACCGACAGGGTGCCGCCCCGGTTGACGCTGCTGCGGGAACCCGAGGCGGGCGGGGTGCACGTCCGCTGGCTGCCCCGGGAGCCCACCCCGAGCACGTGATGGCGGCTGGCCCCTCCACACCCCCGGCCAGGGCGCCGGCTGGACCGGCTGGAGGATCGCGCACCGTGCTCGTGACGTTCCTCGGCGCGGTGGTGCGCAGGTTCGACGGCTGGATGCCCGTCGCCGCAGCGGTCGAGCTGATGGCCCCGCTCGGCCTCGATGCGACCAGCGTGCGGACGGCGATCTCACGCCTGAAGAAGCGGGGCTGGCTGCATCCCGAGGTGCGGGCACGAGCCCGCGGCTACTCGCTGACGCCGACCGCCCTGGCCGCGCTCAGCGCCGGGGACGAGCTGATCTGGCACCCGCGGGTCCCCGCCCAGCTCGCCGACGGATGGTGCATCGTCCACTTCTCGATCCCGGAGACGGCGCGCCGCCAGCGCCATCAGCTCCGTGCCCATCTCGCCGCGCTCGGCTTCGGCAACGTCGGGACGGCGCTCTGGATCGCGCCGGCGCGGATGCGGGAGGCAGCCGTCCGGGCGATCGACGAGCTTGGGCTCGCCCACCACGCCGCCGTGTTCCACGGGGAGTACGTCGGGGGTCAGCCGCTCGACGCGCTGCTCTACACGAGCTGGGATCTCGAGACGATCGACCGCCGCTACCGCGAATTCATCTCCGCGCACGCCGCCCTCGCGCAGCGGCTGGCGAGCGGCGCGGCACCGGAGCCACCCGAGGCGTTCCCGCGCTACGTCGAGGTCGTCGATCGCTGGCGGCGGTTGCCCTTCCGGGACCCGGGCCTTCCGGCGGAGCTGCTGGCGCCCGACTGGAGCGGACCCGTCGCCGGGGCGTTGTTCGAGCGGCTCGTCGCACGGCTGGAGCCCGCCGCCCTCGCCCACGCCGCGGCGTTCTGGCCGACGGCAGAACACTCTGCATAGGGCCGTGGTGCCGTGTGTAGAATCCGCGCACTCGCTGCGCCAAGAGACCCACAGAGGAGGCCGACGGAGATGTCCACATCGAGCGTGACCGAGCTGATTGCCGCCCTGGCCGACGGTTCGGCGCGGATCCTCGACCTGACGCAGCCGCTGTCGGAGACGACGCCGGTGCTGGTGCTGCCCGAGCCGTTCGCCAACACGCCGCACCTCTCGCGGCGTCAGCTCAGTCGCTTTGACGATGCGGGGCCCGCCTGGGCGTGGGACGTGCTCGAACTCGGTGAGCACACGGGAACGCACCTCGACGCCCCGATCCACTGGCTCACCGGCCGCGACGGCGAGGATGTCGCCTCGATCTCCCCCTCGCGTCTCGTCGGACCCGTACGGGTGATCGACCGCACCGAGCAGGTCGCAGCCGACCCCGGCTACCTGCTCACCGCCGCGGACCTGGACGAGCACGAGCGCGAGCACGGCCCGATCGAGCCGGGCTCATGGATCTTCTTCCGCACCGGCTGGGGCGTGCGGGCGCAGGACGAGGCGGCCTTCCTGAACGCCGGCGAGCACGGCCCCGTCACCCCCGGACCCGACGTCTCAGGGGCGCGCTGGCTGGCCGACCATCCGAACGTCGTCGGCTTCGGGGTCGAGACAGTCGGCATCGACGCGGGGGCGGCCGGAGGCTTCGACCCGGCCTTCCCGGTGCACAACTTCCTGCTCGGCGCCGGCCGCTACGGCGTGACGCAGCTCGCCAACCTCGAGGCGCTGCCCGTCACGGGCGCGCTGCTCGTGGTCGCGCCGCTGAAGCTCGTCGGCGGGACGGGGAGCCCGGCGCGCGTGCTCGCGTTCGTGTGAGGCTCACGCCACCGCGAGCGCGTACTCGCGCAGCTTCCCGTCGAGCGCCGCTCCGGCCTCGTCGGCGAGGGCGGCCGCCCGCAGCTCGGCCAGTCTGACCCCGGCGTCCTCGCGGTGCGCCAGGGCGCCCGCTGCCGCCATCAGCTTCCGGAAGCTCGTCTCGCCACGCTCCCAGGTCTCCCCGTACCCCTTCAGGACGCCCTGACAGCTGAGGATCTCGCCGGCGAGCGACGCGTCGCCGGCCAGCGCCGCCTCGCGCGCCGCCGTCAGCCAGGCGTCGATCGCGCGCTGCTCGCGCTGGAAGCGAAGCGAGCGGGGCCGCAACGGCCGGCAGCGGGCCATCAGCGTGAGCAGCGTGTACCCCCGAACCGACGTGGTGTTGAGGATCATCCCGTCCCGGGTCGCGGCCCCGATGAGCCGCTGGAAGGTCCGAGACCGGCGAAGCGACGCGCCGAGGGCGGCCGGAAGCGTGTCGGTGATCTCATCGACCCTCGGGTGCAGGAACTCGTGAACGTCGATCCGCTGTCCCGCGCCCGCCCGCGCCTCCGTGCGGATGCGCTCGAGCCGGGCGCGACGCGTCTTCTGGAGCGCGACGTGGATCGTGTCCTGGTAGCACATCCACAGAGCGAGATGGCGAGCTGCCTCCACCGTCAGAGCGGCGGCGCCCTGCGGGTCGGGGTCGACCGCGGCCAGCCGGCCCACGCGGTCGAGGTACCGCTCCGCATAGCCGACGTCCTGATAGACGGCGGTCCGCACCAGGCCGTGCAGGATCGTCGAGCGCGCCGCCTCCGGCAGATCGCCGACCCGCCGGGCGAGACCGTGCAGATCCGGCCCGACGAGCGCCGTCGGATCGGCGGCGGCGATCCGGCGGCGCTCGGCCTCCGTCTGCGCCTTCTCGCGCTCGACCCGCCGCGACGGGGCGTCCATAACCTCGATCGAGGCGGCCGGGCCACCGGCCGCGACGGGTTCGGCTCCGGGCGCTCCGGACGCCCCGTTGGACACCGGCGGCGCCGCCCTGGCCAGGTCGTAGGCGGCGGAGAACGCCGCCAGCGACGGCTCCGCCGCTCGGCCGGAGGACCGGATCGTGCGCTCGAACTGCTCGCGGGCGAAGGGCAGGGCCTCCGAGGCGGCCAGCGCGCCGAACAGCGAGGCGCTGATGACCGACCCGGCACCCTCCGCGACCGACGCGAAGTCGCCCGCGACCAGCCGCCGCGAGGCGTCGCGGGCGGCGCCGAGCAGCAGGGCGTCATCGACCCGCCCATCCCCCAGCGCCATCCTCTCGTCGATCGAGTAGACGCGATGGGTCGAGGTGATCAGCACCGTGCGGCCGGGGGTGCAGAAGCCCCGCTGAATCGCGCGGCCGCACTCCATCAGCTCCGACGCGATCACCACGTCGACCTCACCCGGGGTCGGGAAGATGCTCATCACGGGCTCGGCCCGGACCGTCCGGCCGGTGGGAGCGATCGCGGGTGGCGCCATCTCGACGTAGTACACGGTCGCGCCGGTACGCTGCGCCACCCCGGCGACCGATGTGTTCTGCGCCAGCCACCCCGCGTCGGTCGCGAGGCTCACCACCCAGTCGGCGAGCACCCCGCCCCCCTCTCCACCGAGGGCGAGGATCGCGAGCGTCAGCGGACGGCGCCCGTCGGCCCAGCTCGACATCAGCTCCCCTCGAGCCGCGCCGCCCGTGACTCGAGGCCGTGGGAGAGCATCCGGATCCACCATCGCCGCAGGCGGATGGTGAGCCGGTCGCGCGGGGTCAGGTTGTGGGTGACATCGGAGCGGTAGAAGGACGGGCAGAGCACGGCCGCGTGCGCGTTGGCCCCGCACACCCCGCACCCCACGCAACTGTCGAGCACGGTCGCCACCGGATCGCTGCGCAGCGGATCGGGGTTGGCCGTGATCGTCAGCGAGGGGCACCCCGACAGCCGGATGCAGGCGTGGTCGCCGGTGCAGGTCTCGGGGTCGACGCCGAAGCGCTCTCGGGTCACGCGGCGGCCCTCGCGCAGCGCCTGGCGCATCTCGGGCCGCACCCGGCGCTGACGGTTGAGCTGGCACTCGCTCTGCATCACCAGGAGCTTCGGGCCGGGCTCCTCCGCCGTCAGCGCCTCGACGAAGGTGTCGCGGACGGCGGCGACGTCATAGGTGTTGTCGATCGTCCTGGCCCAGTCGACCCCGACCCCCCTCGCCGCCGCCTCGATCGGATGGCGCGTGGAGCGGGCGGGGACCTCCGCCGTCGATGAGAGCAGGTCCTGACCACCGGTGGCGGCGGCATAGGCGTTGTCGACGACGACCATCACCTGGTTGGACCTGTTGAAGACGGCGTTGCCGACGCCGCTGGTCAGGCCGTTGTGCCAGAAGCCGCCGTCGCCCATGATCGCCACGGGGCGATGGTCGGTCTCGGGCGCGCTGAGCGCCGCGGCGCCGGCCGAGCCCAGCCCGTACCCCATCGTGGTCGCGCCGATGTTGAACGGAGCGTTGATGGCGAACAGGTGGCAGCCGATGTCGGCACTGACGTGGTGCGGGCCGGTCTCCCGCTCGGCGAGCTTCATGCCGCTGAAGATCGGGCGCTCGGGGCAGCCGGTGCAGAGGCCGGGCAGGCGCGGCTGGACGGCCGCGCCGGACACGCGGGGTGCGAACGGGCTCCGGGGGTCCTCGGCCTCGAGCAGCAGCCGGGGCTCGTGCTCGACGGCGTCGGGCCGCTCGGCCTGCAGGAACCGGCTCACGCCGCGCGTGACCGCGAGCGAGTTGTATTCCCCGGCGAGCGGCAGGACGTCCTTGCCGTACAGGCGGGTGTCGACGCCGTGGCGCCGAAGGATCGTGTTCAGCGCCTGCTCGATGTAGTCCGGCTGCCCCTCCTCGACGAGGAGCACGGCGCGCTTGCCGCGGCAGAAGCGGACCACCTCCTCGTCGATCACCGGGTAGGTGACGTTCATCACGTACATGGGCACCCGCGTGTTGCCGTACGCGTCCGAGCACCCGAGCAGCTCGAGCGAGCGGTTCACGGTGTTGTAGAGCCCGCCCTGGGTGATGATGCCGACCTCGCTCAGGTCGCCCTCGATCACCTCGTTCAGGCCACGCTCCTGGATATGGCGCACCGCGGCGGGCCAGCGCTCGCGGATCTTCTCCTGCTCGTGGAGGAAGCTCGCCGGGGGCAGCACGATCCTGCTCACGTCGCGCCGGGGACCGGCGAGGGCGTCTCGCACCGACATCGCCGGCGGGCGGTTGTCCTTGGCCACAAACGAGCCGCGCAGGTGGCAGGAGCGCAGCCTCAGATCGAGCATCACCGGCGTGTGGCTCGCCTCCGAGAGCTCGAAGCCGGCCTCGACGGCGTCGACGATCGCCGCCACGTTCGGCCGAGGGTCGAGCAGCCACATCTGTGACTTCATGGCGAAGGCGTGAGCGCGCTCCTGCATGATGCTCGACCCCTCCCCGTAGTCCTCACCGAGGATGATCAGCGCGCCGCCGGTGACTCCGCCACTGGCGAGGTTGGCCAGGGCGTCGGAGGCGACGTTCAGGCCGACCGTCGATTTGAACGTGATCGCGCCGCGCAACGGGTAGTGGACCGACGCGGCGAGCATCGCCGCCGCCGTGGCCTCCGAGGCGCTGTTCTCGAAGCGCACCCCGAGCTCATCGAGGATCGGCCTGGCGTCACCCAGCACGTCCATCAGGTGCGAGATCGGCGCTCCCTGATACCCCCCGACGTAGGCGACCCCCGACTGCAGCAGGGCCTTGGTGACCGCGAGAATCCCCTCGGCCTGGATGACCTCGCCCGCGCCGCGGCGCAGCTGCTCCACCTCGGCTGCAAAGGAACGTTCGGCCATGTCTGCGACTCCCTCCGGCGGCCCTACGGCCCAGCCACGTCTCTCGCGAAACAGTCTACAGGCGAGCGAGATGCTATGTCGGTTGACTGGACGCGCCCGCGCGCGCGGCGGCCCTGGTCCCCCGGCCGGCCACCGGCCACCGTCGTCCAGAAGTGGTGGCTTGCGCCGTCCTCGAGCGCGGCGTACAGCTCGGCGAACCGGGCCAGGACCGCGTCCCGGATCTCCGCGACCGGATCGATCGCCCGGGGCAGCTCGGGGTCCAGGAACGGAAAGCCGCGGAACCGGTGGAGCATCAGCGTCCGGAGCCTGAACGCGTCGCGGGGCGGGCACTCCGTCCACAGCGCCGCCGCCGCATCGGGGAAGTCCGACAGGAACGACTCATAGCGCCGGAGCACGTCGTCGAGGCGCCAGGCCTGGGCCACCATCGAGGCGGCGGGCCCGTCGGGCATCCTGCCGATCACGACCGAGACGTGGGGACCGACACCCAACTGCTCGACGAGCGTCCGGACCTCGCGCTCACGGTCGTGCGCGGCGATCCAGGTCGCGTCCTGCAGGGCACCGAAGCCGAGGAAGCGCAGCCGTGAGGCGAGGCGCGACCGCGTCACGCGGTCGCGCTCGGGGATGGCATGCCAGAGCACCGTCCATGAGTCATCGTTGGCGGCACCCCGGCCGAAGCCGAAGATCCGTCGATCCCCCTCGGCCAGCAGCGCGTCGGCGCGCGGGGTGAGCGAGTAGAAGGCGTGGCGCCCCGCCCGCGTCCGCGCCAGCAGCTCGCGCTTGACGAGCCGAGCGAGCGCCGCGCGGGCCGCTCCGGTGGTGAAACCGAGCTCGCCGAGGATCGCGACCATTCCGCCGGACCACACCTGCGTTCCCGATCGACGCACGTGCGCGCCGAAGATCGTGAGCACCAGATCCTGCGGCTGCGACGGACTCTCCGGCACGGGGGCCGCCGCGGCGGCGGACCGATGCGAGGCTGACGCGCCCATCCGGAGCCGGACGCTACCGCGTCACGGCGCGGACCGCCACCACCGCGGCCCTCAGAAGCCGAGAGCGAACTTCGCGTCCTCGCTCATCAGGTCAGGCGACCACGGCGGAGTGAAGACGAGCTCGGATTCGACGGACGTCACGCCCTCGATCTCGCCGACGAACTCCTGGATCTGACCCTCGACCTGCGGCCCGATCGGGCATCCGGGCGTCGTCAGCGTGTAGGTGACCTTGATCGCCCCGGCCTCGTCGATGTCGACCCCGTAGATGAGGCCGAGCTCGACGAAGTCGAGCCCGAGCTCGGGGTCGATCACCTCGCGCAGCGCGTCGTGAACCTCTTCGATCGTGACCATCTCGTCGATTCTAGGCGGGCTCGCCCATGTTGAGGAAACATTAAGCTTGCGTTACCGCCGGTGGGTTTTGTACGTTTGCCCATCATCGAGTTCGCCGACAGCCCCCCGGTGCTTCTGTGCGCAGGTGACGAGGATCGGAGTACCCAGAGTCTGCGTCGGCGCGCCCTCGTCCTCGCCTTTCGAGCGCAGAGCGATGTGGTCGTCGACCTGCGTGACCTCGTCTTTGCCGACACGACGCTGATGCTCGACCTCGCGATGCTCTCCCACCGCCTGCGCCGGCGGGACCGCCGGCTGCTGCTCCAGGGCGCCCGACCACAGATCATGGCGGTGATCGAGCATGTCGGGCTGCACCGGCTCCCGGGCGTCGAGCTGATCGTCGACGGCACGCCGCAGCCCGTCGTGGCCTGAGCCTCGGCTCGCAGCCCCGAGCACTACGCTTAACGCCGCTGATGATCTGGTTCGTCGTCCTCGTGCTCTGGCCGCTGGCCGAGCTGTTCGTGATCGTCGAACTCTCCAACGCCATCGGCTTCCTCTGGGTGCTGCTGCTGCTGATCGTCAGCTGGCCCGTCGGCTGGCGACTCATCCGCCACGAGGGCTCGCTGGCCCTGCGCCGGCTGCGCGACGCGCTGCGGGCGGGGCAGGCTCCCACGACCGCCGTCCTCGACGGCGCGCTCGTCCTGGTGGGCGCGGTGCTCCTGCTCGTTCCGGGGTTCATCACCGACACCGTCGGCGTCCTGCTGCTGCTCTCGCCGACGCGGGCCCTGGCGCGGCGCGGCATTCTCCGCCACCACCGCAGCGCCTGGCTGCGCCGCGGCGTGAACTTCATCAACTGGAACGCGTCCCGGTTCCGGGGCGCCGCCACCGACCCTCGCCGCTATGACGCCGAGAGCACGGCGGCCGACATCGACGAGCGCCAGCTGCAGCGATGATGGCCACGGAGGCAGTCAACACCCCGGTCGCCCTGTTCGGCGACCTCGACGGCGACGTGTGGGGCGTCGTCGTCGGCGGAGGGCGAACCGTGGCGGCGGTGGCGGGCCTCACCGACGCCGGCGTCGAGCCGCGCGCCGCCGAGCTCGACACGGCGGAGGACGACGCCTGGACGCTGATCGCGCCGGGATGGGAGCTGCGCCTCGAGCGCGCGTCCGCCGAGGCCACCACCGGTCCGGGGGAGCTCGCGCTGACCCCATGCCGGGTGAGCGGATCCGCCGAGCTCGGCGGCCGGCGGCGCGAGTTCGACGTCGGCGGTGTCCGCGGCATCGTCGGTCTCGATGGCCTCGAGTCACTGCGCCTGTTCGGCGCCTGGTTTCCGGCCGGTCACGAGATCGGACTGCTGAGCGCCCGCGCCCCGGGCGCGAAGGGCCATGATCGCGATCGCCTGGAGGCGGTGGCCCGGGGCGAGGAGCATCCGACCATGGTCGATCCGCGCCTCTCGACCACGTACGGCGCCGACGGGACGCCGCGGCGGGTGGGCGTCGAACTGTGGCTCGGCGACGATCCCGAGGGCGATCTCCGGTCGCGACGGGTGGCCGGTGCCGCGACCGGCTCGCACGTCAGCGGGTCATCGTTCAGCGCGCACGCCATGGAGTGCATCAGCCGTGGCGAGCTTGGCGCCGGCGTATACGTCGTGATCCGGGGCTGACGCCGGGCCCCGCAGCGCCCGGCGGAGTCGAGGGCGAGCGCGGGAACCGCACTCAGGACGGCGCCCCCGCTGCCGATCATCCGCCTATGTCCACGCATCTGCCGGCCGATCGTCTCCTGGCGATCATCGAGACCCAGAGCCGGCTCGCGGCGAGCGCGCTCGACCTCGAGTCGGTGATGGCGGTGGTCACCGACCGGGCGCTCAGTCTCACGGGCGCCGCCGCCGCGGTCGTCGAGCTGGTCGAGGGAGGTGAGATGGTGTACCGCGTATGCGCCGGAGCCGCGACGGGCCACACCGGGCTCCGGCTGCGCGCGAGCACGAGCCTGTCCGGCCGGAGCGTGCGCGAGGGAGCGACACTGCACTGCCGGGACGCGCGCACGGACCCCCGGGTCGACCTCAACGCCTGCCGCCGAGTGCAGGCGGTGTCGATGGTGTGCGTCCCGCTCAGGCACGACGGCCGGCCGATCGGGGTGCTCAAGGTCTACGACCCGCGGGTCGACGCGTTCGGGGCCGAGGACGTGGCGACGCTCGACCTGCTCTCCGGGGTGATCGCCGCCCACATGGCCCACGCCGCGGACTTTGCCGAGCAGTTCCAGGCCGGCCGACGGGATCCGGTCACCGACCTGCCCAACCGCCGCGCCCTCGACGAGCGCGTGGCCGTGGAGGTTGCCCGCGCCAACCGGCACGGCGCGCGCCTCACCCTCGGGGTGCTCGACCTCGATCGCTTCAAGCAGGTCAATGACAGCCTCGGCCATCCGACCGGGGACGCCGTGCTGCGGGCCGTGGCGGCCAACCTCTCGCACCGGGTGGAGGACGGCGCCTACCGGCTCGGCGGGGATGAGTTCGCGCTCGTGCTCGTGGAGGCCGGGCGCGAGGGCGCGGCCGGCGTCATGGACAGAATCGGTCGGGCGGTCGCGGGCGATCAACGCTGCCGCGGTGTCGGGATCTCCTGGGGACTCTCGGCGCACCGTCCGGGCGATGAGGTGGCCGCCCTGCTGGCCCGGGCCGACGCCGCGCTCTACGCCGCCAAGCACCGGCTCGCGACCGACTGAGATCGCCTCGACGGGGCGCGCCGCGATCCGGGATCGTTCAGCTCAATGCGGTTCCGAGCCCCAGGGCGAAGAGATGCATCGGGAAGACGCCGGGGAGCGTCGCCACCGTCGGGAGCGTGACGCTCGAGACCGTCTTGCCGGCCGGGAGCGGGATCGAGACCGCGAAGACGGCCGCGGGGTGCTTGCGTTGGCCGACCACGCCGTTGTTACCGGCGCCGGTGGCGTCGTTGATGTACGGCACCGTGACGACCGTCGTGTTGGATGGGCCGGGGGACGGGTTGAACCAGTCGTCGACGGTCAGGCTGTAGGGCTGCACGGTGCCGTCCGTGTACTGGATCGTGCCGTTGCCCGTCTCGTTCGCACCGCTCGAGGCGCCGAGCACGGTCAGCTGCGTCGCACCGGGCGTGGGGGGCAGCAGGATGGTCTGTCCGG
>DAIDJO010000053.1 GCA_027451345.1 Solirubrobacterales bacterium
AAGCCCGTGATCACCTCGTCGAGGACGAGCAGGGCGCCGTTGCGCCGCGCGCCGGCGGCGAGCCCGGCCAGGTAGCCGGGCTTGCCGGGCACGACCCCCATGTTGGCCGGAACGGCCTCGAGCAGCACGGCGGCGAAGTCGTGCGCCTCGAGCGCCGCCTCGAGCGCCGCCTCGTCGTTCCACGGGATCGTGATGGTGGTCGCCGTCGCCGCCGCGGTGACCCCGGGGCTGCCCGGGATCCCCTGGGTGGCGACCCCCGAGCCGGCCTGGGCGAGCAGTCCGTCGACGTGGCCGTGGTAGGCCCCGGCGAACTTCAGCAGCTTCTCCCGCCCGGTGGCCGCGCGGGCGAGGCGGATCGCGCTCATCGTCGCCTCGGTCCCGGAGGAGGTCATGCGCAGCATCTCAACCGACGGCATCCGGGCGGCGATCTCCTCGGCGAGCGCCACCTCGCCCTCGGTCGGCGCGCCGAACGTGCTGCCGGCCGCGGCCGCGCGGTTGATCGCCTCGAGGACCCGAGGATCGGCGTGGCCGAGGATCAGCGGGCCCCACGAGCAGACCCAGTCGATGTAGGTGTTGCCGTCGACGTCGCGCAGGCGCGAACCGCTGCCCGAGGCGATGAAGATCGGGTCGCGGCCGATCGAGCGCATCGCCCGCACCGGCGAGTTGACCCCGCCGGGCAGCACCCGCAGCGCGCGCCCGTACAGCTGCTCAGACGTCGGCGTGGGTGCGTTCCCAGTTGCGGTGCTCATCGGTGAAGTAGAGGAGCCGGATCTTCTTGAACTCGGTGGAGGAGTAGAGCGTGGCCCGCTCGCTGATGCCGGTCTGCGCCGCGATCGAGTCGAGAATCGCGTCGCACTCCTCCTTCGAGCGCCCGTGGGCCATCGTGAACACGGAGTACGGCCAGTCGGGGTACGTCGGACGCTGATAGCAATGCGAGATCCCGCGGAACTGCGACATCTGCATGCCGAGTTCGAGCACGCGGTCCTCGGGGACCTTCCAGACGCCCATGCCGTTCGCGCTGTAGCCCGCCCGCCGGTGGAAGAGGATCGCGGCGACGCGGCGCAGCAGGCGACGCTGCACCATCCCCTCGAGGTGGGCGAGCAGGCGCTCCTGCGAGATGCCGAGCTCGCTCGCGGCGGGCGCGTAGGGCTCGGGGATGACCGGCAGGTCGCCCTGGGTGGCGCGGATCACGGCGCGGTCGAACTCGTCGTAGGGCTGCGGCTCGGTCTCGGCCGGCTCCACCGCCTCGCTCACCTTGTTCGCGAGCGTCTCGGACCCCTTCTCCATCTCGAGGTCCATGCGGATCTTGAAGAGCTTGAGGGTGGGCAGCTGCCGGATCGATTCGGCGCCGGCGAGCTCGCCGAGGCGCACGAGGGTCCGCTCGAGGCCGAGCTTCGAGTCGGGCTCGGTGGCGATCGTGAACCAGATGTTGAACTCGTGGTTGCGCAGGTAGTTGTGCGAGACGCCGGGGTGCTCGTTGATGACGTTGGCGGCGCGCCACGGGTTCTCCGGGTCGACCTTGGCGGCGACGAGCATCGAGCTGTAGCCGAGCGCGCGGGTGTCGTAGATCGGGGTGACCTGGCGGATGATCCGCTCCTCGAGCAGGCGCCGCACGCGTCCGAGCACCTCCTCCTCGCTGATGCCGGCGCCCGCGGCCACGTGCTGATAGGGCCGCGCGGCGATCGGGAAGCTGCCCTGCATCAGGTTGAGCAGGCGCTTGTCGAGGTCGTCGAGCGGCACGGCCGCGCCGTCCTTGCGGGAGCGCAGCTTGGGGCCGAAGCCGCTGCCCCGGGGCTCGGTGATGCCGTCCTCTGTGTGCGCTACGTCAGCCACTGCGCCGCATCCTTTGCGTGGTAGGTGATGATGATGTCGGCCCCGGCCCGCCGGATGCCGGTGAGCGCCTCGAGCACCGCGGAGCGCTCGTCCATGTAGCCGGCGGCGGCGGCCGCCTTGAGCATCGCGTACTCCCCGCCCGTGTTGTAGGCGACGAGCGGCAGCCGGGTCGCGTCCTTGACGCGACGGATGATGTCGAGATACGGGAGCGCGGGCTTGACCATCAGCAGGTCGGCGCCCTCCTCGACGTCGAGCAACGACTCACGCACCGCCTCGGCACCGTTGGCGGGATCCATCTGGTACCCGCGGCGATCGCCGACGGCGGGAGCGGAATCGGCGGCCGCGCGAAACGGCCCGTAGCAGGCGGAGGCGAACTTCGACGAGTACGCCAGGATCGGCGTGTCGCTGAGATCGGCCTCGTCGAGCGCCTCCCGGATCGCGCCGATCCGGCCGTCCATCATGTCGCTCGGCGCAACGATGTCGGCGCCCGCCCGAGCCTGCGAGACCGCCGTGCGGGCGAGCAGCTCGAGCGTCGCGTCGTTGTCGACGGTGACCGGAGGCTCGCCCTCCCGCGCGTCGCCGGCCGGGGCGCGCAGCACGCCGCAATGCCCGTGGTCGGTGTATTCGCACAGGCACAGATCGGTGATCACGATGAGCTCGGGGTGGGCCCGCTTGATCGCGCGGGTGGCGAGCTGCACGATGCCGTCGTCGTCGTAGGCCCCGGAGCCCGCGCCATCCTTCTGCGCCGGGATCCCGAACAGGATCACGGCCGGGATGCCGAGGGCGGCGGCGGCGCCCGCCTCGACCACGCTCTCGGCGAGCGAGAGGCGGTCGATCCCCGGCATCGTCCAGATCGGCTCGCGCCCCTCGAGCCCCTCGGCGACGAACAGCGGGTAGACCAGGTCCGACGCGGTGAGCCGGGTCTCGCGCACGAGGCCGCGCAGCTGATGCGTGGTGCGCAGGCGTCGCATGCGGGTGGTGGGGAAGGCCATCACCCCCGAGGATACGCCGGGGCTGCCCGCGCCCGTGACCGGCGCGTCCTCACCGTGACCGCGAACGCCCGCCTACACCAGGTGCCAGGGTTCGACGCGACGTTCGATGACGAGGCCGGCGGTGACGTACGGGTCGGCGTCGGACCACGCCTGCACCTCGGATCGGGTGAGCCCCCGGATGCCGAGCACGGCCCCGGCCGGCGGGTCGCCCCAGGCGCCGGCGACGATCAGCCGGCCGTCGGCCCGCAGGGCCGCGATCCGCTCGAGGTGCGCGTCGCGGTGGGGTGCGCGACGCTCGAGCATGTCGGCGACGTAGCGGTAGAACAGCACGTGGGTGGGTTCGGATTCGCTCATCCGCCGGACGGTAGAGGTCGGCATCCCGTTCCCGTTCCCCGGGCGCTGGGCGGCGGCGCTAGGCTGTGCGGAGATGGCCGGGATCGAGAAGCGGCCGGACTACCGGCCCCGCAGCCAACGGGAGAAGGAGGTCTACCGCCTCGTGCTGCTCGGCGGCGGCACCGGGGTGGTCGGGATCGTCACGCTCGTGCTCACCGTGGCCGGCCTCACCGGAGCGGTTCCGCCGATCATCCTGCTGCTCGTCTGCGCCTACTGCATCTGGCGCTTCCGGCGCGTCACCGGCCAGCGCTGAGCCTGACGCACGACATCTTCCTGGTCGCAGCGGGCCTCCTCGCCGGGATCGTCGGCACGGCCGGAGGCATCACCTCGCTGGTCTCCTACCCCGCGCTGCTCGCCGTCGGCCTGCCGCCGCTGGCCGCCAACGCCACCAACCTGGTCGCGCTCAACGCCTGCTGGCCGGGGTCGGCGCACGGCTCGCAGCGCGAGCTGGCCGGACGGGGGTCCTGGCTGCGGCGCTGGCTGCCCCTGACCGCGGCCGGCGGCGCCACCGGCGCCGTCCTGCTGCTGGTGACCCCGCCCGGCGCCTTTGCCGCGGTCGTGCCCTTCCTGATCGCCGGCGGGTCCCTCGCCCTGATCGCCGAGCCGTGGATCCGGGGGGTGCGCCCCGGACCACGCGCCAGTCGGGATCCGCTCCGCAGCAGCCGCCCCGGCGGGCGCGGACACACGGCCCTGCTCGCGGTCAGCCTCGGTCTCCTCGCCGTCTACGGCGGTTACTTCGGGGCCGGCTCGGGCGTGTTGACCCTCGCTCTGCTGCTCCTCACGGTCGAGCGCGACCTGCCCACGGCCAACGCCCTGAAGAACATGACCAACGGCGCGATCACGCTGCCCGCCGGGGTGCTGCTCGCCGGCTTCGGCCCGGTGCATTGGGGGGCGGCCGCGCCGCTCGCCGCCGGAGCGCTCGTGGGCGCCCGCCTCGGCCCGGCCGTCACCCGCGCCCTGCCGCGCCACGTGGCCCGCTGGAGCGTGGCGCTGCTCGGCCTCGGACTGGCGGCGTGGCTCTGGCTGAAGCCGAGCGCCTGAGGGCCCGCGGCCGGGTCAGAGGCGGGGCTGCCCCGTCGACCACGGCTCGAGCACGAGGTGGCGGTGCAGGTACAGGGTGGTCGCGCGGACCATCGTGGCGATCGGCAGGGCGAGCAGCGCCCCGGGAACGCCAAAGACCTGGTAGCCGATCAGCAGCGCGAGGATCACGAGGATCGGGTTGATGCGCAGCGAGATGCGAAAGACCTGCGGGGCGACGACATGACCCTCGAGCTGCTGCAGGGCGACGAACAGGATGAGCAGCCAGAGCGCGGCGATCGGTTGGGTGGCCAGGGCGACGAGAATCGGCGGGATCGGGCCGATGATCGGGCCGATGTAGGGGATCAGCTCCATCAGGCCGTAGAAGAGGCCGAAGAAGACGGCATAGTGGGCGCCGTCGCGGAACACCCCGAGGAGCCCGAGCAGCTCGAGCAGCAGCCCCGCGCTGCCGCCCATGATCAGGCTGAAGAGCAGCTGTCCGCGGACATATCCGGAGACGGCGCGCTGGATCAGCAGCGGGTAGTCGTCGCCGGGCGTGCCGTCGCCCGCCGGCATCCAGCGCCGCACGAGCGTGCCGATGTCGCGCGCGTAGACGAGCAGGTAGACCGAGAGGACGAAGATGAGGATGAGGTCGACGGAGATCGTGAGCAGTTGCCCGAGCACGTCGCGGGAGACGGACAGGATCGATCCGGAGCTCTTCAGCACCTGTTTCTGCAGCGTCTGCAGCGCGGTGTGGCCCTGCTGCGCGAGGTGGACCTTGATCCCGTGGTTGTCGAGGAAGCTCTGGATGTTGAGCAGGTCGTGGTTCACCCGCTTGACGAAGGCCGGGAAGTGCCTCGAGAAATGCGACAGCTGGTCGCTCACCGGCGCCGACAGCAGCGCGCCGATGGCCGCGAAGACGAGCAGGATCGTGAGATACGAGCCGGCGATGGCCAGACCGCGGGGGACGAGGCGCTCGAGCTGCCTGGCCAGTGGGTTGAGGATCACGGCGATGACGCCCGCCGCCGAGACGACGACGAGCAGTGGCCCCATCGCCCGTCCGATCTCCCAGAGGCCGACGAGGGCCAGCGGCAGCAGGACCATCTGCACCCACCGCGGCACCATCACCGGCGCGGCGAGCGGCGCCGCGAGAGGCACGCCGCGGCTGCCGGGCGGCGGGTCCTCCGTCGGCGGCTCGACCGCCGCGGAGCCCTCGGCGAGGGCGGGCGAATCCGGATGGACCTCCGTCTCCTCCATTGAGATGGAACAGTATGCGCCTATGAGCGACGGAGTCAGGATCCTGTTCGTCGGTGACGTGGTCGGGAGCGCCGGTCGGCGAACGCTGCAGGCGGTGCTGCCTCGGCTGCGCGATCGGCTTCTCCTGGATTTCGTCGTCGTCAACGGGGAGAACGCGGCGGGCGGCCACGGGATCACGTCGAAGATCGCCCGCGAGATGTTCGCGGCCGGGGTCGACGTGATCACCCTCGGCAATCACACCTACCGCCAGCAGGAGGTCTACCGCTACCTCGACGAGGAGGAGCGCATCCTGCGGCCGGCGAACTTCCTGCGCGGCCAGCCCGGCCACGGCACCTGCGTGGTGGAGCGCGGCGGAGTCCGGCTCGGGGTCATCTCGCTCGCCGGCAACCTCTACATGAACAGCTCGCTGCCCGCGTTCTCCGAGGCCGACGCCGCGCTCTACGCGCTGCGCGGCCGCGCCGACCACATCCTGGTCGACATGCATGCCGAGGCCACGAGCGAGAAGGTCGGGCTCGGCTGGTATCTCGACGGTCGCGTGACGGCCGTGGTGGGGACCCACACGCACGTGCCCACCGCCGACGCGCGCGTGCTCCCCGGCGGCACCGCCTACATCACCGACGTCGGGATGACCGGCGCCCGCGGTGGGGTGCTCGGGGTCCGGCGCGAGCAGGCGATCGACGCGATGCTGACCCGGATGCCCGTCCGTTTCGAGACCTCCGAGGAGGACCCCTGGCTGCAGGGCGCCCTGATCGACTGCGGGACCGAACCGATGCGCGCCGTCTCGATCGTCGGCCTGCAGGAGCAGCCCTGACGCCCATTGCCGGGCGATTTGCCCGATATCGGGCAAAATCTTGGCAAATGCCGACCCACGGGCAACACTGTTGACGGAATGGTGTCTGAGGATCTGACCCCGTTGCTCGACCATCTCGAGAGCTCCGGCGTGTCCCGAGGTCAGGCCGCGCGGCTGGTGGACGACGTGCTCGCCTACTTCTCGGAGACCCCCGAGGAGTTCGTGCGGCGGCGGCATCGGGAGCTGCACCGCGACGGCGTGGTCAACGCGGTCGCCTTCTCGGTGATCGCCCGCGAGCTCGCGGCCCGGCCGGTGGCCGGACCGCGGCTGAGCGAGCGTCAGATCAGGCGCGTCATCTACGGCTAGAAGGAGCCCGCTGTGTGTGGAATCGTCGGATACGTCGGCCGGCAGGACGCGGTGCCGGTGCTGCTCGAGGGACTCGCTCGCCTCGAGTACCGCGGCTACGACTCGGCGGGCGTCGCCGTGGCCCGCAACGGCTCGCTGCGGGTGCACAAGCAGGCGGGGAAGGTCCGCGACCTGGCCACGAGCATGCCGAAGCGGATCGCCGGCAGCGTCGGCATCGCCCACACCCGCTGGGCCACCCACGGCCTGCCGAGTGACGCCAACGCGCATCCGCAGCTCGACGCGTCCGGCCGCATCGCGGTCGTGCACAACGGCATGATCGAGGATGCCACCATGCTCCGCGGCCGGCTGGAGGCCGACGGGATCACCTTCGCCAGCGAGACCGACACCGAGGTGCTCGCTCACCTGATCGCCCTCGAGGACGTCGACGACCTCGAGGAGGCCGTCCGCCGCGCGCTGCGCCGCGTGCACGGCGCCTACGGACTGGCCGTGCTCGACGCGCGCCAACCGGACCGGATCGTGCTGGCCCGAAACGGGAGCCCCGTGCTGATCGGCGTCGGAGAGCGTCAGATGCTCTGCGCCTCCGACATGGCGGCGCTCGTCCGCCACGCCCAGCAGGTGGTTCACCTCGAGGATGGCGAGGTCGCCACCGTGACGGCGGACTCGTTCTCGACCAGCACGCTCGACGCGCAGCCGTCGGTGAAGACCGCCACGAGCATCGACGTCGAGGCGCACGACTACGAGCGAGGGAACTACGAGCACTTCATGCTCAAGGAGATCTTCGAGCAGCCCGACGCGATCGGCTCGACGCTGCGCGGCCGCCTCGACACCCGCTTCGCCACGGCGCGTCTCGGCGGGCTGAACCTCACCGCCCGTGAGCTGCGGGCCTTCCGCCGCGTCCACATCATCGCCGCCGGATCGGCCCTCTACGCGGGCATCGTCGGGGCCGGCATGCTCGAGTCGCTCGCCCGCATCCCAGCCTCGGCCGAGCCCGCCGCGGAGTTCCGCTACCGCAATCCGGTGATCGAGCCCGACACGCTCTACGTCGCCGTCAGCCAGTCCGGCGAGACGGCGGACACGCTCGCCGCGGTCGAGGAGGTCTCGCGCAAGGGCGGGCGGGTGCTCGGCGTCGTCAACGTCCCCGGCTCGAGCATCTCCCGCGCCGTCGACGGCGGGATCTATCTGCACGCCGGGCCCGAGGTCTCGGTGACCTCGACCAAGGCGTTCACCTGCATGGCCGTCGCCTTCGCCCTGCTCGCGCTGCACCTCGGCCGCCTGCGCGACCTCGGGCCGGCGGACGGCCAGCGCCTCATCCAGGCGCTCGGCGAGCTCCCGGCGCAGGCGGCCGAGGCGATCCGGGACACGGCGCACATCCAGCGCCTGGCGCAGTGGCTCAGCTCAGCGCAGAGCGCCTTCTTCATCGGCCGCGTCCGCGGGTACCCGGTCGCTCTCGAAGGCGCACAGAAGCTGAAGGAGGTCTCCTACATCCACGCCGAGGCCTACCCGGCGGCCGAGCTCAAGCACGGCCCGCTCGCCCTCGTGGCGCCCGAGCTGCCGACCGTCGCGATCGTGCCCGACGACGAGCTCTTCGAGAAGAACCTCGCCTCGCTCGAGCAGATCCATTCGCGCCGCGGTCCCGTCCTCGCCGTCACCCACCGCTCCCTCGGCGACCTCGCCGACCACGAGATCCTCGTCCCCCGGAGCGAGCCCGAACTCGACCCCATTCTGCTCGGGTTGCCGCTCCAGCTGCTCGCCTACTACGCCGCGGTCGCGCTCGAGCGCGACATCGACCAGCCCCGCAACCTGGCCAAGAGCGTCACGGTGGAGTGATCCCCGGGAGGTCGGGCAGCGGCCGGAGGCCGGCCCGGACCTCCCGGGCCATGCGCACGTCCTCGGGCTCCTCGCGCGGGTCCGGGTGGGCGAGGACGAGCGCGATCACCACGAGCGGGAAGAACCAGACGATGTAGAGGTAGAACCAGTAGGTGATGCCGAGCTGCAGGCCGATGATGATCGCCGCGCCGAGGGCGGCGACCTGAACGAGCGTGCGCTCGCCCCGCGGCACGATTGGAGCGGCCAGCCCCAGCGCGACGGCGGCGCCGAGGACGATGTGCTCGGGGAGATGGAGCGTCTGGTGGTAGCCGCCCCAGAGCCCCCAGATCGAGAACGGCGCCGGCCGTGAGGCCTGGTAGACGATCGTGTGGTTCCAGAACAGGCCCAGGTCGCCCGACAACAGGACGGGCAGCATCGCGGCGGCGATGGCCAGCGCGTAGCTGACGGCAAAGGCGATCACGCCGCGGCGGCGGGGCGGCCACGGGCCGGTGCCGCGCCACAGCAGTGGGGCGAGCCCGAGCGGGGCGAACTTCGTCAACCCGGCGAACGCGCCGAGGATGCCCCGGAGCGCGGCGAAGCGCATCGCGACGAGGCAGGCGACGATCAGCATCGCGACGAGCGCGTCGTTCGAGTTCGACATGAGGACGAACGACGTGAACGGATACGCCGCCCACAGGTAGGCGAGCACGACCCCGGCTGTCGGTCCGCGCAGGCTCCAACCGAGCACGAGCAGCCCGAGGATCGTCAACAGGTCGAAGCTGATCGAGGCCGCGTGGGCGGCGGGCAGGCTGTCCCAGAGACCGCTCCAGCCGAAGATCGAGCGGAACGGGACGTAGGCGAGATAGTTGATCGGCCCGTACGTGTCCCCCGCCGGGTTGTCGAGCGGGAAGTGCCCGTAGAGCTGCTCGCCGTGGATGATCTTGTCCGCCCCTATGACGCCCGCGTAGCCGACGTCGATCACGTTCGAGTTGGTGACGTTGAGGCCGACCCGGAATCCGATGAGGAAGATCAGCGCGATGGCGAGCCAGGCGGTCGGGATCACCACGCGCAACGGCTCGCGCGGCCGGCCCCGCCCGGCGGCCAGCAGGAGCATGCGCACGAGCAGGTAGAGCAGGAACGGGTAGACGCTCGGGACCGAGAGCCCCAGGTCAGCGTTGTTGAACCACGCCAGCGAGACCGAGAAGCCGAGCATCATCAGCAGGTCGAGGTGCCAGAGGGTGGGGCGCCGCCGCCACGGCAGGAACGGAAGCAGGAACAGGGCGCACAGCGGCAGCCAGATGTAGAGCGCGTTCACCCTCCGGCCGAAGGCCCCCGGATAGCCGCGCGCCATCGTCCAGGCCACCTGGTAGCCCGTCCACACCTGGGTCACCTGGCCGGTGCTGTCGGAGACGTAGAGCTGCAGCATCTCGATCCGCTTCGCCGGGCCCGCGGGCGGCAGCGGGGTGAAGAGGCTCACCTGCCAGACGCCCGTCCCGCGCGTGTAGACGTAGGGCACGAGATGCGGATGCCGGCGCAGCTCGGTGATGTAGGTCGGGTTGCGCCTGGCCGCGGCGAGGACCTGGTTGCCGGTGAGGCGAAAGCCGCTCGGCGGCGAGGTCATCGTCGGCACGAGCACCGGGCTGCCCGGTGGGGCGGAGATCGGCGCCGGCTGACCCGGCGGGTTGCCGGCGGCGAGCGCCGCCGACGGCAGCATCGCGAGACACGCGAGCAGGATGAGGCTCAGCGTCGCGACGCGACGCGACGCACGGGCGTCCGCCAACCCCAGTGGCCGGCGGACGCGGAACACCGGCCTCAGGCCCGGAAGCTCCAGAGCTTCTGGACGACGAAGGACAGCGGAGTGGCGATGATCCAGGCGATGCCGTCGGCCGCCGTCTTCATGCTCACGCCCGCGGTCAGGAGCAGCTGGTAGATGCCGGTGGCGAAGACCAGCACGACGAACGACACGAAGTAGAAGCGCAGCGCCTGCCCGAGCGGGTGGTCCGCCTTGGCACCGAAGGTCCAGTGGCGGTTCCAGAAGAAGTTGTTCGTCGCGGCGATCATCGCCGCCGCCACGAGCGCCACGATGTCGATTCCCAGCGTGTGGATCAGGATGAAGAAGATGACGAGGTTGACCACGTAGCCCGATGCCCCGACACACAGGAAGCGCACGAGCTGCTTGTGGTTCTCCGGGTGGCGGATCTCGTAGGCGAGGCGCCGGTAGACGCTGCGCGCCCGGCTCACGGCTCGAGCGGACGGGGGAAGCTCGAGCATGGAGGTCATTTCGTCAGACACGTTCACAATCCTATCCGTACGGCGGGCAACGACTTCACACAGGTATTCGGGTCCGACCGGCCATCACCTCGTGGCGAGATGACCAGACGACGGCACGCTCACCCGCCGAAGTGGGCGCGAATCATCGGCGCCACGTCTCGGAGCGACCACTGCTCGCGCGCGTCGCGCGAGGATGGGCCGGTACCGCACCAGAGTAGCGCGCCGCAGGAGTCGGTCCGGTGCAGCGAGCCGTGGCTCCCGCCGCCGACGTGGTCGGCCCCGCCCCAGTCGACGAACTCATAGCCGGGCGCGGCCGAGAGGAGCACGTCGCCGGCGTTCTCGCAGCGCAGCGCCGACCACACCCGGGCCAGCGCGTCCGGATAGTCGGGCGTGAGCAGACGGCCATCCTCGATCCGGGCCGCGAGCACCTGGAGGTCGCCCTCGACGCTCCAGTGCCCCCCGCGCGGGTCGGTGAGCTCACCCCCGGGCGCGAAATGCAGCTCGGCGCCCCCCGGAGCGCGGATCACCGCCTCCGGCGACGCCGCGGCGGGATCGCGCACCCACATCGTCAGGTCGACCCCCTCGAGCTCGGCGACCGCCTCGACCGAGCGCTCCACGAGCTCGTCCCGGCGCTCGGGGTCGAGCGCGTAGAGCATTGCGGAGCGCTGCGCGGGGCTGAGCGCCAGCTCGGCGCCGACCGACGCGCTGGCGCTCGGCGTGGCGACGTGGAAGTCCGCGAGGGCGAGATCGAGCCGGATCCGCTCCTCCACGAACGCCTGCGAGTGGTCGGAGGTGACGACCACGGCGTGGTCCTCCAGGAAGCGGTCGGGCCCGCCGCCCGCGTGCATCAGCCGCTCGATCTGGCGGTCGGCCGCGGCGATCGAGGGCACCTGGGCGAGCGGGCCGTTGCGGTGCGACCACCCGTCGTTGTCGGGCAACGAGAAGAGCAGGAAGTCGAACAGGTCGTGCTCGACCAGGTAGGAGCCGACGCAGCCCGTGTGCTGGTCGCGCACCCCGGGCATGCCGAGCTGGCCGCGGCAGCCGGTGCGCCGGCTCGCGTACAGGTCCGCGTAGAACAGCTCCTGGGGCCCGAGGATCGTCCGCCGAAAGAGCGTCGAGGTGACGAGCCGGGCGAGGGCCGACTCCTGGGCAACGTCGTGCTGGTGGCGTCCCCGGTAGATCAGGTAGGTCGTGCCGGCCGTCCGCAGCCCGAGGTCGTCGAGCGACTCAAACACGGTCGGGACGTCGCCCGCGAGGTGCTCGGCGTTCATCCGGTAGACCGTGTCGGTGAGCGAGCGGACGACGCCGAACTGGCGCGTGGCCGAGAAGCTGGATCCGTACTCGACGTAGCGTTGCTCGACGCGGTGGTACCAGTTCATGCTCGGGATCAGGTGCTCGTCCGGGCCAACGCCGGTGGTGATCGTCGCGGCGCAGACGGGCGTCACCGACGGGAACGCGGCGACGACGTCATTGACGTAGACGCCCTCCTCGGCGATTCGCGCCAGCGCCGGCGCCCGGCCGGCGGCGATCGCCCGGTCGAGCATCTCCGGTTTCATCGCGTCGATGACGACGAGGACGAGCTTCTTCATCCGGGGATCACCGTGCCCGGTGAGAGATCCGCCGCCACCGGGTCAGCGGAGGATGCGCAGGCCGGCGTACTTCACGTCCCCGCGGCCCCGCCCCGCATAGAGCAGCCAGACGAGCAGGAGCAGGGCGATCACGCCGAGCGGCGGGGCGAGAACCGAGAGCACGGCGACGAGCAGCGCCGAGCCGTCCGAGATCACCGGAAGCCCGACGGCGGCCGCCGCCTCGTCCAGACGGGAGCGCAGCCGGGAGAGGAACGGGCGAGCAGCGGCGAGCCCGACGCCTGCGCAGAGCGCTCCGCCGATCCAACCCGGCCACGCGGCGTGATGGTCGCGCGCGAGCGATCCCGCGAAGAACAGCGCTCCGAGCACGAGGGCGATCAGCCCGAGCGCGGCGGCCGCCGGGTTGCTGTGCAGGCGCCGCCCCCAGGTGCCCGTGTCGAGCACGACGAGCAGCGCGGCGGCGACCACCATCACCAGGAGGAACGGGACCGATTGGAGAAACCCGTACGAGGTGTGGTCGAAGTGCAGCTCGACTCCGGCGGCTGCGAGCGCACCGGCGGCGAGGCTCGGTAGGAACGGCCGGATGCCGATCGCCGCGGCGATGCCGATCCCCTGGAAGATGTCGAAGGCGAGATGCACCGTGGTGTACCGTGGACGAGCGTGACGATAGACGAGCGGGCGCGGGACCGAGCGGCCGGCGCGTGAACGATCAACCGCGCACACCGCGGACCGCCGCGCACGAGATCGAGCGCTATGGCGCCCTCTTCGCCCAGCGCACGCGCGTCATGAAGAGCTCGGCGATGCGCGACCTGATGGCGCTCACCGCCCGCGACGACATCATCTCGTTCTCCGGTGGACTGCCGGACACCTCGACCTTCGCCCCGGGGTTCTTCACCGAGCTGATGGGCCGGGTCGCCGCCGACTCGGTCGCCCGCGCCCTGCAGTACGGGCCGACCGAGGGCCTGAGCGATGTGCGCGACGTGATCGCGACGGTGATGGCGGCCGAGGGCATGACGGTCGACCCCGACGCCATCCTGCCGACGAGCGGGGGACAGCAGGCGCTCGACCTCGTCTGCAAGATCCTGATCGACCCGGGCGACGTGATCATCGCCGAGGCGCCCACCTCCCCGGGCGCGGTGCCGACCTTCTGCTCGTACGAGGCCGATGTGATCCAGATCCCGATGGACCGCGACGGGATGCGGATCGACCGGCTGCGGGAGGCCCTCGCTCGCCTCGACCGGGAGGGCCGGCGCCCGAAGTTCATCTACACGATTCCGAACTTCCACAACCCCGCCGGGGTCACGCTCTCGCTCGAGCGCCGGCGGGAGCTGCTGCGCATCGCCGGCGAGCGCGAACTGCTCGTGCTCGAGGACAACCCCTACGGACTGCTGCGCTACGAGGGGGAGCCGATCCCGTCGCTCTTCTCCCTCGACGGCGACTTCGTCCTCTATGCCGGAACGTTCTCGAAGATCCTCTCCCCCGGGGTGCGGATCGGGTGGCTCGTGGCTCCCCCACCGGTGCTGCGCCAGCTCGTCCTCGGCAAGGGGTCGGCCGACCTCTGCTCCTCCTCGGTGAGCCAGTTCTTCATCGCCGAGTACTTCCGCTCGGGTCCGTGGATGGACTACGTCCGCTCCCTCTCGGAGCTCTACCGCCGCCGCCGCGACGCGATGCTCGACGCGCTCGCCGAGCATTTCCCCCGCGAGGCGAGCTGGACGCACCCCGCCGGTGGTCTGTTCCTGTGGGCAACGATGCCCGACTACATCGACACGACCGATCTCCTCGCGCGCGCGATCGAGGAACGGGTCGCCTTCGTCCCGGGACGTGCCGCCTTTGTCGACGGGCGCGGGGGCTCATCGATGCGCCTGAACTTCAGCGGCGTCGGCGAGGAGGAGATCCGCGAGGGCATCCGCCGCCTCGGTGAGGTGATCCGGGAGCAGGTGGCGCTGTACGGCACGCTCACCGGCCGTGACGGCGCCCCGGGGGCAGGACGCGTCGCCTCGGAGCCCGGTCCCGCCGATTCGGGGCCGGGCGGCTCGGGGCCGGGCGGCTCGCGGCCAGGCGGCTCGGGACTGCCGGGCGGCTCGGATCCCGTGGAGGGCGACGCGGACGGCGCGGCCCCCGAGGGTCCGCTGGACAACGTGCGGCACCTGACGCGCAAGCGCGCCGGATGAGCCGCGTCGCAGTCCTGAAGGGCGGCCGCTCCCTCGAGCGCCAGGTCTCGCTGAAATCGGGCGCGCGCGTCGAGGAGTCGCTGCGACGTCTCGGTCACGAGGTGATCGAGATCGACGTGGGACACGACCTGGTCGACCGCCTGTCCGCCGAGCGGCCGGACATCGCCTTCGTCGCGCTCCACGGCCGTGACGGAGAGGACGGCACGGTCCAGGAGCTGCTCGAGGTGCTCGGGATCCCGTACACCGGCTCCCGCGTGTCCGCCTGCATCCGCGCCTGCGACAAGGTCCTGGCCAAGCACGCGATGCGGGACGCCGGCATCCCCACGCCCGACTTCTTCGCCTTCCGCCAGACCGCCGTCCGCAGCCTCGGGGCGTCCGGGGCGCTGCCGCGGATCGGCGAGCGCCTGCGCTTCCCGATCGTCGTCAAGCCGGCCTCGCAGGGTTCCGCGCTCGGCATCAAGTTCGCGCGCACGGCGGACGACGTGCCGACGGCGCTGATCGCCGCCTTCTCGTACGACCGCAAGGTGCTGCTCGAGCGCTACGTGGCGGGACGGGAGCTGGCGGTGTCGGTGCTGGAGGTCGACGGGCAGCCGCACGCGCTGCCGATCGTCGAGGCCGTGCCGGAGGAGGAGTCGTTCTATGACTTCGAGTCGCGCTACCAGATCGGGCGTACCCGCTTCATCTGCCCGGCCGAGCTCGACGCGCCGGTCGCCGCGCGGGTGCAGCAGCTCGCCGTCGACGCGTTCCGGCTCCTCGGCTGCTCGGTGTTCGCGCGGGTCGATCTGATGCTCGACGGCGAGACCTCGGCGCCGTTCGTGCTCGAGGTCAATCCAATCCCCGGTCTCACCGACACCTCGCTGCTGCCGCAGGCGGCGGACGCCGCCGGGATCGGCTTCGACGAGCTGATCGCCCGGATCGTCGCCGCCGCGGCCTGAGCCGCGGCGCCGCCGCCACCGCGTGCGGCGCTACTCCTCGCCGAGGAAGTCGTCCGGCTTGACCGTGTCGAGGAAGTCCTTGAACTTCTCGACGACCTCCTCGGTGTCCTCGACCTCGTGCTCGAACTCGATCGCCGATTCGGCGATCACCTCGTCGGCGGCGAAGATCGGCGCTCCGGAGCGGACGGCCAGGGCGAGCGCGTCGCTCGGCCGCGAGTCGATCTCGAGCTCACGGCCGTTCGAGCGCAGGCTGATCGAGGCGTAGAAGGTGTTCTCGCGCAGCTCGGTGACGGAGACCCGGGTGCACTCGACCTCGAGCTCCCCGAGCATGTCCGAGAGCAGGTCGTGCGTCATCGGCCGCGGTGTCGACGCCCCCTGCAGCTTCATCAGGATCGCTGCGGCCTCCGGGTGCCCGATCCAGATCGGCAGGAACTTGTTGCTCTCGACGGTCTTCAGCAGCACGATCGGCTGCTTGCCGACCATGTCGAAGCTCACGCCATAGATGACCATCTCCTGCACAGGCCGGGCTCCTACCTCGGGGTCGCTGGCTAAGTATAGGTTCGGCGCCCGGGGTGGGCCGTACCCTGTCTACCGTGTCTGATCCCGCAGTTGGTGGTCATCCGAGCCCGGTGGCGGACTACCCGCCTCCCGGCCGCAGCGAGGCGCACTGGCCGCCACAGCTCACCGCGCTGATGGCCATCGTGCTGCAGGTGCTGCTCCCCGAGCGGGTGACGGCGGGCCCGACCTGGGTGTTGCCCGGCCTCGAGACGGTCGTGCTCGTCGCGCTCTTCATCGCCTCCCCGCAGCGCCTCGAGGCCCCGCACTCGAGGGGGCGGGTGCTGACACTCGGCCTCACCGGCGTGGTGAGCGTCGCCAACGGGATCTCGCTCGTGCTGCTGGCCAAGCATCTGCTGCAGAGCCAGGTGACGAACGGTCACTCGCTGATCATCGGCGGCGCCGAGATCTGGCTGACGAACATCCTCATCTTCTCGCTCTGGTACTGGGAGATGGACCGGGGCGGCCCCGGCCGCCGGGCGGCCGGCCTGGACTCGAGTCCGGACTTCCTCTTCCCACAGATGACCGAGACCCGGCTGTGCCCCGGCTGGCGTCCGCTGTTCGCGGACTACCTCTACGTCTCGCTCACCAACGCCGCGGCGTTCAGCCCCACCGACACGATGCCGCTGAGCGTTCAGGCGAAGATGGTCATGGGGCTGCAGTCGCTCATCTCGCTGGTGACGATCGGCCTGATCGTCTCCCGCGCCGTCAACATCCTGTAGTCACGCCCGCCGGGACATCGGGCACCGGGCGCACGGAACGTCGGGGCGGACCCTCGATACCCTCAGTTCTATGAACGCCGAACTGGGCTCCACCGAGCACCCGCTGCGCGTCGCGATCGTCGGTTCCGGGCCGGCGGGCTTCTACGCGGCCGGACAGCTGCTGGCGAGCCAGGACCCGGTGGTGCGAGTGGACGTCTACGACCGGCTGATGACGCCGTGGGGGCTCGTGCGCTTCGGCGTGGCGCCGGATCACCCCAAGATCAAGTCCGTCACGCGCGTGTTCGAGCGCACGGCGCGGATGCCGGGGTTCGCCTTTCACGGCAACGTCGAGGTCGGCACCGACGTCACGCACGAGGAGCTCGCGGCCGCGTACCACGCCGTCCTCTACGCGGTGGGGACGCCGGGCGACCGCCGTCTCGGAATCGAGGGCGAGGACCTGCCCGGCAGCGAGTCGGCCACGGAGTTCGTCGCCTGGTACAACGGTCACCCGGACTACGCCGACACGGACTTTGACCTCTCGGGGCGCCGCGCGGTGGTGATCGGCAACGGCAACGTCGCGCTCGACGTGGCCCGTATGCTCGCCCTGTCCGTGGACGAGCTGCGGGTGACCGACATCGCCGACCATTCGCTCGATCTCCTGCGCAGATCCAGCATCGAGGAGATCGTCGTGCTCGGCCGACGCGGTGCGGCCCAGGCGGCGTTCACCAACCCGGAGCTGCGCGAACTGGCCGACCTCGAGCTCGCCGACGTGATCGTCGACCCGGCCGACGTCGAGCTCGATGCGGCGAGCGCGGCGCTGATCGAGACGGCGGACGGGACGATCCAGCGCAACGTCGAGACGCTGAGGGAGTACTCGCAGCGCCCGCCCGGCGGGAAGCCCCGGCGGATCGTGCTGCGCTTCCTCACCTCGCCGGTGGCGATCGAGGGAACCGACCGCGTCGAGGCGCTCGTGGTCGAACGCAATGAGCTGGTGGCCGACGCGGATGGAACGCTCCGCGCGCGGCCGACCGGGGCGCGGGAGCGGCTCGAGACCGGCCTCGTCTTCCGTGCCGTCGGGTACGTGGGCAAGCCGCTCCCCGGCGTGCCCTTCGACGACCGTCGCGCCACCGTCCTGAACGAGGGTGGGCGCGTCCTCGACCCGGAGACCCGCGCCCCGATCCCCGGGCTGTACGCCGCGGGGTGGATCAAGCGCGGGCCGTCGGGCGTGATCGGCACGAACAAGAAGTGCGCCCAGGAGACGACCGGCCGGCTGCTGGAGGACGTGGCCGCCGGCGTGCTGCCGACCCCGAGCGACACGCCCGAGGCGCTGCTCGAGCGCCTGCGGACCCGGGTCGCCGTCGTCGACTACTCCGGGTGGGAGGCGATCGACGCGCACGAGCGGGCGCTCGGCGAGCCGAGCGGACGGCCCCGGGTGAAGCTCGTCAGCCGGGACGAGCAGCTGAAGCGAGCCACCACCATCGCGTGAGCGACCGACCGCTCGACTCCGGCGGACTCAGCCGCCGGATGGTGATGCTCTTCGCCTTCACCACCGGCGCGGCCGTCGCGAACATGTACTACGCGCAGCCGCTGCTGCACACGCTCGGGCGCGCCTTCGGCGTGGGGACGGCCACCACGGGGCTCCTCGTCACGATCAGCCAGATCGGATTCGTGCTCGGGCTCGCCTTCCTCGTTCCCCTCGGGGATCTGGTCGAACGACGCAACCTGATCTCGTTCAGCCTTGTGGCGCTCGCCGTCGGCCAGGGTGTCGCCGCCGTCGCTCCGAACCTCGGCGTGTTCAGCGCCGCCGTGCTGTTCGTCGGGGGCGCGAGCTTCATCGGACAGGTCATCGTGCCGCTCTCCTCCCAGCTCGCCGCGCCGCACGAGCGGGGACGGGTCGTCGGGACGGTGATGAGTGGGCTGCTCTTCGGGGTCCTGCTGTCGCGGACGCTGAGCGGGCTGATCGCCGAGCTGTTCGGCTGGCGCAGCGTGTTCGGCTGCGCGTCCCTCGCCATGCTGCTGCTCGCGCTGGTTCTACGTCGCGCCCTGCCGCGGCTCGAGTCGACGGCCGACCTGCGATACCCGGCCGCGCTCGCGTCGATCGTGCGGCTGATCCGCAGCGAGCCGGTGCTGCGTCAGCGCATGGTGCTCGGCGGCTGCGCCTTTGGCGGATTCAGCATCCTGTGGACGTCAATCGCCTTCCTGCTCTCGGGCGTGCACGGCAGCCCCTTCCATTTCGGCAACGCGACGATCGGCCTCTTCGGACTGGCGGGCGTGGCCGGAGCCGCGGCCGCCCAGGTCGCGGGCCGACTCGCCGACCGTGGCCACGGCCGGGCGGTCACGGCAGGCGCCCTGGCACTGACGCTCCTCAGCTGGCTGCTGCTCGACCTCGGCGCCCGGTCGATCGTGTTGCTGATCCTCGGCATCATGGTGCTCGACCTGGGAGCCCAGGGCACGCACATCAGCAACCAGAGCGCGATCTATCGTCTGCACCCCGACGCGCGCAGCCGGCTCACGACCGCGTACATGTCCGCGTACTTCCTCGGCGGCGTCCTCTGCTCGTCGGTCACCGGGGCGCTCTACGCGTCCGACGGCTGGACGGCCGTGTGCGGGTTCGGCGCCTCCGTGGCGGTGCTCGGGCTGCTCGCGTGGGCGGCGACGGTGACGCGGGTCGGCGTGCCCGAGGCCGAGCGGCACCCCGCCTGAGGCGCGCGAGCACGCCGTGGGGCGGTCAGCCCCCGTGCCCGAAGAGGTCCGACAGGCGCTGGGCGAACTGCTTCTTCGCGTCGCCACCGCTCAACCGCTGCCCGAGCTGCTCGGCGGCGTCGTCGATGATCTTCGTGAAGCTGTCGTCGGTCGAGTAGTAACCGAGCTCCTCCGGAGTTGGCCGTCGCCGCGGCTGATCCGCCGGGGCCACGCGGCGAGCGGCCTGCTCGCGGGCGAGCCTCGCCCGCTCCTGCATCCGGCGGCGCTCGGCCTCACGCTGGAGCGCGAGCTCGCGCTCGAGATCGGCGATGCGGGCCTCGACGCCGGGATCGGCGGCGGCCGCCGGAGGGGTTGGGGCGCCGGCGCTCTGGCGGCGCAGCTCTCCCACCGCCGCATAGGCGCTCTGGATCTGGGCGAAGCGCCGGGTGGATTCGGGCGACCCGCCGTTATGGTCGGGATGGTGGCGCTGGACGAGCGCGCGGTAGGCGCGACGGAGGTCCCGGTCGGAGACCTCCGGGGAAACGCCCAGGACGGCGTATGGATCGAGCGGTGCCTCCGGCATCCTCCCCATTATCGTCCGCCGCGGGCGCCACCTTGCGCCGGGGGCCGCCGACCACCCGGTCGCGGCCGGTGCGGGGGCCGGCCATCCGGCGAGTCGTCGTGCCGATCCGACCGCCGCCGATTCACCGGCCGCCGGACCGGGTGGTCCGACGGCCGGTGAGCGCCGGCGCGGGAGAGAGGAGGAGCTCCGCGCCGGTGCGCCGCAGCCTCAGACGGCCGCGGAAGCCTGGGGCACCTCGGGTGCAGCTGCCTCGAACGAGATCTCGGGTGTCGGCGGCAGCTGCCCCGCGAGCGCCACCTGCCGGTAGAACTGGGCGCTGCGCTTCGCGATCCGGCGGCCCGACGGGAAGTCGACGTAGTGCAGGCCGAAGCGCCGGCGATATCCCTCCGCCCACTCGAAGTTGTCCATCAGCGACCAGTGGAAGTACCCGGCCACGTTCACCCCGGCATCGATCGCCTCCAGGGCCGCGCCCAGATGCCCGTGGATGAACTCGACGCGCTCCTGGTCCTCGACCGTGCCTTCCGGCGTGAGGTAGTCATCGGCGGCGCAGCCGTTCTCGGTGATGTGGATGGGGAGCCCGCCGCTCTCCTCGTGCAGGCGGATGAGCAGGTCGCGCAGCCCGTCGGGCACGATCGGCCAGCCCATGACCGTGCGCGGCATCTCGGGCGGGAGGTACTGGACGACGCCGGGGTGTCCGGACACCGGGGATTCGCCGAGCCGCAGATCGGCCCAGTCGCCGCGGCGCAGGTAATGCGGACGGTAGTAATTGAGTCCGAAGAAGTCGATCGGAGCGGAGATGAGCGCCATGTCCCCGTCGGCGATCAGGGTCTCCGGCGGCCGCAGGTCGGCGCGCAGGTCGGCCGGGTAGACGCCCCGGAAGACGGGGTCGAGGTACACCCGGTTGTACTCGGCGTCGAGCGCGTCGGCCGCCGGCTGCGCGGCGGCGTCGAGCGCGTGGAACGGCTGCGGATCCATCGTCGGTCCGATGACGGCATCGGGCAGCTGAGCGCGGATCGCCTGCAGCGCGTAGCCGTGGCCGAGCAGGACATGGTGGATCGCCGCCGAGGCGAGCGTGAGATCCCGGTGGCCGGGGGCGTGGGTGCCGGTGATGTAGCCCTGGCGCACGGTCTGGAGCGGCTCGTTGATCGTGATCCACATGGCGACCTGATCACCGATCGCCTCGGCCAGCACCTGGGCGAGCTCCCCGAGCCGCTTCGCGGTGTCGCGCGCGCCCCAACCGCCCCGGTCCTCGAGGGCCTGCGGCAGGTCCCAGTGGTAGACGGTCGCCACGGGCTTGATCCCGTTCTCGTTGAGCGCCTCGACGAGCCGACGGTAGTAGTCGAGCCCCGGCTGATTCACCGCGCCACCGCCGGAGGGCAGCACGCGCGACCAGGAGACGGAGAAGCGGTACGCCCCGACGCCGAGCTCGGTCAGCAGCCGGATGTCGTCGTCGAGCCGGTGGTACGAGTCGCAGGCGACGTCGCCCGTGTCGCCGCGGTTGATCGTCCCCGGCGCGTGTGTGAAGACATCCCAGATCGAGGGCCCCCGACCGTCGACGTTCACGGCGCCCTCGATCTGGTAGGAGGAGGTGCCGACCCCCCAGACGAAGCCGTCGGGAAAACGGCGTGGGCCCTCTGCGCCTCCAGGCGTGAGGCTGTTCATGTACTTCTCCTCAGACAGTTGATGTGAAGGGTCCCGACCCCTCCGCCCCGCTCGAGGCGGGGTCGGAGGGGGCAGGCGGAGGCTCAGGCCTTCGGCTTGAGGTGGAGGACCACGACCTCGTTGAACGGCGCGGCCGGCTGCGCCGTCTCGTACTCATTGCTCGGGGTCGGCCAGCCGGTGAACGTGCCGGTGTTGTACTCGCCCCACGAGACGCCATACACCGTCGGGATGACCGGCAGGTTGGTCGCCACGTAGGTCTCGATCGGCGCGAGATCCTTCACCTGCTGGGCGACGGTGCCGGCGGCGGCCAGCTTCGTCAGGTCCGTGTCGATCGCCCGGTTCTTCAGGCCCTCGAAGTTCCCGGCGCGATTGTTCTTCGTGGCGAGCGCGCTGTTGAGCCAGTCGTTGTAGAGCTGGAACGGGGCAACGCTCGTCTGCGACCAGTGCATCGTGAGCTGGAAGTTGCCGGTGGCCATGTCGGTGTTCCACTGGTTGACGGCCAGGCCGTTGAAGGACGCGTCGATGCCGGCGGCCTTCAGGTCGTTCGCCACGATCTGATCATCGGCGGCATAGTCGCTGTAGGCGGCCGGATCGGTGATGGTGATCTTGACGATCTTGCCGTGCAGGGCGAACCACTTGCCCTTCTTGGTGTAACCGGCCGCCTCGAGCACGTGCTCGGCCGCCTTCGGGTTCGCGTTCGCGCTCAGCGAGTACTTCTTGACCGAGGGCGCCATGAACTTCTGGAACACCGGCAGCGTCAGTCCGCTGGCGTTGATCGCCACGGGCTGCTCACCACCCTCGCCCTGCGTCGCGATCGCCTTGCGGTTGATGGCGAGGCTGATCGCCTGGCGGACGGGGAGCTGGTTGGTCGGCCACTCGTGGAGGTTCGGCTCCAGCGAGTTCGTGTTCAGCGGCGGCGACCAGAAGACGAGCGGCTTACCCGCGAACGCCTTCTTCACGCCGGCGATGAAGTTGCCGGCCCAGTCGACCTGGTTGGTCAGCAGGGCGGACAGTGCCGACGTGTTGCTGCTGAGGGTCGGGAACTGCACCGTCTTCACGGCCGGCGCGCCGTGCCCGCCGAACGGGCCGCCCCAGTATCCGTTGTTCGCCGTCAGGACGAGACCGCTCGCGCCGACGCTCTGGACGGTGTAGGGCCCCGTGCCGATCGGCTGGGTGTCCGCGAACGTCGCCGGGTTCCCGGCGTTCTGCCACTGATGCTGCGGCACGATGTACACCGTCGCCGCGATCTGCTGGAAGTTCGCGTACTGCGGTGTCGGGAAGTGCAGCGTCACCGTGTCCCCGGAGGTCTTCACGCTCGAGATCGTGAGGCCGCCACCGTTGATCGACGGATTGTTCTTGATCAGGTTGTACGTGAAGGCGACGTCGGCCGGACCGAAGGCGGTGCCGTCGGACCACTTGACGCCCTTGCGGATCGTGAAGGTGAGCGACCTGCCACGGTCGCCCCACGCGTACTTCGTCGCCAGGAACGGGTAGTACTGACCCGGCTTGAGGATGTTGGACTGGAACAGCGGCTCATAGATGAACGACGTTGCGCCGACGATCGACGAGGCCGCGGTGGGAACGAACGGATTGAAGCCGTTCGCCTGGCCGACCGGGCTGGACTCGACGCTCAACGCGCTCGAGCTGGCCGTGTGGGCCTGACCCTTGGCGAGAGCCGGAGCGGCGCTCATGGCGCCAACTGCAACCGATGCGCCGACGGCAAGAGCGCCGGCGACTGACCTGCTATTGAGGATTCGCTTCATCGAGCGAGCACCTCCTCCTTTGATACATAGGTACTGCTGGTCATTGGATGTCCGCGTCCCGGTTCCAAGGCTGACGCGGATGCTGCACTGGCGGGGTTAGGCGCTCCTTGCTCTTTGAGCGGGGGCGCCGGCTCCCGGTTGTCCTCGCGTTAATCCGCGGCGACCTCCTTCTCGAGACCCTCCCGGGCGAGGACCGCCGCCTGTTCCGGAATCTCGGACGCGAAGGTGTCCGGGTCGGGGGAGGACGCGATCAGAAGCTGGGTGTAGGGATGGGTCGGGTGCTGCACGAGCTGCTCCGCCGGCCCGCGCTCGACGATCTCCCCGTGGTGCATCACGAGGATCTCGTCGGCGAAGTACCGCGCCGAGGCGATGTCGTGCGTGATGTAGAGGATCGCCAGCTGGAACTTCGTGCGCAGCTCGGCGATCAGGTCGAGGATCTCCAGCCGGATCGAGACGTCGAGCATCGACACCGGCTCGTCGGCGAGCAGCACGCGCGGCTCCGCCGCCAGAGCGCGGGCGATCGAGACCCGCTGACGCTGACCGCCCGAGAGCTCATGCGGGTACGCGTCGCGGAACTTCTCGACCGGGCCCAGCTTCACCTGGCCGAGGAGTCGATCGATCTCCGCCGCGGACGGCGTGCGTCCGGTCCGACTCGCGTGGATGGCGAGCGCCCGCTGCAGGTGGTAGCGAACGGTGTGGAGCGGGTTGAGCGAGGCGAACGGGTCCTGGAAGACCATCTGCACCTCGCTCTTGTAGGTGCGGAACGCACCGCGGGTCGACGGGTCGATCTCGCGCCCGTCGAGCCGGATGCTGCCCCCGGTGAGCTTCTCCTGACCCGAGAGCAGCTTGGCGATCGTGCTCTTGCCCGAGCCGCTCGCGCCGACGAGCGCGACGACCCGACCGCGGTGCAGTTCGAGCGAGACGCCCTTGACCGCGGAGACGACGGCGCCGCGGCGGCCGCCGCCGTAATCCTTGCGCAGATCGATCCCGGCGAGCACCAGCTCGGTCGCGTCGGCGCCATCGGCGGCCGGTACGCCCGTGGCGCGGTCGATCGCCCGAGCCGCCTCGGGGAGCGGCTCATTCGGCGCGACGAACGGGCAGGCCGTGAGGTGGCCCGGCCCCATGCCCGGTACCTCAGAGAGCGACATGTCGATCTGCAGGCAGGCGTCCTGCGCAAAGGCGCACCGCGGGTGGAACGGGCAGCCACGCAGGGCGCCCCGCAGATCCGGCGGGCTCCCGGGGATGCCGGTGAGCTGCACCCGCGGACCCCGCAGGCGCGGGAACGACCCGAGCAATCCCCGCGTGTACGGGTGGGCGCCGCCGATGCGCACATCGGCCGTGGGCGCCGTCTCCACCACCTGGCCGGCGTACATGACGACGACCTGGTCGGCGATCTCGAGGAGCAGCGAAAGGTCGTGCGTGATGAAGAGCACGGCGAAGCCCAGCCGCTCCTTCAGCTCGAGCACCTCCTTGAGGATCTCCTTCTGCACGATCACGTCCAGACCGGTGGTCGGCTCGTCCATGATCACGACCTCGGGGTCGACCGAGAGGGCCATGGCGATCATCACGCGCTGGCGCATGCCGCCGGAGAGCTCGTGGGGATAGGCCTGCAAGCGGTCCGGTGTGATGCCGACCATCTCGATCAGCTCGCGGGCGCGGGCCCGCGCCTGCTCGTCGGAGACCGGGAGATGCGCGCGGATGCCGTCGATGATCTGGTCCTCGATCCGCAGGACCGGGTTGAGCGCGTTCATCGCGCTCTGAAACACGATCGCGATCTCCCGCCAGCGGATCGCCTTCAGTCCCTCGTCGTCGGCGGCGAGCACGTCGAACCCGTTCGGGTGGCCGTCGGCGAGCCGGCGACCGTGATAGGTGACGCTGCCGGCCGTGATGATCGCGGGCGGGCGCAGCAGCCGCACCGCGCCGTATGCGAGCGTCGACTTGCCACAGCCGCTCTCACCGGCGAGGCCGACGATTCTGCCCGGATGCAGCGCCAGATCGACGTTGCGCACCGCGCGGACGTCACCGAGGTCGGAGCGGTAGCTGATGCCAAGTCCCTGGATGTCGAGCACCGGACCCGCGGAACGGGTTCCCTCGCGGTCGCGTCCAGGGCCGTCCGGACGGGGAGCGGCGCTGCCCCGATCGGCCGACGCCGTCCACGGGGTTCCCGGCTCGCTCGCGGTGCTCACAGCGATCCCTCCGCGTAGTCACGAATGACGGGCGTCGGGTCGGCGGGGCGCCAGTTGCGGCGGCCGAGCTTGCGCAGACTCCGAGAGGAACGCAACCGTGGATTGGAGAGCTCGTCGAGTCCGAAGTTGATGAGGACCAGGCTCATGCCGAGCACCGCCACGGCGACGCCGGGGAACACGTACCACCACCAGGCGCCGAGCTCGACGGCGCTTCCGCTCTGGGCCCAGTAGAGGATGTCCCCGTAGTTCCAGTCGCTGAAGTTCGTGATGCCGAGGAAGGCGAGCGCCACCGAGGTGAGGATCGCGTAGAGCACGGTCCCGACGAAGCTCGCCGCGATCAGCCCGATCTGGTTGGGCAGCAGCTCGAAGGCGATGATCCGCCACGGTCGCTCCCCGACCTCCCTGGCCGCGAGGACAAAGTCGCGGTTGCGCAGGGAGAGCGTCTGGGCGCGGATCACCCGGGCGCCCCAGGCCCAGCCGAGCACGCTCAGGACGATGGCGGTGGGCAGCTCGCCCGTGTGTGGCAGGTAGCCGAGGATCACCACCAGCAGCGGCAGGGCGGGCATCACCAGGAAGACGTTCGAGACGAGCGACAGCCCCTCGTCGGCATACCCCCCGAGGTAGCCGGCGGCGGTGCCGACGAGCACGGAGAGGATCGTGGCGATCACGCCGGTCATCAGGCCCAGGACGACGGTGGCGCGGGTGCCGATGAGGATCTGCGAGAGCACGTCCCCGCCGGTGGCGCTCGTGCCGAGCAGATGGTGGAGGTTCGGCGCCTCCGGCACGGCCTGGGTGGTCGTCGCGTTCGGGTCGTAGGGCGCAACCCAGGGCCCGATGATCGCCACGAGGATGTAGAGCGCGAGGATCACCAGACCGACCTGCGCCTTGAGGGGGAGGCGGCCGCGGAACGCCCCGAGGCTGAGCATCCAGGCGCTGACGCCGAGCCGGACCGTCGGGGCGGCGACGGAGGTCGCCTCCGTGTCCGTCGGCAGGTGACCGACGGTCATCAGAACGCGCTCCGCGTGCGTGCCCGGGGATCGGCCACGGCGTAGGCGATGTCAGCGAGCAGCGAGGCCGACAGGACGGCGATCGAGATCACGAGGAAGATGCCCTGCATCAGCGGGTAGTCGTTCGAGGTCACGGCGTTGTAGAGGGTGAAGCCGACGCCGGGATAGGAGAAGACGATCTCCATGACGAGCGCCCCGGCGACCACGAACCCGAGCGAGAGCGCAAACCCCGCGATGTTGGGCAGGATCGCGTTGCGGGCACCGTAGGTGAGCATCACCCGGCGAGCCGAGAGGCCCTTGGCCTGCGCGACGAGGATGTAGTCCTCGGAGATCGTCGTCAGCATCACATTGCGCATCTGGAGCATCCAGCCGCCGATCGAGGTGGCGATGATCGTCAGGGCCGGCAGGATCGAATGGGTGATCGCGCTCGAGATGAAGGGCCAGTTGAACCCGGTGGTGAGGCCGAGCGCGTACCCCTGGCCGAACGGCAGCCACTTCAGCTGGATCGCGAACAGGTAGATCAGCAGGAGAGCCAGGAAGAAGTACGGGGTCGCCTGCAGCAGCGTCAGCGCCGGCAGCGCGCGGTCGAGCCAGCCGCCCCGGCGCCAGGCGGCCACCACGCCGAGCAGCGTGCCGATGGCGAAGCTCAGGATCGTCGCGACGCCCACCAGGGCCAGCGTCCAGGGCAGCGTCTGCCCGATGATCGTCGAGACGTGGGTCGGATACTGGCTGGTCGAGACGCCGAGGTTGAAATGCAGGACGTCGCCCCAGTACTGCAGGTACTGGCTGAAGATCGTCCCCTTCGGGTGGAACCCGAACTGGACCTCCAGCGACTTGACCACCTGCGGGGTGAGGTTCTGGAAGCGTCCGAGCACCGCGTCGATCGCGTTGCCGGGCATGATCCGCGGGATCAGGAAGTTGATCGTGACCGCGGCCCACACGGCCACGACATAGAACGCCAAGCGTCTTGCGATGAAAGCCATTACCTCTCCGACTCCTCTCGTCGGCAACGCTAGCCGAAACGTTTCTGCCCTGTCAAGCCGGAAAGTTTCTGAAACTGTTTCACCATCTGTGCTTGAATACGCCTTGTGGCGGAGATCACAACGGTTGGGAACGGGAATGCGCACGGGCGCCTGACGATCCGCGACGTGGCGAAACTCGCCGGGGTCTCACCGGCCACGGTGTCACGCGTCATCAACGGACGCCCGGAGGTGTCAGAGACCGTGCGCGAGCGGGTGTTGCAGGTCGTGACGACGTACGGCTACACCGTCGCACGCCCGCCGCTGAGCGGGATGCACAGCGGCCTGGTCGGCGTGACGCTCCCGCTGATCCACCATTCGTACTTCTCGGAGATCCTCGCCGGGATCGGTGAGGCCTTCTACGAGCACGAGATCCCGATGGTCCTCTGCCCCACCCTGCACGAGCACGACCGCGAGGTGACGCTGCTGCAGCGCCTGCGCCATGGCACCACCGACGGTGCGATCCTGATCCTCCCGGAGGAATCGCACGAGGAACTGGCGGCCCTGCAGGAACAGGGGTACCCGTTCGTGATCGTCGACCCGCGGATGGCCCCGGACGAGCGCGTCCCGACGGTGTCCGCCTCGCACCTCTCGGGCGCCCGCGAGGCGACCGAGCACCTGCTCAGGCTCGGGCACCGCCGCATCGCCGCCATCACCGGTCCACACGGGTGGATCGCCACGGAGGAGCGGCTCCGTGGCTACCGCGGCGCGCTCGGCGAGGCGGGGATCGCCCCCGACCCAGCCCTGCAGATCGACTCGAACTTTCGTGACAACGGCGGCCGCGCGGCGACCCAGCAGCTGCTGGCACTCGACGAGCCTCCGACAGCCATCTTCGCCTTCAACGACATGCTCGCCATCGGCGCCCTCCAGGCGATCCGCCAACACGGCCTGCGCTGCCCGGAGGACATCTCGGTGGTCGGCTTCGACGACACCTACGAGGCATCGATCATGTTCCCAGCCCTGACGACGGTGCGGCAACCGCTGGCGGAGATGGGACGGATGGCGGTCGCCCAGCTCGTCCGACTGCTGCAGAGCCAGCGGATCGAAGCCCTGCACGTCGAGCTCGCCACCCGCCTGGTGGAGCGCGAGACGACGGCGCCGGTACCCGGCTGATCGGGCGCCGGTCGACGCCGTGCCGCCGAGGGCCGCGGGCCGATCCCGTCAGCCGCGCGATGGCGTGACCAGACCCGACTCGTAGGCGAAGACGACGATCTGAACGCGATCGCGCAGCTCGAGCTTGGCGAGGATGCGGCCGACGTGCGACTTGACCGTCGCCTCCGAGAGGACGAGCTGGTCGGCGATCTCAGCGTTGGACAGGCTGCGCGCAACGAGCAGGAGCACCTCGCGTTCCCGCGGGGTGAGCTGCTCGAGCCGCTCCCGCTGGTCGGGCGCGAGCCGCTCGACCGGATCCGTGCCCGGGGCCCCAAGGCGGTGGGCGTAGGCGTCGAGCAGGCGCCGCGTGATGCTCGGCGCCACCACCGCGTCGCCGCTCGCCACCGCCCGGATCGCGGCCAGCAGCTCGGCCGGCTGGGCATCCTTGAGCAGGAAGCCGCTTGCCCCCGCGCGGAGCCCGGCATAGACGTACTCGTCGAGGTCGAAGGTGGTCAGGATGATCACGCGCGCGCCGCTGCCGGACTCGACGATCCGCCGGGTCGCCTCGACCCCATCCATCACGGGCATCCGCACGTCCATCAGGACGACCGCGGGCTGACGCTCGTGCACCTGGGTGACGGCGTCAAGGCCGTTCGCCGCCTCGCCGGCCACCCGAAGATCCGGCTGGCTCTCGATCACCATCCGGAACGCCATCCGCATCAGCTCCTGATCGTCGGCGAGGAGGATCGAGACCGACACCGCTACACCACCCCCACCGGGCCGACCGGAGCGCTCGCCCCGACGCTCGGGGTGGCCGCACCGGCGTCCAGACGCAGATGCACGCGCCAGCCACCGTCCTGCGTCGGGCCCGCCTCGAGCTCCCCGTCGTAGAGGAGCGCCCGCTCGCGCATGCCGAGGAGCCCGCGCCCGTCGGAGGACGCCCGGGGGCGGGACGGCGCCGGGCCCGATCCGGCGCCCGGACCGGAGTTGGTGACATCGAGCTCGACCTGCCCGCCCCGACAGCGCAGCCCGACGTGGGCTGAGGTGGGCCGCTCGGCGTGCTTGAGCGTGTTGGTGAGCGCCTCCTGGGCGACGCGGAAGACGGCGAGCTGGACGCCCGGGGCGAGCTCACGGAGGTCTCCGTCGGTCTCCACCGCAACGGAGATACCGGCCTCCCGCACCCGAGCGATCAGCTCGTCGAGACGATCGAGCGTCGGTTGTGGCTCGAACGGGCCGGCGGTGGACTCACCGCGCAGCACGCCGAGCAGGCGCCGCATCTCCACGAGCGCCTGACGCCCGGTCGCCGAACATCGCTCGATGGCGCCCGCCGCCTGGGCCGGCGAGGCCTCGAGCGCGTATCGCGCGCCGTCGGCGAGCGCGATCATCACGGTCAGATTGTGCGAGACGATGTCATGCATCTCCCGCGCGATCCGCGCACGCTCCGCCGCCGCGCCGAGCTCGGCCTGCTGGTCCCGCTCGCGCTCGAGCCGCGCGGCCCGCTCGCGCAGCGACTCGAGCAGCTCGCGGCGCTGACGGATCATCAGACCGACGGCGGCCGCGGCCACGGTCAGGCCCGTCACTCCGCACCAGTACTTGAACTCCTCCCGGGCCTCCCACCGCAGCGCGAGCATGATCGCGCCCACCTCGGCGACGACGACGGCGGCCAGGATCGACGTCGCGTCGCACTCGAGGCAGACCCAATAGAGCGCGATCAGCACCGCGACGTCGGCGAGCTGGGGTCCTGACAGGAACCACTGCAGCAGCGCGACCAGCGCGACGGCGGCGTAGGTGGCGCGCGGGGCTCGATGCCGGAGGAGAAGCGGGGCGCACAGGGCGGCGCAGAAGGCGAGCATCGCCGGCGTGACCCGATGCTGGATCGCGAGGCCGATCACGCTCGCGGTCGCGGCGCAGGTCGCGAGCGTGCCGTCGACGAGCAGCGGATGCCGCGCACTCAACCGACTGATGCGTTCGACCCGCTGGTTGAGCCAGGTGAACAGGGGCTCGTCCGAGAAGTCCGCCACATCACGCATCTTGGCGCCTGACCGTGGCGAGCATGCCCCAGACGCCCTATTCGGCCTCGGGGGCGAGCGACCGGCGCGGCGGCGGCACCCGCCGCAGGTGGATCGCGGCGCCCGGCTCGACGGAGCCGTCCGGCTGCACGTCCCGCCGGGTGACGGTCACCCAGGCGACCAGCAGCGCAAAGACCACCAGACCGACGAGGCCGACGGCGGGATCGCCCAGGTTGAGCCCCCCGGCCGTCGGCTTGCTGAAGCCGTCGGCAAAGGACGCTCCGAGCGGGCGCGTGACGATGTACGCCAGCCAGAACGCGAGGATCGGGTTCCAGCGCAGGCGCCACCAGCCAACCGCCGGTATGGCGAATGCCCCGGCGAACAGGAGGGCGGACGGCCAGAAGCCCCAGTTCAGCTGGTAGGCGGTGAGGTCGCCGGCGGCCGTGCCCAGGGCGAAGGTGCACAGCACGGCCGTCCAGTAGTAGAGCTCACGCCGCCGGGTGTTGATGCTGTGAATCGAGAGCGTGCCCTCCGAGCGGTACCAGTGCCAGAAGACGAACCCGGTGAGCAGCGCGAAGGCTGGAGTGGTCACCGCGTACGGGATCCCGGCGCCGCGGTGAATGCCGTCGGCCGCCATCGTTCCGAAGACCGCCACCATCATCACCGCGAACCAGTAGTGGGGCGCGCGGTACCGGCGCTGGCGAAGCTGCAGCCAGAGGGCCAGCGCGAGACCGAAGATGCCGACGAACGCGGCGAGGGGGATGCTCTGCTGCGCGAGCCCGTCCGACACCGCCTCGCCCGTGCCGGTCGTCAACAGCTTGAGGATCCAGAAGGCGGCCGCGATCAAGGGCACCTTGGTTCCCAGGTGGCTCGTCGCGGACTCGGTGATGGGTGTCTCTGGCTCGTTCATCTCGCAGAAGGGTAGGAAGGCGACCTGCGCTTGGCGTGCGCCGGTCCGCCGGCCGCCGGCGACCAGGGCAGCGAGCGCGATACCGCCGTCTAGTCGAGATCGGCGTCCGGCGGGTCCGGTTCGTCGAACACGCGCTGGGCGATGCCGACGGCCACGTTGGCGGCCGGCACCCCGGCGTAGACCGCCGTGTGGATCAGCACCTCGCGGATCTCCTCGCGCGTCAGCCCGTTGCGCAGGGCGGCGCGGACGTGCATCGCGATCTCGTTCTCCCGTCCGAGCGCCGTCAGCACGCTCAGGGTGACGGCGCTGCGAGTGCGGCGATCGAGTCCCGGCCGAGTCCAGACGGCCCCCCACGCGTGACGGGTGATGAACTCCTGCCATGGCGCGCTGAACTCGCTCGCGCCGGCGCTCGCGCGGTCGACGTGCTCGTCGCCGAGCACGGCCCGGCGCACCTCCATGCCCTGGCGGAAGAGCTCGTCGTCGGTCATCGGCCGAGATGTTCCAGGATCAGCCGGCTGACGCGCTCCGGCTGCTCGGTGCTGGCGATGTGGGCGGCGTCGGCGACGAGCTCGAGGCGGGCTCCCGGGATCGATTCCGCGATGAGGCGCTGATGGTCGGGCGGGAGCGCCAGGTCGTCGAGCGCGCCGATGACGAGCGTCGGGGCCGAGATGGCGGGCAGCAGTGGACGCAGATCCATGTTCGCGATCGCCTCGCAACAGCCACAGTACCCCTCGGGGTCGGTCGCGGCGATCATCGCGCGGTGGGCCGCGACGACCTCGGGATGCGCGGTCGCCCAGGTCGGGGTGAACCACCGCTCGACCACGGCATCGGCAACGGCGGCGACGGTGCCCGCCGCCCGCACGGTGGCGGCACGCTCCCGCCAGCGGGACGCCGGCGGCGCGTATGCGGAGGTGCACATCAGCACGAGCCGGTCCAATCGGCCCGGCGCGTTGGCGGCGAGCCAGATCCCGGCCATGCCGCCGATCGACAGCCCCACGTAGGAGGCGCGCTCCACCTCCAGCGTGTCGAGCAGGTCGACGATGTCCTGGCCGAGGTCCCGCATCGTGTACGGCTCGGGCGGCACCGGCGAGTCGCCATGTCCCCGCTGGTCGAAGACGACAACGCGGTGGGACGCGCTCAGCGCGGGCAGCTGCGGCTCCCACATCGAGAGGTTCGTGCCGAGGGAGTTGCCGAGCACGAGCACCGGCGCGTCCGGCGGGCCGACCGCCCGGTGGTTGAGACGCAGCCCGCTCACCGGCGAACCGCCTCCAGGGCGCGGTCGACGAGCCGCTCGGCGTCGGCGACCAGAGGCTCGGGTCGCGCCGCGAGGCTGACGCCGGTCGCCGCCAGGGCGGCGAGGTTGGCGCGCATCCGCTCGGGGTCGACCTCGAGGTGAGCGAGCAGGTCGGCGAGCCAGGCGACCGCGGAGCCGGTGAGGGTCAGCAGATCGGTGAGCGTGCCCCACTCGGCCTGCCAGGCGCCCGCCGCCCGCTGCTGCTCCTGCTCCATTCCCGCCATCAGCGTGGCGACCAGGCCGGGCACCCGGCGCGCGCAGGCCACCACGGACACCGCGGCGACCGGGTTGCGCTTGTGTGCCATGGCCGAGGACCCGCCACGACCCGCACCACCCTCGCGCAGCTCGCCCACCTCCGTCTGCGCCATCAGGGTGACGTCCCGAGCGACCTTGGCGGCGACCCCGGCGAGCGCACCGAGCGCGCCGGCGAGCTGGGCGACCCGCGTGCGCTCGGTGTGCCAGGCCAGCACGGGCTCCGCGAGGTTGAGGCTCGCGGCGACTCGCGCCGCGATCTCCGGTGCGCGCGTTCCGACCGGACCGCCCATCTGCACGGCGAGCGCGCCGTCGCGCACGCGCTCCAGCTCGACCCTGCCCCGCTCGATCCCCACCATCCAACCGGCCGCCACGAGCCCGAACGACGTGGGCAGCGCGGCCTGCAGCAGGGTGCGTCCGAGCATCGGGGTGCCGCGGTGCGCTGCGGCGAGCGCGGCGGCGCCGTGCATCGCCGTATCGCCGTCGGCGAGGATCACGTCGATCGCCCGGCGGGCGAGGAGCATCGCCGCGGTGTCGAGGATGTCCTGGCTGGTGGCGCCGAGGTGAACGGAGTCGGCGAACGGGGATCCGACCCGCTCGCGCAGAATGCGCACGAGCGGGATGACGACGGAGGCATGATCCGCGGCCTGCTCAGCGATGGCCGCCGCATCGACGGGGCCGTCCCGCAGGGACGCCAGGATCGCCGCGCCGGCCTGCGGCTCAATCAGGCCCTCGTCGACGCAGGCCGCCGCCAGGGCGCTCTCGACCTCGACCATCGCCTGCACCCACGCCGGACCGGTGACGGCGTCGGCGACGCCGCCGCGTGCGTAGGTTCCGGCGAAGAGGTCGGACGACACGGCGATCAGAGGTCGAAGAAGACCGTCTCGTCCGCGCCCTGGAGGTGGATGTCGAACCGGTAGCCCCCGTCGACCGGCTGCGCCAGCAGCGTGTGGCGGCGAGCCGCCGGCACCGTCTGGAGCACCGCGTCGGCGGCGTTCGCCTCGGCCTCGTCGGCGAAGTAGATGCGCGTCACGACACGGTTGAGCATCCCGCGCGCGAACAGGGTGACGTCGATGTGGGGCGCCTGCAGCGCACCGGCACCGGGGCCGGGCACGCGGCCGGGCTTGACGGTGAGCATGCGGTAGGTCCCGTCGCCATCCTCCACGCCGTAGCGGCCGAAGCCGCGGAACCCGTCGAGCGTCGACCGTTCCCCGTAGCCGTGGACGTCGACGAAGCGTCCGTCGCCGTCGGGCTGCCAGAACTCGATCAGATGGTCGGGGATGACCTCGCCGCGGCCGTCATAGACGGTGCCGGTGATGGTGATGGCGCCGGGCGTGCCCTCCGGGACGATCAGGTGGCCGCCCTCGTAGGGCATCCCGATGGCGAAGTACGGACCGACGGTCTGGGAGGGGGTGACCTCGAAGATCATCTAGAACGCCTCCTCGAACGGCGTCGCCGCGGGGCCCCGCAGATAGATGTCCCAGTTGAACGCCTGGGCCCAGTTCGGGCGGGTCTCGTGAATGTTGAACGTCGAGATCATCCGCCGGCGCGCCCGCTCGTCCCGGACCGAGTTGAAGATCGGGTCGTAGGGGAAGAACGGATCGTCGGGAAAGTACATCTGCGTGACGAGACGCTGCGTGAACGCACGACCGAGCACCGAGAAGTGGATGTGCGCCGGCCGCCACGCGTTGTAATGGTTGCCCCACGGATACGGGCCGGGACGGATCGTCGTGAACTCGTAGCGGCCGTTGGCGTCGGTCTCGCAGCGCCCGGCGCCCGTGAAGTTCGGGTCGAGCGGGGCGGCCCAGCGATCCCATCGGTGGGCGTAGCGCCCGGCCGCGTTCGCCTGCCAGATCTCGACGAGCGTGCCCCGCAGCGGCTTGCCCTCGGTGTCATACACGTGACCGGAGACGATGATCCGCTCGCCGATCGGCTCGCCGCCATGCTGGACCGTCAGGTCGCTGTCGGTCGGAGCAAGCCGGACCGCCTGCTGCAACTGCGGGCCGGTGATCTCCGTGACCGTGTGGGGCAGGTAGACCAACGGCTGCTTCGGATGGCGGGTCTGCGTGGACTTGTACGGGGGATAGTCCAGCGGCGGGTTCGCCTCCGGCGGGCTGCGCCGGTACCGGGACGGCGTGTCCGCCACCGGGTCGTAGATCTGGCGGACCTCGTCCTGCCCGGTCTCCCGCCCCTGATCACGCTCTGCGGTGCTCATCGTTCTCCTGACTGCCGGCCCGTGAGCCGACGCCGACGCGGACCGGCGCTCCCCGGCCTCATCTTGACACCAGCTCTCTGAGGGCTGTGAGTTCCTCGGCGGTCGGCGCCGCCGACACCTGCACGTTATCCGCCACCCGGAGATCCCAGCCCGTGTGTTCCCGCGCCTGTTCCACGGTGACGCCCGGGTGAATCGCGGTGAGGGTGAGCTCCCCCTCGATCGGCGTGAGCACGCCGAGATCGGTGATGACGGTCGTCGTCCGCTCGCCCCGGGTCGTCTTGAAGTCCAGTCGCGGCACGAAGGTCCGCGTGGAGTGCGGCGCGATCACCACCACCTCCTCGCAGCCGGTGGCGATCTCGGGTGCCCCGCCCGCGCCGGGCAGGCGCGTCTTCGGGTGCCGGTAATCACCGATCACCGTCGAGTTCAGGTTCGCCTGCGGGTCGACCTGAGCCGCCCCGAGGAAGGCCACCTGGACCTGTCCCGGGCCGATCCAGTAGTTGAACATCTCCGGGACCGACACGACGAGGTCCGCCGTCTCCGCGAGCTCCCCGTCACCGATCGAGAGCGGCACGCGGTATGGCTTCGCTCCGATCGTGCCGGATTCATAGACGAGCACGAGCTTCGGGTTGTGCACCATCCGGGCCAGGAGCGCCGCGGTGGACGGCCGGCCGACACCGATGAAGCATGACCGCTTCCCGATCAGGGTTCGCGCCGCCACGATCGTCTGCAGCTCACCGCCCGAGTACTCCGCCGTCTCGCCGTTCGCGGTCACGACGCCACCTCGGTCAGCCCGGCGCCGCTCCAGAGGCCGCGCTCCTCCATCCACGCCCGGAACCGGTCACGGTCACGGCTGATCGCGTCCCACTCGCGGTAGAAGTCGTTGTCGCGCTGGGTGATGCCGAGCGCGTAGGAGGGCTGCGACCCGCCCGGCGCCTCGGCGACGAAGTCGATCACCCAGCCCGGGATCACCACACCACCGGCTCGCGGGACGATCCGCTCGACGATCCGCTCGACCGTGACCACCGAGCGGGAGGCCGCGAGCACCGCCTCCTTCTGCACTCCCGGGATGCCCCACAGCTGGACGTTGCCCTCGTGGTCGGCCTCCTGCGCGTGCACGATGCTCACGTCCGGTCGCAGCGCCGGCACCGCCGTCAACTCCTCGCCCGTGAACGGACAGGCGATGGGCCGCACATTCGTGTGGGCCGCGAGATCCGTGCCCGTGTAGCCGCGCATCACCATGAACGGCAGTTTCGACGCCCCGGCGACGTATCGGTTCGCCATCCCCGCGTGCGAGTGCTCCTCGACCTCGATCGCCCGCGGCCACCCGTTCTCCACCGCGTCGCGAAACCGGTGCAGCGACCCCACGCCAGGGTTGCCGCCGTAGGAGAACACGAGCCGGCGGGCCGAGCCGACGCCGATCATCTGGTCATACAGCAGATCCGGGGTCATGCGGATGAGCTCGAGCTCACGCCGGCCCTGGCGCAGCAGCTCGTGGCCGGCCGCGAACGGGATCAGATGCGTGAAGCCCTCGAGCGCCACGCTGTCCCCGTCGTGCACCGTCTGTGCGATCGCCTCGCGAAGCGTTACGAGTTCCGCCACGTTCCACCTCTCGGGAGGGTCTTCATCAGTCGACGATTCGGCGGATGCCGCTCGACCGGCGCCCAGCATCCGTCCTGCATACCCAGAGTACCCGTGAGCGCGAGCGCGTGTCCGCGCATGCACCGGCCGCGCGGCTCACCACGCGGTCCAACCGCCGTCGACCTTGAGGATGTGCCCGGTGACGCTGTGTGAGGCGTCGCAGGCCAGGTAGCGCACGGCGTGGGCGACGTCCTGCACCTGGGCGAGCTCACGGGTGGGCAGACGGCGCTCGAGCACCTCAGCGCGAAAGGCCGGGTCCTCGAGCCACTGCCGCGTGAGCGGGGTCTCCACGAAGGTCGGGGCAACCGCGTTGACGCGGATGCCCTGGCTCGCCCACTCGACGGCGAGGGCTCGGGTCATGCCGTCCACCGCGTGCTTGGTCGCACAGTAGGCGACGCGACCGGGATAGCCGACGGACCCCATCTGCGAGGACATCGTCACGATCGAGCCGGCCGCTCCGCGGGTGAGGAGCGCGTTCCCAAAGGCGCGGCAGGCGAGGAAGGTGGCTCGCACGTTCACCGAAAACAGAAGGTCCCAGTCCTCGAGCGGGTAGTCGCGCGCCGCTCCGGGGCGATTGGTGCCGGCGGCAGCCACGAGCACGCGCAGGTCGCCCAGCCCGCCGGCCTCGGCGATCACGCGCTCCACGTCGGCTGGATCGGTGGCGTCGGCGACGAGCGGCACAGCGTCGGCACCGGCCTGCGCCGCAGCCTCGGTGAGCTCCGATTCGGTGCGCGCCACCAGGACGACCCTGGCGCCCGCCCGGGCGAGCTCGACGGCGCAGCCGCGGCCCAGGCCGCGCCCGGCACCGATCACGAGCGCGACCCGGCCGTCCAGACGCCAGGGGTCGTTCATCGGCGCCGCCTCAGGCCGGGGTCGCCGACAGGCGCGCGAGCCGCACCTCGGCGGTCAGGGCATGCCCCGCGAAGTGCTCCTCGTGGCTGATCGCCGCGATCGCCGGCGCCACCAGACGCGTCCCCTCGGGGGTGAGGCGCTGGTAGGTGCAGGTCTTCAGGAACTTGCCCACCCACAGGCCACCTGTATACCGGGCCGCCCGGGAGGTGGGGAGGACGTGGTTGGTGCCGACGCCCTTGTCGCCGTAGGCGACGGTGGCCTGCTCGCCGAGGAACAGCGAGCCGTAGTTGCTCAGCCGCTCGAGGTACCAGTCGAGCTTCTCCTCGGCGACCTGCACCTCGAGGTGCTCGTCGGCGGCGGCGTCGGCGAGGGCGACCGCCTCCTGGTCATCCTCCGCGATCGCGATCAAGCCGTGGTTGCTCCACGCCCGGCCGGCGACGTCCGCGGTGGGGAAGGTCTGCAGGAGATTCTCGACCTCGGCCTGCACGGCGCGGGCGACGTCCTCGCCGATGGCGATGCAGCCGGCCGGAGAGTTGGGACCGTGCTCGGCCTGCCCGAGCAGGTCGGTGGCGACGAGGCGCGGATCCGCCGAGGAGTCGGCGATCACGAGCACCTCCGTCGGCCCCGCGAGCAGGTCGATCCCGACGCGCCCGAAGAGCTGCCGCTTGGCCTCCGCCACATAGGCGTTGCCCGCGCCCACGAGCATGTCGACCGGCTCGAGCCCGTCGATCAGGCCGAAGGCCATCGCGGCCAGGCCCTGGATCCCGCCGAGACACAGGACCGCGTCGGCGCCCGAGGTCCGCATCGCGTAGAGCATCGTGGGGTGCATGCCCTGCTCGCGTTGCGGCGGCGCGCAGGCGACGACCTGACGGACGCCGGCGACCTTCGCCACGAGCACGGTCATGAAGGAGGAGGCGAGCATCGGGTAGCGCCCACCCGGCACGTACGCCCCCACTGCGTTGATCGGGATCAGGCGGTGCCCGACCACGACTCCCGGTCCGACCTCGACCTCGAGTTCGCTGAGGGTGCCGCGCTGCGCCTGGGCGAAGGTCCGAACCTGGTTCTGGGCGAAGGCGATGTGCTCCTTGAGCGTGTCATCGACGCCCGCGGCCGCGCGCTCGATCTCCTCATCGGAGACGACGAAGTCCGCAGGCTCCCAGTGGTCGAACTCGCGTGAGTAGCGCCGCACCGCGTCGAGTCCGCCGCACTCGATCTCCCGCAGGATCTCCGACACGCGCGTGCGGAGCTCCTCGGTGGCCTCCGTCGTGGGGGGATTGGGTTCCTTCAGATATCGCGGCTGCATACGTATGCCTTTCGTGTCGATCGTCGCCGCACGGCGGCGGTGGGGGTGCCCGGCCGTCAGCGGGTGACGAGGGCCGACGTGTAGTGCTCCACCTCGGGAGCGGCCGCGAAGTACGGGCCGATCAACTCGCGCCAGCGCACGAACCGCTCGGACTCGCGGAAGCCCTGCGTGTGATCCTCGATCGTCTCCCACTCGACGAGGAGGAGGTACGTCGAGGGTTGCTCGATCCCGCGCTGCAGTCGGAGGGAGCGGAACCCGGGGGCCTGCGCGATCACCTCCTTGGCCTGCTCCATGGCCGCCTCGAACTCCGGCTCCGTGCCGGGCGTCACCACGAGGACGGCGCGCTCCAGAATCACCGGCTGACCTCCTGAGGATGTCCCGGCAGGACGGCGGACCGGCCGCCGTCGATGGCCAGGTGGGCTCCGGTGGTGTCGGCCGTCCCGTCGCCCTCCGGCTCGAGTCGGGCCCGGGCGATGGCGCCCTCACGTCCACCGCTGCCGCCGATCAGGACGACGTCGCCCCCGAGGTGACCGCTCATCCGCCGTCCCGCCCGACCGAGCACCGGCTCGTCCTGGCCGGGGAGGAGGATTCTGTGCCGTCGTGCATACGTATGCGAAGGCTACTTCTGCCGGGGCTTCGCGTCAAGTGGGAGAGCTGCCGTCCACCCCGCACTGGCAGTGGTCCCAACGGGTGGCGCTCGCGGATCCGGCGGGACACACCGGCTGATGGTATACGTATGCCCCATGCCGAGGCGCACGATCACGAGCCACGACGTGGCGCGGGCGGCGGGCGTGTCGCAGCCGACCGTATCCCGCGCCCTGCGCGACGATCCGCGGCTCTCGGAGGCCACCCGCCGCCGCGTGCTCGAGACCGCCGAGGCCCTGCGCTACGTCCCCAGCCAGCGCGGTCGCAACCTCGCAACCCGGTCCAGCGGGCAGGTCGGAATCGTCGTCAGTGACCTGGGCAACCCGTTCTACCTGCAGATCCTCGACGAGCTGCACCGAGCGCTGCGGGCGGGCCAGCTGCGGATGCTCGTCCTCACCCCGGATGCCGATGAGCGCGTCCCGCTCGAGCGGCTGGTGGACGGCTCCCTCGACGGGGCGATCCTCACCACCACGGTGCTGGACTCGGAGCTGCCCACCGCACTGAGCGAGCGGGGGTTCCCGTTCGTCCTGCTCAACCGCGAGGTGGACGACTCCAGCGGCGACGTCGCCGTCGTCGACAACCACGCGGGTGGGCTGCTCGCCGCCCGCGAGCTCCTCCGGGCCGGCCACCGCCGGATCGGAGCACTCTTCGGACCCTCGGACACGAGCACCGGTCGCGGGCGCGAGGCGGGCTTCCGCGCCGGCCTGGCCGAGGCGGGCGTGCCGCTCGCCGACGAGCTCTGGCGGCGGGCGCCGTTTGACTTTGAGGCGGGTCACCGGGGGGCCCTGGAAATCGCTGCGGCCGGGCCCACGGCGCTCTTCTGCGCCAACGACATCCTCGCCCTGGGCGCCTACAACGCGCTGCACGGCAGCGGGGTGCGCATCCCCGAGGAGGTGTCACTCGTCGGCTTCGACGATGTGCTCCTCGCCGGCTGGGACGTCTTCCAGCTGACGACGATCCGCCAGGACATCCCGGCGCTCGTGCGCGCCGCCACGGACCTCCTTCTGACCCGCCTGGCCAACGAGGGCAACCCGCTTCCGCCCCGTCGGGTCGTGCTCGCCCCGACGATCGTGCGCCGCCGAACCCTCGGGCCGCCGCCTGGCGTCCGCGCCACCTGACGCCGCGCCACCGACGCAGCGCTGCGGAGACGCCGCGCCGCGCGAACGGGCCGTCAGCCCTCGTGCAACGACCTCCAGCTGAACTCCGGGGCGTAGCCGAGGACCCGCCGTGCCTTGTCGATGCTCAGCAGCGTGTCGCAGCCGGACACGCTCTCGGCGACGGGGACCCCCGGGAAGACCTCGGCCATCAGATCACGACTCTCCCGCCACATCACCGTATCGGCGGCGGCGATGATGAAGCTGTCGGCCCCCTCGAGGTCGACCTCCAACGCGAGCGCCACCGCCTGGCTGACGTGGCTCTCGTCCACGTAACCCCACAGGTTCCACCTACGGGCGTGCGGGTCGTCCCAGAAGTCGGGGAACCGTTCGTAGTCGTGGCGCACCATGACGTTGGAGAGGCGCAGGCCGAGGATCGTCATCCCGCTCCAGCGGCTGAACTGACGGGCCATCTCCTCGCCGAGCACCTTCGAGAGGGCGTAGCTGGTCTCGGGATGGACATGCGCCTCGTCAACGGGGGCGTAGTCGGGGGCGCGATCGAAGGGCAGCCCGAGCGTCGTCTCGCTCGAGGCCCAGACGACCCGACGGATGCCGAGACGGGCGGCAGCCGAGAAGACGGCGTGCGTGCTGAGCACATTCGTGCGAAAGACCTCGTGGGGGGTCGCGTGCACCGGGGACGGGATCGCGGCGAAGTGCACGACCGCGTCGGGCGCGCGGCCCCACACCCCGGCGCTGAACGCCTCGATCGTCTGGCCGAGGTCGGTGAGATCAGCCGGGAGGAACGGGACGGCCGAATCGGGTCCGGTGGACTCCGGCGAGGTCCGCCGGTCGACGTTCAGCACCTCGTGGCCACGCTCCTGCAGGTCGCGCACGACGCCACGACCGGCCTTGCCGCTGCCTCCGGTGACGATCACTCGCTGGGCCATGTTCCTCCCTTCGTTCCGGACGATGCTCACGATTGTCGCGCACACCGGCCCCGCGCGATCCTCGAGCCTCGCGCCCCGATCGCACACCCGCCGCCGGGCCAGGCTCACCGCTCCGCGCCCCAGCGGGTGCCCCCGGGATCGCCTGGGTAGTAGTCCGGTGTGACCACCGATCCAGCCCTCTCTGACGCAGCGCGCGCGACGGGGATGGGCGGCGGCATGTCCGTCGACCTGCTCACGGCGCTCGTCAACACGGCGCCCGTCGGGGCGGCCGTGCTCGACACGACGCTGCGCTACCGCTGGGTGAACGGAACGCTCTGCGCGATGAACGGTCACAGTGCCGAGGAGCACCTCGGCCGGCTCCCGTCCGAGCTCCTCGGCGAGCTCGGCGCGCAGCTCGAGACACTGCTGCGCCAGGTCCTGCGCGACAACGATCCGCTGCTGAACTACTACTTCGGCGGCCGGCGACCGGGTGCCGCCGGGTACTGGATGGGGTCCTACTACCCGCTGCGCAACGCGGCGGGCGAGCTGATCGGGATCGGCGCGATCGTCACCGACGTCACCGAGCACGAGCGCACCAGCGCGCGGGAGCGGCAGTTCCTGACCGGCCTGGTTCAGGTGGCGCAGGCCGTCGCCTCGCACGCCGACTCCCAGGAGGTGCTCGCCGTGGTGGCCCGCGAGGCGGCCGAGATGCTCGACCTCGACGGCGCCGTCGTCGCCTCCTTCCACCCCGATGGGGTCTCCCTCGAGGGCCGCTGGGGGAACGTGACGGTCGTCTCCGAACCGGGGACGGTGCTGCCGACGGCGACGATGCCCGTGACCGAGCTCGTGCGTGGCACCGGACAGCCGCAGCGGCAGGTGACGGAGGCTCCCGACGCCTTCGGCTTCCGCTCCCGCGTCGCGGCGCCGATCCTCGTCGAGGGCGCGCTGTGGGGAGCGGTGAAGGCGGGCTCGCCGCGCATGGTGGCGCTGCCTGACGACGCCGAGGTGCGACTCGGGCGCTTCGCCGACCTCGTCGGCCTCGCCGTCGCCAACGCCACTGAGCAGCGCAGGCTGATCGAGCAGGCCTCGCGCGACGCGCTCACCGGCCTGCGCAACCGGCGCGCGTTCCAGGAGCGGATCGCGAGCGAGGCACAGCGCGCGACGCGCCACGTGACCAGCTTCAGCCTGGTGCTGCTCGACATCGACGAGTTCAAGGCGGTCAACGACATCCACGGCCACGACGTCGGGGACGAGGTGCTGGTCGAGGTGGCCCGCCGACTCTGCGAGGAGGTTCGCGCGGAGGATCTCATCGCCCGCATCGGAGGGGAGGAGTTCGCCTGGATCCTGCCGGACGTGGGGAGCGCCGGCGCGCTGATGGCGGCCGAACGAGCGCGACTGTTGATCGCCGACACACCGTTCCGCGACGTCGGGCCGGTCACCGTCTCCGCCGGGGTGGCGAACTTCGAGGAGGCGGGCGACGCGGACCTGCTCTTCCGCCAGGCCGATCGCGCCCTGTATGAGGCCAAGCGCCGCGGCCGCAACCGCTGCGTGCGGCACAGCGACCTCGGTGACGGCTGCGTCCGTGAGCCCGCCGGCCGCGCGCGCTCCGCCCGGGTGGCCGAGCAGGCGCACGCGCTGCCGGCGCTGCGGGCGCTCGCCCGCGCCATCGACGCCAAGGACCCGGCGACCTTTCAGCATTCCGAACGCGTCGCCCAGCTCGCCCGGCAGCTGGCCGATCTGCTCGGCTGGCCGCGCCCGCGGGCACTCGCGCTGCGGGACGCGGCGCTTCTGCACGACGTGGGCAAGATCGGGATCCCGGAGCAGCTGCTGTTCAAGCCAGGACCCCTCACGAGCGAGGAGTACGAACAGGTGAAGACCCATGCGCGGCTCAGCTGCCAGATCGCGCGCGAGGTGGTCAACCCCGAGCAGGCGGCCTGGATCCTCCACCACCACGAGCGCTGGGACGGCGGCGGGTATCCCGCCGGCCTCGCCGGGGAGGAGATCCCGGACGGCGCCCAGCTGCTCGCGCTCGCCGACGCCTGGGACGCGATGACCGTCGCCCGCCCCTACGGCGAGCCGCTGTCCCAGACCGAGGCGCTGCGCGAGTGCCTCACCGCCGCCGGACGCCAGTTCGCCCCGGCCGCGGTCGACGCGCTGCGGACCCTCGCGCCGACGGACCCTCGCGCCGACGGACCCCGTGCCCGCCGGACGGGCCTAGCCGCGTCGCCGGGCCGGTCGCCGGTCGCCACGACGCGCGCCGGCGCCGCGCTCCCCGCTGACATCCGGCCGATGACGGAAGCTGCACGGGTCGCACCGGGCCGCACCGTTCGTCCATTCCCAGCCGGAGGTTCCTGCCAATGACCGCCCCCACCCGGGCGCGCGACCAACTGTCGCACGCCGTCCGCTTCGATCCCGCTTCGATCCGCGCCGCTGTGCGGGAGGTCGAGGGGATCAACGCGAAGATCGCGCTCGTCATCACCCGCACCGTCGGCACGATGGCCTGTGCCTATGTCTTCGCCGCCATCGCCCTGATCAGCCTCCCGGCCGCGATCAACTCCGGGCAGGTCATCATCATCGTGGCCTGGGTCGCCCAGACCTTCCTCCAGCTGGTCCTGCTGTCGATCATCATGGTCGGCCAGTCGGTGCAGTCGGCCGCCTCGGACGCGCGCGCGGCCAAGGAGTTCGCCGACACCGAGACGATCCTCGACCGCCTCGACGTGAACACGGCGGGCGGCATCCGGGACGTGCTCGAGGCCATCCACGCGCTCGACGCGGGGCGCGGCACCCGGCCGCTCCCCGGGGAGCCCGCGAGCTAGAGGGGGATCGCGGCGGGCGATGCGTCGCCGGCCGCGAGCGCCGGCCGGTGCCTGGGCAGCATCAGCGACCCGATCAGCGCGATCCCGAGCAGGACGCAGGCCCAGACGAACGTGTGACCGAAGGCGGTCGCCATCGGGCCGGCGATCTTCGCGCGGGCCGCCGCCGACACCGCCGTGGCCCCGATCGTGCCGTGGCGGCCGTGGCCGAGCTGGCTGGCCAGCGCGGTGGCGAGCAGCACGGAGAGAACGGCCGTGCCGACGGAGGCGCCGACCTGCTGGATGATGTTCAGCGCGGTGGAGGCGCGAGCGGCCGCGGCGCCGGTGATCGACTGCATCGCGCCGGTGTAGATCGGCATCATCGCGAAGCCCATCCCGAGGCCGAACACGAACAGGTCAAGGCAGATGGCGAGCCAGGAGGTGTGCGCCCCGATCTGCGTCAGCCAGACGACGGAGGCCACGACACCGACCAGCCCGAAGGGCACGATCCGCCCGGAACCGGTCCGGTCCGAGAGCTGGCCGGCGATCGGCATCGTGATCATCGAGCCGATTCCCTGCGGCGCGAGCAGCACGCCCGCCATCAGCGGCGACTCGCCGCGCACGGCCTGGAAGTAGAGCGGCAGCAGCAGGAAGGCGCCGAAGACGGAGATGCTCATCAGCACGAGCGAGAGCGACGAGGTGGCGAAGGCGCGGTTGCGGAACAGGCGCAGATCGATCAACGGGTCGGAGGCGCGCAGCGCGTGCCGGACGAACGCGGCGAGCAGCGCGATCCCGGCGATCAGCGGGATCAGCACCCGGTCCGAGCCGAACCCGCCCGCGGAGCTCGATTCGGCCAGGCCGTAGATCATCAGGGCCAATCCGGGGGAGACGAGCAACAGGTCGACGATGTCGAGCCGCTGAGCGTGCTCGGCCACGTCCCGCGGCAGCACGCGCAGGGCGAGCAGCAGCGCGGCGATGCCGATCGGCAGGTTGATGAAGAAGATCCACCGCCAGCTGACGTCGGTCACCAGCCAGCCGCCGAGGATCGGCCCGAGGATCGGCCCGAGCAGCATCGGGACGCCCATGATCGCCATCACACGGCCGATCCGCTGCGGCCCGGCCGCGCGGGTGAGGATCGTCATGCCGGCGGGCATGATCATGCCGCCGCCGAGGCCCTGCAGCACGCGGAAGAGGATGATCGTCGTCGAGGACCAGGCGAGGCCCGACAGGCACGAGCCGAGCACGAACATGGCGATCGACCCCATGTACAGACGCTTGGTCCCGAAGCGGTCGGAGATCCAGCCGCTCAGCGGGATCACCGTCGCGAGCGCGAGCGTGTAGCCCGTGGCCACCCACTGGATCGTCGGCAGCGTCGTGTGGAAGCGCGCGGCGAGCGTGTTGATCGCGACGTTGACCACCGTCGTGTCGAGGATCGACATGACGGCCCCGAGCACCACCACGCTCGCCACCAGCAGCAGCCCGCGGCTGATGTGCGTGTCCTCGGCGGGCGAGTCGGGGCGGGCAGCCGGCCGATCGGCGGCCGCCCGGCCGGCCACGGCGTCTTCAGTTGCGCTCATCTGGCGTCGCTCCTCCTGGCGTTCGGGTCGGGCACCGCCCCCTCCACCGGCAGGGGCTTCCCCCGTTCGAGCGTAACGAAGCGCGTGCGGAGGCCACGTCCCGCACGCGGCGCCGAACCCGCGCTACCGTTCGCACAGCCCCATGAGCGTCGTGAAGATCAACGCCATCACCGTCCCCCCGGAGCGGATGGGGGAGTTCGCCGAGCGCTTCGCCAACCGCGCGGGACGCGTCGAGCAGGCCGAGGGGTTCGAATCCTTCGAGCTGCTGCGCCCCAACGACGGCCGCGGGGTCTGCCTGGTGCTCACCCGCTGGCGCTCGGAGGCGGACTTCCAGGCCTGGATGGCGAGCGCCGACTTTGGCGCCGGGCACGCGCAGCACCGCTCCGGCGGGCCCGTCGGAACGGCCAGCGAGGTCTGGTCCTTCGACGTGCTCGAGCGGATCTGAGCCCCGGCTCACCCGGCCGGTCACCCCGCCGTGACCCGCTCGTCACGGGATCTCGTGCGGGGGATCATCTGCACGAAGTCCCCGAACTTCTCGGGCTCCTCGAGGCGGCAGGACCACACGAGCCGGCCGTTCCAGACGGTGACGTCGGGGCAGCCGTCGCACATGTTCTGATGTCCCTCGGCATCGATGTCGGCGGGCTGGATGATCATCACCGATTGGAAGCGCAGCTTCTCGGCGAGCCGCCAGGGTGCCAGCAGCATCGATCGCAGGTAGCGGCGCGCGACGGGGCGCAACGCCCGGTCAACCGCACCGAGCAGCAGCATCGGACGGCCCATCGCCAGGGTGTCCGGCGACGTGTAGGCGAGGTAGCGGCCCGTTCGCAGGTGGTGAACGGTCTGCGTGAGCTCCATCGAACGGGGGCCGACGTACCCGTAGACCCTGCCGCGCGTCCCGAGATAACCGGTCAGCAGCCATTTGAACGTGTCCGGTCGCTCGGTCCCGTTGAGGTAGGCCGAGGGCATGAAGTCCGGGTAGCGCCGCCGGATCGTGGCGAGGATGTCGGTGGACTGCAGCTCGTGCCTGGTGAGATCCTCGGTGGCGTAGGGCACCGCGCCGAAGTCGACCGAGCGCCCCCGGACCTGGTAGTCGAAGTCGCCCCCGACGGCACCGGCCCGGAAGGCGATGAAGACGACCGTGCTGACGATGTCGATGTGCTCGCGGGCCCAGGCGATGACGTCCGGCACGTGGCGGAGGGTGTCCTCGTAGACGGTCGCGTTGAAGGAACAGCCGACCCGGCCCCGGCCCGCCCTGGCCACCATCTCCGCGTAGTGCTGGCGCAGCTCGCAGAGCTCGATCTCGTTGCTCGTCTTCCATCCCGGGCGGTTCTGCTTCGAGTCGATGTGGAAGGTGAAGGCGGCGACACCGGCCTGCACCAGCTCCTCGAGCAGTTCCTCGGTCAGCGCCAGCCCGTTGGTGTTGACGATCGGCTTCAGCCCCCGCGCCGCGACCAGCTTCACGATCTCAACCGTCTGCGGGTGGACGAGGGGGTCGCCGCCGGCGATCGAGATCCCGTCGACGGTGCGGTACCGGGCAAAGACGTCCAGGTCGGACGCGACCTGCTCGAGCGTCTTGTGCCCGCGCGGGTCGTTCTCCCGGTAGCAGCCGAGGCAGGCGAGGTTGCACTTCGCCGTCGGTTCGAGCCAGGCGATGGCGTTGTCCGGCAGCGACCACGGCAACCGGTAGAGAGACCGGTGGTCGAGGATCGTCGGCGCTTCGGTTGTGGCTGACATGACGGCCTCCGTTCGTTGGTTGCCGCCCCCCGGCTCAGGGCCGGAGAGCGGTGGCGATCTGCGTGGCGGCGTGTTCCCCCTGGGCGATGCACTGGGGGACGCCCATCCCGTGGTACGCGGCCCCCGCGAGCCGGATCCTCGGGAGGTGGCGGAGCGCCACCTCGAGCCGCTCCACCCGCTCGAGGTGGCCGACGTGGTACTGGGGCATCGCTCGCTCCCACCTGGCGACGTGCCACTCGACCGGCGGCTCGCGGATGCCGATCGCCGCGCGCAGATCGGACGTGACGTCGCTCACCAGGGTTCGCTCATCCAGCCGGGTGGCCTCCGGGCGGCCGCGCCCGACCGAACAGCGCAGCAGCACTCGATCGGGACGCGTGGCGAGGTGGGGCCACTTGGACGAGGCCCAGGTGCAGGCCGAGAGCGTCCGGCGCTCCCCCCGGGGAACGAGGAAGCCGCTGCGCTCCGGCAGGGATGGGACCGCCGCCGCGCGGAAGGCGAGCCATACGACGGCGACGGACGTGTACTCGATTCCCGCGAGCTCGGCGGCCGCTGTCGGGGCGCTCTCCTCGAGCATCTCCTGGGCCGCGTAGGCGGGGACGGCGAGGATCGCCGCGTCGACCTCCAGCCGGCGCCCCGTGTCGGTGCGCAGGACGTAGCGGCCATCGGGCCGGGGGATGACCCGATGGACGCGCTCGCCACTGATCACCTCGGTCGGCCCGAGCTCCCGCTGCAGGCCGGTGATGAGGCGCGCCAGCCCGCCCGGCAGCGTCATGAACGTCGGGCCGCCGGACGCGACCGGCGTCGCTTGCCCGGCGGCCATCAGCCCGCGGATCAGGCTGCGGTGCTCCCGCGCCAGCGCGTGCAGCCGCGGCGCGGTGGCCCGCAGGCTGAGACGGTCGGGATCGCCACCGTAGATGCCACCCAGCAGCGGGTCGATCATCCGCTCGAGCGCCTCGGAGCCAAGCCGGCGGCGCACCAGCGAGCCCACCGACTCATCGGGCTCCATTCGGCCGCCGGCCGGCAGCATCAGGTCGACGCCGGCCCGGGCCGCACCGATCGGCGAGAGGATGCCCGACCGCAGGACCGGCCCGATGCCGTCGGGCAGACCACCGAGGATCCCGGCGGGGAGCTCCCGCAGCCGCCCGCGCGTCCAGACCGCGGTCCGGGACTGCAGCGGCGCCACGAGCTCGTCCTCGAGGTCGAGCTCGTGGCAGAGTCGCAACGCGGCCGGGACGGCGGTGAGCAGGGCCTCCGGCCCGAGGTCGACGGTCGTTCCGGCGAACGCCTGGGAGCGGATCTTGCCGCCGAGCCGTTGCTCGGCCTCGATCACCGTGAGGCGAGGGCGCTCACCACCGATGCGCGCCCGGGTCAGCCAGCGAGCCGCCGCCAGACCGGTGATCCCTCCACCGACGATCGCGATCTGCGGCGCGCCATTCACCGGACCGGCGCCCGCAGGTTGGCGCTGACGATCTCCGCGAGCACGGCGAGGAACTCAGGATCGGCGTTGGGCAGAGCCGTGCGGGCGAAGCGCAGGCCGGCCTCGGCGGCGACCTCGCGCGCCTGGATGTCCAGGTCGTAGAGGATCTCGAGATGGTCGGAGACGAAGCCGGCCGGGCACACGAGGACCCCGTCGTGGACCGCCGAGCCGGCCAGCTCCCGGATGACCTCGCAGACGTCGGGGCCGATCCACGGATCGGCGGTCCGGCCCGCGCTCTGCCAGGCGACCGACCAGTCATCGATCCCGGCCCGTTCGGCGACGGCGGTCGCGGTCTCCATCAGCTGCTCGGGGTACGGGTCGCCGCGGTCGAGGATCCGGGCCGGCAGGCTGTGCGCCGTGAAGAGCACCCGGATGCGGTCGGCGCCGTCGGCCCCGAGCCGATCGAAGCTCGCGCGCGTGCGCTGGGCGAGCAGCTCGATGTATCCCGGCTCCAGGTGCCACTGCCGCACGAAGCCGACATGCTCGAGCCCGTGCCGTTCCGCGGCGGCTCGAACCCGCGCGAGGTACTCCTCGACGCTCATCGACGAGTAGTGCGGGGCCAGCACGACCGCGACGGTCCGGTCGACCCCCGCCTCGCTCAGCTCCGCGACGGCGTCCTCGATGAACGGCGCGGCGTGCTTCATCCCGAGCAGGACCCGCACCTCGTCCTCGGGCAGTCGCTCACGCAGGATCCGCTCGAGACCCTCCGCCTGGTGGCGGGCGATCGCGAGCAGCGGCGAGCTTCCGCCGATCGCCGCGTAGCGGTCGGTGAGCTCCTGCAGCAGTTCCGGGGTGGGTGAACGGCCGCGACGGATGTGGGTGTAGTAGGCCGGGATCTCAGCCGCGCTCGCCGGGGTGCCGTAGGCGAGCAGCAGAACGGCGATGCGCTGACTCACGACGCCACCGCGGCACCGGGCTCAACGCGGCACTCGTGGACGAGATCCACGATCCGTCTGAGGATCTCCGGATCGGTCTCCGGAAGCACGCCATGGCCGAGGTTGAAGACGTGGCCGGTCGGTCCGGCGCGCAGGAGCACGTCGATCGCCCGCTCGCGCACCACCGGCCACGGAGCGAGGCAGGCGACCGGGTCGAGGTTGCCCTGGACCGCGACGTGGCGGCCGAGTCGCGCGCGCGCGGCGTCGATCGGCACGCGCCAGTCGACCCCGACCACATCGGAGCCGGCCGTCCCCATCAGCGCCAGCAACTCGCCGGTGCCGACGCCGAAGTACACCGTCGGCACGTCGAGATCCCGGAGGCCGTCGAAGATCCGGGTCGTCGCCGGCAGCACCTGGCGGCGATAGCTGACCGGGTCGATCACGCCGACCCAGCTCTCGAACAACTGGATCGCCGCCGCGCCGGCGAGCACCTGGGAGCGCAGGGAGGCGAGCGCGACCCCGGCCAGGATGTCGAGCAGCTCCCGGAAGAGATGCGGGTCTCCGTACATCATCGCGCGGGTGCGGGCATGGGTCTTGGAGGGGCCGCCCTCGATCAGATAGCTGGCGAGGGTGAACGGCCCGCCGGCAAAGCCGATCAGCGGGACGTCCAGTGCGCGCACGAGCAGGCGCACCGCGTCGGCGACATACGGAGCATCCTGGTCGGGCTCGAACGGCCGCAGTCGCGGGAGGTCGGACCAGCCCCGGACCGGTTCGGCGATCACCGGACCGACGCCGGGAACGATCTCGAGTCCGATCCCGATCGCGGCCAGCGGCACGGTGATGTCGGAGAAGAGGATCGCCGCGTCGACCCCGAGCCGATCGACCGGCGCCATCGTCACCTCCGCGGTCAGGTCGGGGGAGCGCGAGATCTCGAACAGGTTCGCGCGGCTGCGGATCGCCCGGTACTCGGAGAGCGACCGGCCGGCCTGACGCATGAACCAGACCGGCGTGCGCTCCACCGGAAGTCCGCGAAAGGCTCGCAACAGGGGCGCGTCCGCCAGGCGCGAGGCGTCTTGGAGGGCGGGCGCGAGTGGGGGTACTGCCGTCACCGGATTCACCGGGCAGACGCTACGTCCGCGCCGACGGCCGCCAATCCGTACGGCCCGCCGAGCCCGGTGCGTGAAATCCCGCGACCGCACCCGTAGTCGGCCCCGAGGAACAGCCGACCGGGCCAGTTAGCCTGAGGCGGGTGATCGAATCAGGGTGTCCTCGCGTCGATTCAGGGCGGTCCGCCCCCCGGTGCCCCCCGTCTGACCGCCCCCCGTTCCCGAGGCGTGAACGTGCCCTCTGAGGCCCGGGCCGCGCTGGCCGAGACGGCGCGCGACGCCCGGCGGGAACGCGATGCCCGCATGGTCACGGCCGACTTCGACCAGGCCCCGTTCACGATCGCCTGGGAGGTGACCCGGGCCTGCGCGTACGCCTGCGCTCACTGCCGCGCGGACGCCCAACCCCGGCGTGACCCGCTCGAGCTCAGCACCGCGGAGGGGTTGCGACTGATCGAGCAGCTCGCCGGATTCGGCAACCGGCCGATCCTCGTGCTCACCGGGGGGGACCCGCTGATGCGCCGGGACCTGTTCGAGCTCGCCCGCTGCGCCGACGCGCGCGGGCTGCGCGTGTCGCTCACGCCAACAGCGACCGCGCTCTCCTCGCCGCGACGCATGGCCCGGGCCAGGGAGGCGGGGATCCGTCGCGTCGCCTTCAGTGTCGATGCCGCCGACCCCGCGGTGCACGACAGCTTCCGCGGGTTCCGCGGATCGTTCCAGCGCACGCGTGACGGGATCGCCGCGGCGACCGAGGCGGGGCTGTCGATCCAGGTCAACACCACCGTCTGCGCGACGAACGTCGAGCAGCTGCCGGCGCTGGTCGAGCAATTGGCGGCGTGGCGGGTCGTGCAGTGGTCGGTCTTCTTCCTGGTCCCGGTGGGGCGCGGAGCGCGGCTGACGATGCTGTCGGCGGATCAGCACGAGGAGGTGCTCGGCTGGCTGAGCGACCTGACCGCGACCGTGCCGTTCGACATCAAGGCCACGGCGGCTCCGCAGTACCGCCGGATCCTCCACCGGCGCACCGGCACGACGACGGGCGCCGGGTTCCGGTACGCCGACGGGCTCGACCGCCCGGTCCGCGGCGTCAACGACGGGCGCGGCTTCATGTTCATCTCGCATCTCGGGGAGGTGATGCCGTCCGGCTTCCTGCCGCTGCGGGCCGGCAACGTCCGGCACGAGAATCCGGTCGACATCTACCGCCACTCGGAGCTCTTCCGTCGCCTCCGCGACCCCGAGGCGCTCACCGGCAAGTGCAGCCGCTGCGAGTTTCGCGACGTGTGCGGCGGCAGCCGCGCCCGCGCCTACGCCCTCACCGGAGATCCGCTCGCCTCGGATCCGAGCTGCCCGTATCAGCCACAGCCGGTGGCGGCCGGCCGCCGATGACCCGGCCCGTGACGGGAGCTCGCGCGCTTCCGAGCGTGATCCAGGGAGGCATGGGCGTCGCCGTCTCCGGCTGGCGTCTGGCCCGCGCCGTGTCGCTCACCGGTCAGCTCGGCGTGGTGTCGGGCACGGCGGTCGCGGTCGTCCTGGCTCGCCGGCTGCAGGACGGCGACCCGGGCGGGCACCTGCGCCGAGCGCTCGAGCACTTCCCCGACGGGGCCGTGGCCGGTCGCGTCCTTGAGCGCTACTTCCAGCCCGCCGGCCACCCGCCCGGCACGCGCTACCGCGCGGTCCCCGTGCCGCGCTGGCGGCCCGGCCGCCCGTTCCTGGAGCTGACGGTCGTCGCCGGCTTCGCGGAGGTGTTCCTGGCCAAGGAGGGACACGACGGGACGATCGGCATCAACCTGCTCGAGAAGATCCAGATGCCGACGCTGCCGGTGCTCTACGGCGCGATGCTCGCGGGAGTCGACTACGTGCTGATGGGCGCCGGCATCCCGGAGCACCTTCCCCCGACGATCACCTCCCTCGCCCACCACCGCAGCACGTCGCTGCCCCTGACCGTCACCGGGGCGGGTCCGGGCGACGACTACCGGATGTCGTTTCACCCGCGCGAGGTGGTCGCCGCCGACGTCCCGGAGCTCGCGCCTCCTCGCTTCCTCGCCATCGTCTCCTCGCACGTGCTCGCCGCCCACCTCGCCCGCAGCGAGACGGGACGGCCGTGGGGGTTCGTCGTCGAGCACCCGACGGCCGGCGGGCACAACGCCCCCCCGCGCGGGCGCCTCACGCTGGACGACGCCGGCGAACCGGTGTACGGCCCACGCGACGAGGTCGACCTGGCGCAGATGCGCGCCCTCGGCCTCCCGTTCTGGCTGGCCGGCGGCTACGCGAGCCCGGCCAAGCTGCGCGAGGCACAGGCGCAGGGCGCCTGCGGCGTGCAGGTGGGGAGCGCCTTCGCGCTGTGCGAGGAGTCGGGTCTCGACCCCGGTCTGAAGCGCCAGGCGCGGGAGCAGCTGCTGGCGGGCACGTTGCCGATCCGGACCGATCGCCTGGCCTCGCCGACCGGCTATCCGTTCAAGGTCGCCTCGATGCCGGGCACGGCCGGCGATCCGACGGCGCGCGCGGCGCGGCGCCGGCGCTGCGACCTCGGATACCTGACGACCCCTGTCCGCCGTGAGAACGGGACCGTCGGCTACCGCTGCCCGGCCGAACCCGAGGACGACTATGTGGCCAAGGGCGGCGACCCGGCGGCGACCGCCGGCCGGCTCTGCCTCTGCAACGGCCTGATGGCGGCGGCCGGCATGCCGCAGACGCGCCCCGACCTGGGCACCGAGCCCCCGCTGTTGACGCTCGGGGACGGGACCCGTGACGCGCTGCGCGCACTCGCGCCGGACGGCGGCTCGTACCATGCCGAGGACGTCATCCTCCACCTCCTCGCCGACCGCAGCGCGCCCCCGGACCGCGGGCGGCCAGCCGGACGCGGTCTGACTCAGACCCGCTCGTAGACCCCGACGCCCGTCTCGGCGTCGATCCACCGGGAGAGCGGGCCGTTGCCGTCCTCGACGGTCCGCTCATCGCCGGTGAGCACATCCCGCCAGGTTCCGGGCGGGACGGCGCGCACCGACGGATCGGGGTCCTCGCCGGCGCGCGGCAGCGCCACGGCGACGAGCAGCTCCTCGCCGCGCAGGAAGACGCAGGCCGCGGGCCCGGCCTGCAGCGGGCGGTAGCTCGCACCGACGAAGAGTTCGGGGCGCCGCGTGCGCAGGCCGAGCAGGCGGGCCGTGATCCAGAGCTTGGCGTCGCTCAGGCTCGCGCCCGGGCGGCCGCCACCCAGGAGGCGGTCGAGGCTCTCGCGGCGCAGCGCCCAGTCGACCGGGCGGCGGTTGTCCGGGTCCACGAGGGTGCGCAGCTCGAGCTCGTCGCCCTGGTAGGTGTCGGGGACGCCGGGCGCCGTCAGCTTCAGCACCAGCTGCCCGAGGGTGCTCCGCCGTGCCCGTGGCTCGATCTCCGCGAGGAAGGCCTCGATCTCCGCACGGAAACCGGCGTCGGCGCAGAGCGCGGCGGCGTACTCCTTGACCGCCGCCTCGTGGGGCTCGTTGGGCTGAATCCAGTTCGTGTGGCGCTTGGCCTCGCGCAGCGCCTTCTCGAGATAGCCGTCGAGGCGGGCGCGCTCGATCGGCCACACGCCGATGAGCGTCTGCAGGATGAAGTACCGCTCGACCGGGTCGGGGGCGAGCGCGCCGTCCACCGGCGCGCAGTGCCGCTCCGTCGAGTCGATCCAGCCGCGCGCGACCTGCGCCCAGCGTTGCGGGACCTGCGCGAGCACCGCGATCCGTGCCCGCGCGTCGAGCGAGCGCTTCGCGTCGTGGGTCATCGTCGTGAGCATCGCCTCGGGATGACGCAGCGCCCGCTCGGCGTTGCCGGCGTGAACATCCTCGACCGCGATCCCGAACCGTCCTGGGTCACCGCCGACGTCGTTGAGCGCGAGCAACCGCCCGTAGCGGTAGAACGCGGTGTCCTCGACGCCCTTGGCCATGATCGCGGGTGTCGTCTGCTGAAAGCGGGTGAGGAACGGCCCAGCGGTGAGCGGCTCGTAGGTGCGGTAGACCGGGAGCGAGGAGACGGCCCAGGCGAGCGCCGGCGGTTCGGGGGCCGGTTCCGCTGAACCGGCCCCGTCCCGGGCCTCGCGCGAGAGCCGCTCGACCTCCGGCGTGAACGTCGTGGTGGCCTGCTCGAGCTTGGCCGCGAGCGCGTGGGCGCCGAACGGCCGGTCGTCCCCCGCCAGCTCGTTCCACAGATCCGTCAGCGTGGCCTCGCCCGCGGGGTCGACGAACAGGCCGCAGGCATCGCGCAGGAACTCGTAGCCGACGGTGCCCGCGACGGGCCAGTCGGCGGGCAGCCGTTCTGTGGCGGCGAGGATCTTCTCGACCCAGATGCGCCGCGCTCCGCCGTCGCGCATGCGCCGGAGGTAGCCGACCGGGTCGGCCAGCCCGTCGGGGTGGTCGCCCCGCACGCCGTCGATCAGACCCTCCCGGAGCAGGGCGAGGACGAGGTCCATCGCGGTGTGGAAGACGTCCTCGCGCTCGATCCGGATGCCGGCGAGGTCGTCGACGTCGAAGAAGCGGCGGTGCCGGCCGCTGACCGGATCGACGTCGAAGAAGCGCGCCCTGAGCTCGGGGTCGGCCCAGAACCGGTTCGTGTCGTCCGCGGCCATGTGGTTGGGCACCACGTCGAGGATGATCCCCAGGCCCGCGCCGCGCGCCCGGACCGCGAGCTCCCGGAAGGCCCTCTCTCCGCCGAGCGCGGCGGACAGGCGGGTGGGGTCGACGACGTCATAGCCGTGCATCGACCCCTCCCGGGCCTGCAGCGACGGGCTCAGGTACAGGTGCGAGATGCCGAGGTCCCGCAGGTAGGGGACGAGCTCGGCGGCGGCGGCGAAGCCGAACTGCGGGGTGAGCTGCAGCCGGTAGGTCGCGCGAGGATCGGTCATGCGGTCCGCTTGCACACGAGCAGCGAGTGCGCCGGCACGCTCACCTTCGAGTGTGGCTCGTAGCTCTCGCTCCCCGGCTCGGCGTCGGGATCGGCGGTCGAGACCTCGAGGACCCAGCCGCGACCCATGTACTTGCGCGGCAGGGTGAACTCCCGGTCCTCGCCACAGGCGTTGAAGAGCAGCAGGAACGAGTCGTCCCGGATCTCCTGGCCCTGGGGTCCGAGGTTCGGGATCGTCTCGCCGTTCAGGAACAGGCCGAGCACCGGCTCGCCGGTGTCCCAATCCCGCTTCGTCATCTTGTAGCCGTCGGGACGGAACCACCATGCGTCCGGCAGAGCCTCGCCGTCGACGGCGCCCTCGAGGAAGCTCTCGCGCCGGAACACCGGGTGCTCCCGGCGCAGCGCGATCAGGCGCTTGGTGAACGCGTGCAGCTCCTGATCGGAGCGCGACCAGTCATACCAGGAGGTCTCGTTGTCCTGGCACCAGGCGTTGTTGTTGCCGTTCTGGGTGCGACCGAGCTCGTCGCCGCCGAGCAGCATCGGGGTGCCCTGGGAGAGCAGCAGGGTCGCCAGGAAGTTGCGCTGTTGGCGACCGCGCAGCTCGAGCACCGCGGGCTCATCCGTCGGCCCCTCCGCCCCGCAGTTCCAGGAGCGGTTGTCATCGGTGCCGTCCTGGTTGTCCTCCTTGTTGGCCTCATTGTGCTTCTCGTTGTACGCGACGAGGTCGGCGAGCGTGAAGCCGTCGTGCGCGGTGATGAAGTTGATCGACGCGAACGGGTCGCGCCCGTCGCGCTGGTAGAGGTCGGCGGACCCGGAGAGGCGGGAGGCGAACTCTCCGCAGTTGGCCTCCGCCCGCCAGAAGTCCCGCATCGTGTCGCGGTAGATCCCGTTCCACTCCGACCAGCCGGTGGGGAAGTTGCCCACCTGATAGCCGCCGGGTCCGACGTCCCATGGCTCGGCGATGAGCTTCAGCTGGGAGAGCACCGGATCCTGGTGGATGATGTCGAAGAACGAGGAGAGCCGGTCGACGTCGAAGAACTCCCGCGCCAGCGCCGACGCGAGGTCGAAGCGGAACCCGTCGACGTGGCAGTAGATCGCGAAGTACCGCAGCGAGTCCATGATCATCCGCAGCACGCTCGGATGCTTGGGGTTCAGCGAGTTGCCGGTCCCCGTGAAGTCCATGTAGTGGTGCGGGTCGTCGGGCATCAGGCGGTAGTACGCCATGTTGTCGACGCCCTTGAACGAGAGGAGCGGCCCGAGGTGGTTGCCCTCAGCGGTGTGGTTGTAGACGACGTCGAGGATCACCTCGATGCCGGCGCGGTGCAGCGCCTTCACCATGCCCTTGAACTCGCGCACCTGCTCACCGCGCGTGCCGGTCGCCGCGTACTGCGAGTGGGGCGCGAGGTACCCGATCGTGCTGTACCCCCAGTAGTTGGAGAGGCCGCGCTCGATCAGGAACGACTCGTCGCAGATGTGGTGGGTGGGCAGGAGCTCGACCGCGGTGACGCCCAGGTCCTTGATGTACTGCAGCGCCGGCTCGGAGGCGAGGCCGGCGTAGGTGCCGCGGAGGTCGTCGCGCACGTCGGGGTGCGTCATGGTGAACCCGCGCACGTGCGTCTCGTAGATCACGGTGTCGGCGAACGGGGTGCGCAGCGGCTGGTCGCCCTCCCAGTCGAAGCTGTCGTCGATGACGACGGCCTTCGGGATCGCGGCGGCGTCGTCCTCGTCGTCGAGCTCGAAGTCGTCGTCATCCCCACCGCCGGCCGGCACGTAGGGCAGGACGTTGGCGTCGGCGCTGAAGTCGACGACGCCGTCGATCGCCTTCGCGTACGGGTCGATCAGCAGCTTGGCCGGGTTGAAGCGGTGGCCCGCGGCCGGGTCGTAGGGGCCGTGCACGCGGTAGCCGTACCGTTGCCCGGGGCCGACGCCCGGCAGATAGCAGTGCCAGTTCTGGGCCCGCCGCTGGGTGACCGGGATGCGCGTCTCGTTGTCCTCGTCGTCGAACAGGCAGAGCTCCACGCCCTCGGCGTGCTCGGAGAAGAGCGAGAAGTTCGTGCCGTGTCCATCCCAGCACGAACCCAGCGGAAACGGCGCCCCAGGCCACACTTCGGTCATACAGACTCCTTCGTTTCGAGCACCGCTCCGGACCGCGGTGGGAGCGTGAGCCGCCCCCGGCGGAGTGTGGCAGCCGCATCCGTGACGAGCCGGAGGCGTCGGCCCTGGGCTGGGAGCGACGCCTCCGCCACCCCGAAGTTGGCGGCCAGCTCGTATCTTCCCCGCCGCACGCGAAGCCAACGCGCGTCCTCGTCGAAGTCGATCGCGTCGACGTCGCCGGGCGGCAGTTCGCGCCGGAGGGCCAGCAGCGCCCGATAGAGCTCGGCGAGGCGCGGATCGGCGCGGCGCGTCAGCTTCGAGGCTTCGAACGTGGCCACCGCCTGCGGATCCGGGATGTCCTGGCCGAACGAGGCGAACGCGCTGAACTCGGCCCGCCGCCCCCTGCGCGTCGCCTCCGCGATGCGCCGGTCGATGTGGTCGGTGAAGAACTGAAATGGCGCGTCCTCCCCGTACTCCTCGCCCATGAAGAGCATCGGGGTGAACGGGGCGAAGAGCACGCACAGCGCCGCCAGCGGGCGGGCGGCGGCGGGCATCCGGTCGCCGAACGCGCGGTTGCCCACCTGGTCGTGGTCCTGGGAGAAGACGACGAAGCCGCGGGGCGGGATGTCGTCGGCGGGCGCCCCGAACCGTCGGTGGCGGAACTCCGAGAAGCCGCCGTCGTGCACGTGTGGGCGGTGCAACGCCTTGGCCAGCTGCCCCAACCGGCCGAACTCGGCGTAGTACCCGTCGTGCTCGTCGGTGATCAGGGTGCGCAGGGCGTGATGGAAGTCGTCGGCCCAGGCGGCGTCGCAGCCGAGTCCGCCGCGCGCGGGCGGGCGCATCACCCGCGGGTCGTTCAGGCCGCTCTCGGCGATGACGAACGTCCGGCGGCGGATCGCGTGCACCCGCCGTGCCACCGCGGCGACGATGTGCTCGGGGCTCGAGTCGAAGATGGCGTGGATCGCGTCGAGGCGCAGGCCGTCGAAGCCGAAGTCCCGGACCCAGCCCTCGGCCGACTGCAGCACCCACTCGCGGACGGGGTCGCAGTCGGCGTCGTCATAGTTGATCGCGCGCCCCCAGAACGTCTCGTACTTCTGCGTGAAGTAGGGCCCGAACCGATCGAGCGCCTGGTTGCCGGAGGCGCCGATGTGGTTGTAGACGACGTCCAGCAGCACCGCCAGCCCGCTCTCGTGCGCGGAGTCGATCAGCCGCTGCAGCGACGCCGGGCCGCCGTAGGAGGACTGCGCCGCGCTGAGATACACCCCGTCATAGCCCCACCCGCGGGCGCCGGGGAACTCGGCCACCGGCATGAGCTCGATCGCCGTCACCCCGAGCTCGGCGAGCGCCGGCAGATACGGGATCGCGCCGGCGAACGTCCCCTCGGGGCTGAACGTTCCGACGTGCAGCTCGTAGATCACCTGCTCGGCCAGCGGCCTCGGGGTGAACGGGCGCGGAGTCGAGGGCGCGTACACCCGCGAGGGCCCGCGCAGGCCGTGGGGCTGCCAGCGAGAGGCGGGATCCGGCAGCCGTCGGCGGCCGACCTGGTAGCAGTAGTCGGTGCCCGGCGCCGCCTCGGCGACGACCTCATAGATCCCATCTCCGGCGTGCTCCAGCGGGAGCGCGCCGGAGACCGCTGCGCTCGTGCGGCCACCGCGCCGCGGCGGATCGAGGATCAGCCGTGGTTCCGCCCGCGGCGACCAGACGCGGAACTCGGTGCGGCCGTCCTCGAGCGGGCGGGCGCCGAGCGGGCGTTCCCAGGGGTACGGGCTCAAGACTCCGGGACCAGCCAGAGCGCCGCCAGGGGCGGGATCGTGAGCTCGGCGGAGTACGGCTGGCCGTGCCAGGGCACGGGTTCGGCCACGATGCCGCCGAAATTGCCCTGATCGCTGCCCCCGTAGAAGCGCGAGTCCGTGTTCACGAGCTCGCGCCAGCGCCCCGGCCGGGGGAGGCCGACTCGGTAGCTTCCGCGGGGGACCGGCGAGAAGTTGCCGACGAAGACGAGCACGTCCTGGCCGCCGCGCGACTGCCGGGCGAAGGCGACGATGTTCGCGTCCGCGTCGTTGGGCTCGAGCCAGAAGAAGCCGTCGGGCTCGAAGTCGAGCGCCCACAGGGCGGGCTGGTCCCGGTAGGCGCGGTTGAGGTCCCGCACGAGCGCCTGCACCCCGGCGTGCTCGGGGGACTCGAGCAGCTCCCACGGCAGCGACGCGGCGGCATCCCACTCGTGCTTCTGCGCGAGCTCACCGCCCATGAACAGGAGCTTCTTGCCGGGGTGGGCCCACATGTAGCCGTACAGCGTCCGGAGGTTCGCGAGCTTCTGCCAGTGGTCGCCCGACATCTTCTGGTAGAGCGAGCCCTTGCCGTGGACGACCTCGTCGTGGGAGAGCGGGAGGATGAAGTTCTCGGTGAAGGCGTAGACGAAGCTGAAGGTGAGCTCGTTGTGGTGGTATCGCCGGTAGACCGGATCCTGCTCCATGTAACCGAGCGTGTCGTGCATCCAGCCCATGTTCCACTTGAAGCCGAAGCCGAGGCCTCCGAGGTACGTCGGCCGCGAGACCCCCGGCCAGGCGGTCGACTCCTCCGCCGCCGAGATGATCCCGGGCTCGCGGCCGTGGATCGTCTCGTTCAGCTCCTTCAGGAACGAGACCGCCTCGAGGTCCTCGCGGCCGCCGAACTGGTTGGGGACCCACTCGCCCGCCTTGCGGGAATAGTCGAGATAGAGCATCGAGGCGACCGCATCGACGCGCAGCCCGTCCACGTGGAAGTCGCGCAGCCAGTACAGGGCGTTCGCGCTCAGGAAGTTGCGGACCTCGTGGCGCCCGAAGTTGAAGACGAGCGTGCCCCAGTCCGGATGGGCGCCGCGGCGCGGGTCGGCGTGCTCGTACAGCGCGGTGCCGTCGAAGCGGGCGAGGGCCCAGTCGTCGCGCGGGAAATGCGCGGGCACCCAGTCGAGGATCACGCCGAGGCCCCGCTCGTGGAGGGTCTGCACGAACCGCCGGAACTCGTCCGGGGACCCGTAGGTCGGGGTCGGGGCGTAGTACCCGGTCACCTGGTAGCCCCAGGAGCCCGCGAACGGGTGGGCCATCACGGGGAGCAGTTCGACGTGGGTGAAGCCCATGTCGAGGACGTAGGCGGAGAGCTCGTCCGCCAGCTCGACGTAGGAGGCGGGCCGGTCGCCGTCAGGGCGGCGCCACGAGCCGAGGTGGACCTCGTAGATCGAGACGGGCTGGGCCAGCGGCGTTCCGTGGGCGCGGCGCTCCTGCCACTCCTGCTCGGCGGGGCTCCAGTCGTGCCGGCTGCGCGTGACGACGGAGGCGGTCTGCGGGGGCATCTCCGTCTCCTGGGCGTACGGATCCGCCTTCAGCCGGAGCTCGCCGGTCGGGGTCAGGATCTCGAACTTGTAGCGGCTGCCCTCGTGCACGTCGGGGACGAAGAGCTCCCAGACGCCACTGGACCCGAGCGAGCGCATCGGGTGCGCCTGCCCGTTCCAATAGTTGAAGTCGCCGACGACGCTGACGCTGCGGGCCGCGGGCGCCCAGACGGCGAAGGCGGTCCCGGCGACGTCCTGGTGGACCATCGGATGGGCTCCGAGCAGCTCGTAGATGCGCTCGTGACGTCCCTCCCCGATCAGGTAGAGGTCGAGCTCGCCGAGCGTCGGCAGGAACACGTAGGGATCGACCTGCGTGTGGGTCGCGCCATCCGCGTAGGTCGCCTCGATGCGGTAGCTGAGCGGGAGCGTCGCGCCCTTCACCGTCGCCTGAAAGATCCCGGCCGGGTGGATGCACTTCAGCGCCACGCGGTCCGAGCCGTCCGGTGCGGGGGCGTCGAGCAGCGCGGCCGCCGCGGTGGCCCCCGGCCGCAGGGTGCGGATCACCACGCCGCTGCGCTTCGGATGCGCGCCGAGGACGGCGTGCGGGGTCGGGTGCTGCCGGTGGGCGAGCGCCTCGATGTCGGCGTCGGCGACGCCCTTGCCTTTGCTCATCGTTCCTCCGCCTACCCGCGACCGGTGCTCGTCATCCCGCTTCGATGAGGCGCAGGATCCCGGCGACCGGGATCGGAACCCACTCGGGACGGTTGTCGAGCTCGTACCGGAGCTCGTACAGCGCCTTCTCCAGCTCGAACATTCCGAGCAGGCCCTGAATCTGGGCCTGGCCGGTCGGCAGCAGCGCCGGATCGACGGCGGCGAAGTAGGCGTCGAGGAACGCCTGCCGGGCCCGCGCCTCGAAGTCCGCCGGCGCCTCCTGGCCCCGCTGCAGCCGCACCGCCCACGTCGCGTAGGAGAAGGAGCGCAGCATGCTCGCCACGTCCCGCAGCGGTGAGCGCTTCTGCCGGCGGACGTTCAGCGGCCGCGCCGGCTCGCCCTCGAAGTCGAGCAGCGTCCAGTCGTGACCGGTGTAGAGCGTCTGACCGAGGTGCAGGTCGCCGTGGATCCGGATGCTCTTGCCGCCGAGCGGACCCTGGGCCGGCAGCGTGATCCGCTCGCGGATCGTCTGCTCGAGGCCGACGAGCGGCTCGACGCTCGGCTCGTCGGGCAGGTGCCCGAAGACCCGCTCCAGCTGATCGTCGAGTGTCGCCCGCAGCAGGTTGAGCAGCTCGGTGCTCGGATCCTGGGGGGAGAAGGCGGGGTCGGCGGCATCGGTGGCGAGCACCGAATGGAGCCGTGCCGTGGCGGTGCCGAGCTCGGCGATGCGCCCGAGGAGGGTGTCGGGCGCCGTCGGGATCTCCGCGAGGGCGAGCTCCCAGCCGTCGGTCCCGTCGACCACGAACTGCTGGGCCACGGCGAGGGTCGCGGCCAGCGCGTCACCCTCGTACTCGCACCAGCCGTAGAGGGCGGCGATGTTCGGGTACTCGTGGGCGGTGAGGAAGCGCAGCATCTCGAGCTCGGGGTTGATCCCCGGCTCGAGACGGCGGAAGAGCTTCAGCGCCAGCCGGTCGCCGAAGACCACCGAGCTGTTCGACTGCTCCGCGCCCATCGGCCGCACCGGCTCGCTCGCCGGATCGGTCCTGGTCGCCGGTCCGGCGTCCTCGTGTCGAACGTGGCGGAAGCAGAACTGTCCGTGACGGCCCGCGATCTCGCGCGCGTCGTCGATCGCCGCGAGCAGATGGTGGGCGTGCGGACCGTCGGCGAGGACGTCCGGGTCGCCGCCGACGGGATCGGTGAGGAGCTGGTAGAGCTCGTGGGACCCGTTGGCGAAGTGCACCTGCACGAGGGCGAGCGCGAGGCTCGTGTCGACCTCCGCCTCCTCGACGACCTCGACGTCGGTGATCGTCTGGCTCTTGGCCGCGAACCACCGTTGCTCGCGCAGCCAGGAGTGGAGCTCCTCGGGATCCAGGCGCTGTGCCACCGGGCCGGGCTCGTGATCCAACGGCTCACCCATCGGAGGGGTCCTTTCGCTCGTCAACCAGGGCGAACCAGTAGTAGCCCCGTGGCTGGAAGGTGAGCAGGTACGGTAGCTGGCCGATGCGGGGGAAGCGCGAGTCGCCGAAGAGCTCCACCGGGTGGCGCCCCTCGTATGGGGCCAGATCGAGCTCGACCGCCTGAGCGGAGCGCGCCAGGTTGTGGACGCAGAGGACGATGTCCTCCTGGAAGCGGCGGACGAGGGCGAAGATGCGTGGGTTGTCGGTGATGATCGGCTCGTAGCTCCCCAGGCCGAACACCGGGTGCTCCTTGCGCAGCGCGATGAAGCGGTGCATCCAGCGCAGCAGCGAGGTGGGGGTTCGCAGCCCGGCCTCGACGTTCACGGCCTGATACCCGTAGACCGGGTCCATCAGCGGCGAGGAGTACAGCTGGGCAAAGTCCGCACGGCTGAACCCGCCGTTGCGGTCGACGCTCCACTGCATCGGCGTGCGCACGCCGTCCCGGTCGCCGAGGAAGACGTTGTCCCCCATGGCGATCTCGTCCCCGTAATAGAGGACCGGCGAGCCCGGCAGCGAGAAGAGGATCGCCGTCATCAGCTCGATCTCGTCGCGACCGTTGTCGAGCAGCGGCGCGAGGCGGCGCCGGATCCCCAGGTTGAGCTTCATCCGGGGATCCTTGGCGTACTCCGCGTACATGTAGTCGCGCTCCTCGTCGGTGACCATCTCGAGCGTCAGCTCGTCGTGGTTGCGCAGGAACAGGCCCCACTGGGCGTTGTCCGGGATCGCGGGTGTCCGCTCGAGGATCTCGTAGATCGGCGTCGCCTGTTCCCGGCGCACGGCCATGAACATGCGCGGCATGACCGGGAAGTGGAACGCCATGTGGCACTCGTCGCCCTCGCCGAAGTACTCGACCACGTCCTCCGGCCACTGGTTGGCCTCGGCGAGCAGGACCCGGTCCGGGTAGTGGCTGTCGATCTCCCGGCGGCAGCGCTTGAGGAACGCATGGGTCTCGGCGAGGTTCTCGCAGTTGGTGCCCTCCCGTTCGAAGAGGTAGGGCACCGCGTCGAGGCGGAAGCCGTCGAGCCCGATGTCGAGCCAGAAGCGCAGGACGTCGAGCATCGCCTCCTGCACCTCGGGGTTGTCGTAATTGAGGTCGGGCTGGTGCGAGAAGAAACGATGCCAGTAGTACTGGCCGGCCACCGGGTCCCAGGTCCAGTTCGACGCCTCCGTGTCGATGAAGATGATCCGCGCGTCCGGGTAGCGCTCCGGGGTGTCGGACCACACATACCAGTCGCGCTTCGGGCTCTCCGGACTCGAGCGCGACTCCTGGAACCAGGGGTGGTCGGACGAGGTGTGGTTCATCACCAGGTCGGCGATCACCCGGATCTGACGCGCGTGCGCCGCGTCGATCAGCTGCCGGACATCCTCGACCGTCCCGTAGTCCGGGTGCACCGCGTAGAAGTCGGAGATGTCGTAGCCACCGTCGCGCAGCGGCGAGGCGTAGAACGGCAGCAGCCAGATGCAGTCGATTCCGAGCCACTCGAGGTAGTCGAGCTTCTCCGTCAGGCCGGGGAAGTCCCCGGATCCGTCGCCGTTGCCGTCGTAGAAGCCGCGGATGTGGATCTCGTAGAACACCGCCTGCTTGAACCAGAGCGGGTTGGCCTCAAACCACTGGCTCGTCTGCGCGAACCCCGGCGCCGGACCCGCCGCGCCCTCCTCGAGCGGTGCGTCGTGGGGACGCGGCGGGCCACCGGGCCCGCCGGAGGGTCGCGTGGGGGCGGAGCCCGCGGGTTGGCCGGGACCGGTCATCGCCCCTCAGACCGACTCGACCCGGGCGAGGTGGGCGCGGCCCGGGTTCAGCCGCACGTAGTTGCCGCCGAGCCGCCACTCGTAGCGGGCGTCGTCGAGCAGGTCGCGCACCGGGAAGACCGGCGGAAGCCCGAGGTGGGCCGGGACGACCACGAGCCCCTCGTGGATGTGGTGCGGGTCGAGGTTCACGACGGTGATCACGGTGTTGCCCGCGGACCGCTTCGCGTAGGCCATCAGCGCCTCGTTCGCCGTCTCCAGGAACGTGACGTTCTCGAGGTGCTGCAGCGCCGGGTTCGCGCGCCGCGCCTGGTTGACGCGCTGCACCATCGGCAGCAGCGGCCCGTCGAGCGAGCGCGACCAGATCTCGTACTTCTCGGAGTGCAGGTACTCCTCCGAGCCCGGCGCGGCCGGCACGTTCTCGAAGTTCTCGAAGCCCGAGTAGATGCCGTAGGTCGGGCTGAGCGTCGCGGCGAGCACGAGCCGGGCCTCGAACGCGGGCCGGCCGCCCTCCTGGAGGTACTCGTGGAGGATGTCCGGCGTGTTGGCGAAGAAGTTCGGGCGGAAGTACTCCCGCTCGCCGCTGTAGGCGAGCTCCGAGACGTACTCGGTGAGCTCGTAGCGTGAGTTCTTCCAGGTGAAGTACGTGTACGACTGGCTGAAGCCGATCTTGGCCAGGTGCCGCATCACCGGTCGTCGGGTGAACGCCTCGGCGAGGAACAGGACGTCCTGATCGCGCTTCTGCACCTCGGCGATCAGCCACTGCCAGAAGGGCGCCGGCTTCGTGTGCGGGTTGTCGACGCGGAAGACCTTCACCCCGCAATCGACCCAATGGAGCACGACGGCGAGCAGCGCGTCCCACAACCCCCGCCAGTCCTCGCAGTCCCAGTTGACGTTGTAGATGTCCTGGTAGCGCTTGGGCGGGTTCTCGGCGTACTTCAGGGTGCCGTCCGGACGATGGTGGAACCACTCGGGGTGCTGGGTCAGCCAGGGGTGATCCGGGGAGCAGTTGATCGCGAAATCGAGCGCGACGTCGATGCCGTGCGCGGCCGCGGCGCGGGTGAGGCTGCGGAGGTCCTGTTCGGTGCCGAGCTCGGGGTGGACCGCGTCGTGTCCGCCGTGCTGATCGCCGATCGACCATGGCGACCCCGGATCACCGGGTGCCGCCCGGAGCGCGTTGTCGCGCCCCTTGCGGTTCGTGTGCCCGATCGGGTGGATCGGCGGCAGATACACGACGTCGAAGCCGAGCTCGGCGAGCCGCGGGAGCTGCTCCTGGACGCCGCGCAGGCCGCCCCAGGACCGTGGGAACAGCTCGTACCAGGCGCCGAAGCGAGCCCGCACCCGGTCGACGCGCACCGGCAGCGGGCCGAGCGTCGTCAGGCCCGCGCGCGGTTCGTGGCGGGAGACGATCGCGTACAGCTCGTCCCCGAGCGCCTCCTCGGGGTCGGTCTCGAGCTGGTCGAGCGCCGCCTCGATCGCCGCCGCCGCGGTCGCGTCACCGCCGGCGATCTCCTGCTGGACCTGCTCGAGGAGCAGCCGTCCCTCCGAGAGCTCGCCCCTCAGATCGGTCTGTCCCGCGGCCAGCTTGCGCCGCACCTCGTCGCGCCAGGTGCCGAAGCGATCGACCCACGCGTGGATCTCGTACTCCCAGTCGCCGACGGCGTCGAGGTCGAACCGTCCCGCCCAGCGCACCCCGTCCATGTGCGCGTCGCTGCGGCGCAGCGGTGACTCGGCCCACGCGTTTCCGCCTCGACCGCGGCCACGGCGCCGGTGGCGAACGACGGCCCGCAGCAGGTCGTGACCGTCGCGGAAGATGTCGACGGACACGTTCAGCGTGTCACCGACGCAGCGCTTGACGGCGTACCGGCCACCGTCGATGGTCGGCTCGGGGTATTGGATGATGATCCGGTCCGGCGGCTTGGCGGGCATCGGTCTCTAAGTAAACCCTCCTGGAGAGTGGGTAAAACACCTTCCCGTGAACATCACTCGCCGCCGAAGCGGAGTCCTGCTGCACATCACCTCCCTGCCGGGCGGCACGCTCGGCCGGGAGGCACACCGGTTTGTCGACTGGCTCGCCGCGGCGGGACAGTCCTGGTGGCAGGTATTACCGGTTTCTCCGCCGGATCGCCACCGTTCCCCGTACAAGTCCGCGTCGGCCTTCGCCGGTTGGCGGGGTCTGCTCGGGGCGCCGCGGGCGCGCGTCTCGGCTGCGGAGGTGCTCGACTTCCGCGAGCGCGAGGCGTATTGGATCGACGATTGGGCGCGGATGGCCCGCGGTCCGCAGCGGGAGATGCTCGCCGATCAGGTGCGGTTCGAGCGCGAGTGGCGGGCCCTGCGGGCGTACGCGGGCGAGCGCGGCGTCCAGGTGATGGGTGACGTCGCGATCTACGTGGCTCCCGGCAGCGTCGACCACCGCGCGCACCCGGCGCTGTTCAACGACGCGCTCGTGGCCGGCGTGCCGCCCGACGCGTTCAGCGCGCTCGGTCAGCGGTGGGGCAACCCGGTGTACGACTGGTCGGCGATGCGGCGCGACGGCTTCCGCTGGTGGATCGAGCGCCTGCGCCGCAACGCGGCGCTGTTCGACGCCGTGCGGCTCGACCACTTCCGCGGGTTCGTGTCGTACTGGGGGGTGCCCGCCACCGCGCCGGACGCCCGCTCCGGACGGTGGCGGCGCGGTCCCGGCCGGGCGCTCTTCGACGCGGTCGCGGCGCAGCTCGGATCGGAGCTGCCGCTGGTGGCCGAGGACCTCGGCGTCATCACCCCCGCGGTGGAGGCGCTGCGGGACGCGCTGGCGCTGCCCGGCATGCTCGTGCTCCAGTTCGGCTTCGGGCCCGGCGCCGAGCGGACGAGCCCGCACGCGCCGAACAACCACGTGGCGCGCCGGGTCGTCTACACGGGGACGCACGACCATGACACCGCCGCGGGCTGGTACGCCGCGGTGACCGAGGGTGAGCGCCGGCGCTTCGACGCCGCCTGCGCGCAGCGGGGGATCGATGACCCGGAGCCGTGGTGGCGGATGGTGCGCCTCTGCCTGCAGTCACCGGCGGCCATCGCGATCTTCCAGGCGCAGGACGTCCTCGGCCTCGGCTCGGCGGCCCGCATGAACGTCCCGGGGAGTGAGCGCGGCAACTGGCGCTGGCAGGTGCCGGCCGGGGCGCTCACGCCCGCGCTGGCGGCTCGCCTGCGGGAGGCGACGGAGGCGGCGGGGCGCCTCGGGTAGGAACGGGGGCCCGCTCGCTCCGGAGTCCGGGGTGGGCCCGCCTCGCTCGCGCCGTCCGGGGCGGGGCCGACCCGGCCGGCGGCGCTCAGCGGCTCGTGGCCGTCAGAGGGGCTCGTGCCGGTCAGCCGCCGGCCGCCGGCGGCGCTCGATGAAGCGCCGGGCGTCCTGCTTCAGGTGGCGGTAGGCGTAGGTCACGTCCCCGCGCAGGCGGTTCCAGGCGGTGGTCTGGTAGGAGAGGAGGTGGCCGGGGTCGACCCGCGTGGGCAGACCATCGGCCGCGAGGACCTCGAGCGCGGCCCGCGCCATCGCCACCTGGCCGAGCGCCGTGGGATGCACGTGATCCGCCATCATCACCTGCCGGCCGCCGAAGCGCCGGAGATCGAGCACCAGGGCCTCATGGGCGGCCGCGGAGCGCTCGATGGCGGCATTGACCCGCTCGATCAGCTCCGGGTTCCGCGGGCGGCCCATGTCGAGCGGGATCGTCGCGGTCAGGCGGCGATCACAGCGTTCGCCCAGGAAGGTGAGCGCCTGACCGTGGCGCTCCTCGAACCGGTCGAGGTCGAACCCCGGCCGGCGCACGTCATTGGTGCCGATGTAGAGGCAGCCGAGGGTGTAGCGCGAGTGCGGGTCCGCGACGGCGCGCTCGAACAGGGGGATCTGCCGGTCGAGGACATCCTCCACCGTCGCGCCATCGACGGCGTAGGGGCTGTACGGCACTCCGAGGCCGCGCGCGATCCAGAGCGCCCACGACTGGAGCGCCACGCCCCACTGCAGCTCGCCACCGCCGTTGGTGATCGAGTCCCCCACGGCGAGCACGCCCATGCGGAACGCGCCGAGCGGCTCGGTCGTCGCAGGCGGGTCGCTGAGCAGGCTCGAGGGTCGGGTGGCCACGGCTCGTGAATAGCAGACGCACCTGCGGAACGGGTGTGTGGTCGAGGTCGGAGCGCGGCGTGGTCGCGATCGAGGATCGAGGGCGTCGGCGTCAGCCGCCGAGGTCCGCACCCGGTGGGTCAGCCGCCGCCGCGGCCGGTGGGTCAGCCGCCGCCGTCGGGCGCGCCGCGGTGAGCGCCTCCAGCGCGAGGTCGAACAGGCGGCTCGTCTGCTCCCGGTCACCCGCGGCGGCCAGGATCCCGGCCAGAAGCGAGCGCACGTCCGCGGGGTCCACCCCGGCGCGCAACTCGCCCGCGGCGATCCCGGCGTCGAGCAGCGTGGCGATCACGCCCTCGATCTCACGACGACTCGCATCGGGGTCGAGGGCGCCAGAGCGGTTCATCCTCGCCAGGGCGCTCACCATGCCGCGCTTGGCTTCGGCCCAGTCGGCGAACAGGTCCATCCAGCGCCGCAACGCCTGTACGGGGCGATGGCCTGCCAGCAGGGAAGCGGCGCCAGCCCTGAGATCGGCGATCTGCTCGCGGTAGACCGCCTCGATCAGCGCCTCCCGGTGCGGGAAGTGGCGGTACAGGGTGCCGATCCCCACGCCGGCATCCTGCGCGATCGCCTCGAGCGTGACCGCCTCGTCGCGGGCGAAGCGCTCGCGTGCCGATCGGATGAGGCGCTCTCGGTTCTCTGCGGCGTCGGCCCGCTGACGGTGTTGGGGTGACAAACGGAGGATCCTCCGGTTAAGTGCTAGGCTTGCTTCGAGTTAGCGGAGGCTCCTCCGCATAACCGTATCCCATCAATCGCACAGGAGGATGGCGAATGCAGGATCCGATCGCGTTGATCACCGGCGCCACGTCCGGCATCGGCCGGGTGGCGGCCGCTCAGATGGCCGCCGCCGGCTGGAGCGTCTGGGTTTCGGGCCGCAGCCGGGAGCGAGCCGAGGCCACCGCGGCCGAAGTCGGAGGTCGAGCCGTACAGCTCGACGTGACCGATCCCACCAGCGTCGCAGCCGCGGCCGCCACCGTCGGTGAACTCGACGTGCTGGTCAATAACGCCGGCATCTCTCCCGATTACGCGGTTCCGTTGCCCGACGCCGATGCCGACCTGTTTCGTCGCACGTACGAGACGAACGTCTTTGGCGTCGTCACCGTCACCAACGCATTCCTGCCGGCGCTGCGGCGCTCGAACCACCCGCGGATCATCAATCTCTCCAGCGGCACCGGCTCGCTCACCTGGAGCAGCGGCCCGAACCCGCAGTTCGATTTTGCGCAGGCCGCCGAGACGGGCGGGCGCCTGGCGGCCTACCGATCCTCGAAGACCGCTCTGAACGCCCTGACCCTGCTGTACGCGCAGGCCCTGGCGGGTGACGGCGTGAAGGTCAACGCCCTCGCGCCCGGCCTGCGCGCCACCAACCTCAACCCCGCTGCCGCGGAGCGGGGCGGAGATGCCGCCGAGGCCGCAGCCGCCATCCTCGACCTCGCGCGGATCCCGGACGACGGCCCCAGTGGCCGGCTGTTCTCCTTCGACGGAAGCGTCGCTCCCTGGTGAGGATCGCCCGCGGGTCCCGGCGGGCGGGGCGGCCCGCGCAGGCCGGGCAGGCCGGGCAGGCCGGGCGCCAGACGGCGACGGGAGGCGACGGGCGGCATCCGGCCCACCGTCAGCCGGCGGTGGGCCCCGAGCCGCTCGGGTGACGGTCGGCGGCCAGCGCGTCGGTCAGCTCCCGTGCCGCCGGCAGCTCCGTGCCGCCGGTCGCAGAGACCGCGAAGATGCTCCGTCGCATCGGGCCCGCTCCCTGCAGCCGGCGCGCCACGAGCGTGCCGAGCGTCAGCTCCTTGGCCAGCGTGGCGCTCGACAGGATGGAGATCCCGAGCCCGGTCTCGACCGCGGCCTTGATCGCCTCGATGCCGGTCAGCTCGGCGGCGATGCGCAGATCGGCGACGCGGACCCCCGCCGCGCGCAGATGCTCCTCGCTGATCCTGCGGGTGCCCGAGCCACGCTCCCGGACGATCATCGGCTCGGCGACAAGGTCGTGCAGGGGAACCTCGCGCATCTGGGCAAACCGATGCCGGGCCGCCGCGACCACCAGCAGCTCATCCTCGCGCAGCGGGGCGAGCACCACGCCGGGATGCGTCACGGAATCCTCCACGTAGCCGATGTCGGCCTGTCCTGCGAGCAGCGTCTGGAGCACGCGCTCACTGTTCTGGATCGAGATCTCGAACCGGAGCGCCGGATGTCGACGTCCGAGCGCGGCGAGCAGGTGCGGCAGCATGTACGTGCCGACGGTGCGACTGGAGGCGACCCGCAACTCGCCCTCGACGGCGCCGCGCGCCGCGGCGACGGCCCGGCGGGCCTCGGCGAAGTCACCGAGCAGGTGATCCACTCGGTTCAGGAGGGCGACACCCGCCGGCGTCAGGCGCACGCGCCGACGTGAGCGATCGAACAGGGCTCCGCCCAGTTCCAGCTCCAGGGCCGCGATCTGCTGGCTGACCGCCGACTGGGAGAGGTGCAGAGCGAGCCCAGCCCGACTGAAGCTCAGCTCGCGCGCGACCGCCGAGAACACCTCGAGCCGACGTTCCTCCATCCCACCAGGCTACCCAACCGATAAGTCCTGCTTATGCATCGAGGGGTAATCCGCTTTGTTTGGTGGGCAGCGATGACCGAAGCTGGTCAGCGATGACAACCTGGACTGATCTTCGTTTGCCTCGTCCCTCCCGTCGGCCGGCATCGCTTCCGGCGGGCACCCGTGTCGCCGTCGAGGCCGTAGCGGCGGCCTCCGTCGTCGCCTCGGCGGCGCTCGCGCTCGGATCCCTTGTGCCGCGCATCGGCGGCCCGATCATCGCGCTCGCGATCGGCATGGCGATCGCCGCGGTGCGGCCGGCGGAGCGGCATCTGCTCGCCCTCGGCGCGATCAGCCAGCGCACCCTGAAACTCGCGATCGTTCTGCTGGGCTCGGCGATCAGCCTCTCCCAGGTGGTGAGCGTCGGGATCGCATCGCTCCCGGTGATGCTCGGGTCGCTGACCGTGTCGCTCGTCACAGCCGCCGTCGTCGGTCGCCGCCTCGGGGTGACGACCAACCTTCGGGCGCTCGTCGGCGTCGGAACCGGGATCTGCGGAGCGTCCGCGATCGCCGCGGTGTCGGGTGTGATCGACGCCGACGCCGCCGAGGTCCGCTACGCCGTCTCGACGATCTTCGTCTTCAACCTCGCGGCGGTGCTCCTGTTCCCAACCGTCGGTCACCTGTTCGGGATGAGTTCGCAGGAGTTCGGGCTGTGGAGCGGGACCGCCGTCAATGACACCTCATCGGTTCTCGCCGCGGGCTTCGCCTTCAGCCACGCGGCCGGGAATCACGCGCTGATCGTGAAGTTGACCCGCACGACGATGATCGTTCCGATCACGCTGTCCCTCGCGGCCGTCACCCACCGGCGGCACCAGGGGCGTGCGGCGGGCGTCGCCCGCGATGACGCGCACGCGGACCGGGACGACGCGTCGTCCCCCGGCGAACGCCGGCGCCCGGGCCTGCGGCGCGCGATCCCGTGGTTCCTGCTCTGGTTCGTCGCCGCCTCGGCCGCCTGCAGCCTCGGCCTGTTCAGCGCCTCCAGCCGCCATGACCTGTCGGGGCTCGGCCTCGCGCTGACGACGCTCGCGCTCGCGGCGATCGGCCTCGCGACCAATCTGCGGGAGCTCCGGCAGACCGGCCCGCGGCCACTCATCCTCGGCGCGCTGGTGTGGTGCGCGGTGGCGGTGAGCAGCCTCTGCCTCCAGGTGCTCCTCCGCGCCTCCTAGGGGCGTCCGCCAGCGCACGGAACGGCTGGCCGACCCTGCCGCAACCAGGTCACATCGGGCGGATCCTCGTCGATCGACCCAGAGACCGCGCGTGGTCGGGGCCTCGCCGCGACTGCGCGCCCGGAAACCGATCCGCGTGCAGCGCCAGCAACGTTTTCGCAGCACCGCGGGGAGGCGCGGTAGGGTCGCGGGCGTCACACGGGACTCCTGAAAGGGGGACACATGAACAAGTCGCTGCTTCTGCTCGCAGCGGTCGTTGTGGTGGCCCTGTCGGTCACCGCGGGGTCGGCCAGCGCCTACGGGGGGAAGGCGTCCTACCAGGTCGGGTTCGCGTTCAACTGCGATAACCCGGCGGTCCCGCTCTGCGCGCCGGCGCCGGCGGGCTTTGGCCTGGGCGGGGAATGGGGGTGGTACGCGTTCAACAGCGACCACACCTTCGACGCCCAGATCGCGTTCTGTGGGCACGGCGCGTCCGGCAGTGGCGCGTCTCACGCCAGCGAGAGCGGGATCTGGATGACCGGCGCTCCGGCGCTCCCGGCGCTGTTCGGTCAACAGAGTGACTTCTTGATCTCGTTCGACGGCGGGCTCACCTGGCAGGACACTTCGATTCCCGCCACGGTCGGGCATTACTCGGCCAAGCTCGCGCCCGGCGTCTCAGCCGAAGCGCAGGTCTCCGGCGGCTAGCGGCAGCACCCGGCCCCGAGAACGGGTCTCCCGGCGTCACCAACCCGGCGCCGGGAGACACGCCTGCGCCGGGCCGCGACAGCGATGCGGCGGCGATCGGCCTCGGGCGGCGACCGACCCCGGACCCCCGTGAACCGCGCGGCTCAGCCAGCCGAAGCGGGTGTCGGCCACCTGGGAGTGGGCGATCCAGGATTCGAACCTGGGACCTCTTCCTTATCAGGGGTGCGCGGGCCCGTTTCCTAAGTCCGGAGCTTGTGATTGCCGCCCGTATTTGCTGAGGAAAGCCATGGAATCCAGGTGGATGCAGGTGCCGATCGTGGTGGCTGGCGCTTCCACCAGGCTTCCAGACCGCGGTCAATTCAGACGACAGGCGCGACGACAGGGACACCGTGATGAGCGCAACCGGCGATGAGCTGTCGGTCGTAGGTCATCACGGCGGCCACACGACCCGCAGAGTGGAGTTCCACTGCGGATGCAAGGTGGATCGCATCAAGGCTGCGGATCTCAGATGGATCGATGGCTGCTGCCAGCACGAGGCGCGCCTCCGTGACTGGCAAGAGCACGACCGTCTTGAGCTGCTCGGCTGCCGCAGCCTCCAACGACTCAGCTTTGCCGAGCCTTCCCAGTTCAACGGCCAGCAGGGAGCTCGACCAGCGCGCCTCGTAACTCGACAGCGCCGCATCGATCACCTTCGCATCCGGCTCAGCAAGCAGCACGCGCCCGAGCGCGTACGTGTCGACGTAGATCGAAGCCACTAATACGGACGGTCCCGGTCGGCCGCCAAGAACCGATCGGTGGTGCCGGCGGGGTGCTTCTTAGCGGTGGCGAGGTGCTGGGTGGCCCATTCCGCCCACTCACGGGTTGCCGGCTGCGCATCTGCGGTCCGCCGTACCAGGATCTCGTCGCGCTCCAGATCGTCGCGCTCCAGCTCGACGCGCAGCTCGTCGCCGTCGTCCAGCTTCAAGGTCGCCTGCGTCTTCACGCTGTAAGTGTGGCAGGGCGGCATGATGCTGTCGACCGCCCCACCGAACTCTGGCTAGGCCCTCGCCTCGCGCGTCGCCGCAGCGTCCGCGGCGTCCAACACACCCTGGAACTCGGCGGCCATCGCCGATCGCCGGAATGCGCGGCGTCGGGCGTCGGCGACCTCGCGCACGTAGACCGTCCGCGTCACGGTTCCGTCTCGATGGCCCAGGAGAAATGCCACCTCGTCGACGCTCTCGCCTGCGAGCAAGGCGCGCGAAGCCACGGTATGTCGAAACGAGTGCATCGAGGGTAATGCTCCACGTGGGACCGGGACGCGGTGTCCACGTTCGTCTACTTTGTGCAGGACCGGGAAGGAAGGAGTGCCGTCGGTGTTCCTTGCGCTCACCTGAGCAACCCGAAGCGCGCGCTGGACGTTGCGTTGCCCTAACGGCCTGCCGGTGCGGGTCGCGAACACAAACGCCTCAGGCACGGCGGCCGCTGCGCGGTCCTGGTGGCGCAAGAGGATCCTTGCCAGACCCTCAGGGATCGGCACCGTGCGGGCTGATCCGTCGGTCTTGGTCGACCGCCTGTTGCCGCGGCGATCGACCTGCCAGCCGAAGGTCAGCTCTGCCTCGCCTGGATCGGAGAGGTTCACATTGGTCCAGGTCAGACCGCACAGCTCCGACATCCTCGCGCCGGTGAGTGCCGCGACCGTGAACATCGTGCGGAAGGGTTCCGGCGCCGCGGCGATCGTCGCCTCGATCTGCTCGCCCGTATAGATCGGACGCTTCTTGGCCAGCGACACCTTTGGGCGCTCGGACGACAGCATCAACTTGGTCGGGTCTGCGCCCACCCAGCCGAGCCGGCGAGCTGCGAACTTGTAGATCCTCCCCGTCACGCCCAGGACCACCAGTATGGTCGCCTCGCTCTTGCCCGCTGCGCGCAGCGAACGCACGAGCTCAGCCAAGTCATCAGCCGTGATGGCTTCGAGGCGCCGCTGGGCGAAGCGTGGAAGCAGATGCTGCCGGACGGCATTCCGGTAGCCCGACTGAGTCGATTCGCGCAGGTCACGCACCGGGCCATCCAGCCACGCGTCGGCTGCGGACTTGAACCGTAGCCGCGGATCAGCCGAGGTCCGCTCCCGCCTCGCGCGGCTCGAGAGCAACTCATCCCGCGCCGCCCTGGCCGCCAGGATGCCGCCGTCGACAGTCCGCCAACGCTGCACGCCCCCAGCGTCCTTGAAGCCAACCTCCAGGACGCCGGACGGCCGGCGGTAGATGTTGCGCTCGACCCGCACCCTGCGAGGCGACGTTGCCTTGCTCGACCTCATCGCCTGGCACCTGCTAGGCGCCGAGGCGCGTTTCCTCCCGTGCGTCGCCAAGCGTCCAGGTCGCTCCGTAGGAAGAACAGCTTGCAGCCCGGCCCGTCCTGCTCACTGGGGAACGCGCGCTCCGCCGCCAGCCGCCTGATCGTGTCGCGATGGACGCCTAGATGCAGTGCCGCCGCACGAGTGTCCAGCCACTCGTCCTCCACTCCGGGCTCAACCTGCAGACGCTCGGCCACGCGCTCGGCGAGCGTCTCTATGAATTGCTCAACGATCCCTCCGATGTGGGGGATGACCGGCTCAGAAGTGTCCGGTACGGCGGTGCCAGTGGCGTACGCTCCCATTGTCGTGACCTCCTTGTAGGTCTCGGCCGGGCCCCGGGGTGTTCCTGCACCGCCGGGGCCACTATCTGTAACTTACATGCGTAAGGTACCGCACCCACCGGACAGAACCTTCCGTGCGTAAGGCAGCGCTTAGTCTCGGTGTAAGGTTCATGAGATGGGACGCAGAGTCGACGTCGACAAGCTCATCGACACGCAGGACGTGGCGCGGCTGCTCGGCCTTTCGCATCGCAACACCGTCAGCGAGTACCAAGCCAAGTACGACGACATGCCCCGACCAGTCATCGATCTCGGCCGCGGACGCACGAAGCTCTGGCTTCGTCCCGAAGTTGAACGTTGGTACGCCCGACAGGTCGCTGCCGGCCGTACCCGCGCGAAACGGTCGTCGGCCTCATAGGGAGTCGACCGTCGATGCCGTTTGATTTGTATTCGAACGGTGAGCTGGCTTCATCCTGGGCAATAGAGACTCCCGCACGTGTGGCGGGCTCGGATGCCCGCCGCGCGGGCGGGAGTGCAGCGAGAGCCAGCGATCGAATCGCCGAACACCTGAGGACGCGCCGCCCCCGAGCACGGTCGAGCGAACACGCGGCCGGACGAGGCCATCCAGCACCGCCACGAGCTGCCTGCACGGGCCATGGCTGCCCCTCAGCTGCCTCCTGCGGTGCATAGGCAACTCGGGCCTCTCGGCGAGGTGGTCGGCGACCTGGCCGTGGCGAGAAGCACAACCCAGCGATTGAGACTGATCGCCCTTGCTTTCGCCTCGGGAGGGGTATGTCAATGGCGGCGTCGCTCTGGTACGAGGTGCGCTGCCACGTACTTGATGAGGCGACGACGGAGGCTGGCGGGGCCGTCGGCGGTGATTCCGTATGACTCTCGGCCGATGTGCCACTTGAGCATCAGTGGCCCTCCGGCCGGGCACTGGTACCAAGCTGCAGGGTGGCGGTCGAAGGTGGTGCGGCTGAGCAGCTTGGCGTTCGCGTTCGGAGACGCTGCACCGCAGCCTATGGGCAATGGGTAGTGCCGTAGTTGCCACTCGGAGGCTGCCCACATGCTCGCGTTGCCGAGTCCAAATCCATTCGAGGACTCGGGGGTCGAGAAGCCCGGGTCCATGAAGCTGCCTGAAATGCTCAGCAGCGGCGCTGCGCAATCGGCGGTGGGGCAGTCTGGGTCCCCGACGGTGTCGGTCATCCACCCAGCGGGGAGGCGGCTGGGGCAGTAGATGACGGCGTGGGTGAAACGTTGCGCGGTACGGCATGTGCGGCGCACGGCATCTGGAGTTGGTGCGAGATACAGCGGCCCGAGGATGGTGTCTCCGGAGGGCGGCGGCGCGATTCGGTATCCGGCTGCGCGCGCATCTTGAGTTGAGGCGAAACACCTGGTGATGTGTGCGTTCGCGACCGCGCGTCCGGGATAGTTTGGTGGGTAGAAGAGCTTCTGGTCAGCTTCGGCGGAGTAGGGGTAGCCGAGCGGGCATAGGCCGGTGCCGCCTGGCAGCCGGACGGGCGGGCTGGACCCGCCAGATAGCGAGATCGCGGCGGCCGCGACCCCGGTCGCAGCGACGGCGATCAGCAACCACACGGCTGCCACGTGCCGGTACCGGCGCCGGCGGCGCCAGGGGGCCGACCGTCCGTTCCCGGGTCGTTGATGTCGAGTCGGCTGAGCTAGCTGAGGTGGTGCTTTAGTGCCGTTGTCGGTGAATGCCAGACGGGCCCGGACCCGAGCGATCCCTGGCGCAGGGTCATAAGTGGCGTCGAGAGCGAGATAGAGCTCGCGTAGTTCGGACTCAACCAGTTCCTGCATCACTTCTCGCTCCCCGGTTGTGAAGGTTGATGATCGATTGCGGCGCGGAGCTGCGCGAGTCCTCGGTACGTGGTGCTTCTGACGGTCCCGACGCTGCAGCCAAGTGCGTCTGCCGTCTGGGTTTCGGAGAGATCGTGGAAATAGCGCAACGCGAGCACGGTCCGCTGTCGCACCGTCAACGCGCGCAGCGCGTCGAAAAGCTCGATTCGGATTCCAACCAGGTCGATCGCATCCGTTGCCTCAGCGAGATCTCGGCCTGATGCGCCGAGCTCGTCCCATCGCCGACGGCGTCGCTTTGCACCGCGGAACGCCAGATGCGCGAGCGTGCGGCGCGCGTAAGCGAGTGGCTGGTCCATCGCACCGATGTCAGCCCAGCGCCGCGATAGCTCGAGGAAGCAATCCTGTACGAGGTCTTCGGCCTCGCCGTGATCCAGCGTGATCAGGTGCGCGGTGCGCAGTAGGCTCGCGCCGCTCTGGGTCACGAATGCGTCAAAAGGCGTGGGCGCGCGATCCATCACTGAGTTAAGACACTCGACCCCCGAGAACTATGTCGCCTCGACCGCCCGGCGGCAGCCTGGCAAACCTTGAAACCGATCGCGCCGAGGCCGAGCAGCTATCGGATCAGCGGAACCATTGCTCGATAGCCGCTAAGAACGTCTTTCAAAATGACTGAAGCCTTCGCCAGCACAGGATCGCGCAAGCCAGCACGAGCAGTCCTTCGTGGATCTCGTCGTCGCGCTCATAACGAATCCTGAGCCTGCGGAAGTTGTGCAGGTGAGCAAACCCCCGTT
>DAIDJO010000054.1 GCA_027451345.1 Solirubrobacterales bacterium
CTCGTCGATGCCGAGGATGGCGATGATGTCCTGCAGCTCCTTGTAGCGCTGCAGCACCTGCTTGACCTCGTTGGCGACGTTGAAGTGCTCCTCGCCGATGATCTCCGGCTTGAGGATCGTCGAGGTCGAGTCGAGCGGGTCGACGGCGGGGTAGATGCCCTTCTCCGCGATCGACCGCGACAGGGTCGTGGTCGCGTTGAGGTGCGCGAAGGCGGAAGCCGGCGCCGGGTCGGTGAGGTCGTCGGCCGGCACGTAGATCGCCTGGATCGAGGTGACCGAGCCCTTGCGGGTCGAGGTGATCCGCTCCTGCAGCGCGCCCATCTCGGAGGCGAGCGTCGGCTGGTAGCCCACCTGCGAGGGCATCCGGCCGAGGAGCGCGGAGACCTCGGAGCCCGCCTGCACGAAGCGGAAGATGTTGTCGATGAAGAGCAGCACGTCCTGGCCCTCCTCATCGCGGAAGTACTCGGCCATGGTCAGGCCCGAGAGCGCCACGCGCATGCGCGCCCCCGGGGGCTCGTTCATCTGGCCGAAGACGAGCATCGTCTTGTCGATGACGCCGGACTCCTTCATCTCGAGCCAGAGGTCGTTGCCCTCGCGCGAGCGCTCACCGACGCCGCAGAAGGCGGAGAGCCCGCCGTGCTCCTGGGCGAGGTTGTTGATCAGCTCCTGGATGATGACCGTCTTGCCGACGCCGGCGCCGCCGAACAGACCGACCTTGCCGCCCTTGGCGTAGGGCGCGAGCAGGTCCACCACCTTGATGCCCGTCTCGAACATCTCGGTCGTCGGGCTGAGGTCCTCGACGCTCGGGGCGGCGCGGTGGATCGGCCAGCGCTGGGTATCGGCCTTGACCTCGGCCCCGAGGTCGATCGGCTCGCCGAGCAGGTTGAAGATGCGACCGAGCGTCTCGCGCCCGACCGGGACCGAGATCGGCGCGCCGGTGTCGACCACCTCCGCCCCGCGGGCGAGGCCGTCGGTGGTGTCCATCGCCACCGCGCGGACGCGGTCATCGCCGAGGTGCTGCTGGACCTCGAGCACGAGCACGTCCTCGCCGCCGGCCGCGATGTCCATGTCCTCCTCGGCGCGAGCCGACTCGGGGCGCTTGATCGTGATCGCGTGGTTGATCTCGGGCAGCTTGTCCGGGAACACCGCCTCGACCACGACGCCCTGGATCGACTCGATCCGACCCACGTTCAGTTCAGTTGTGACAGCCATTTCGCTCCAGTTCCAGTCTGCTCAGATGCTCAAGACGTTGTGTGCCCGCCGCTCAGCCGAGACCCTCGGCGCCCGCGACGACCTCCATGATCTCCTGGGTGATCGCCGCCTGGCGGGCGCGGTTCATCTGCAGGGTCAGGTCCTCGATCAGCACGCCCGCGTTGTCGGAGGCGTTGCGCATCGCGGTCATGCGCGCGCCGTGCTCGGAGGCGGTCGACTCCAGCAGCGCGCGGAAGACGGAGATCTCCACGTAGTCGGGCACGAGCCGACCGAGGATCTCGTCGGGGTCGGGCTCGTACTCGACGAGCGCCTGTGATCTCGACTCCTCGCCGCTGCTCGGAGTCTCGTCGCGGGCGTCCTCGCCCATGATCGAGGCCTGCTGCAGCGGCAGCAGCGTCTCCCGGCGCACGACCTGCGAGATCGGCGAGACATAGCCGTTGTAGAAGATGTCGACACGGTCGACCTCGCCGTCGACGTAGGCGGCGATCAGGCGCTCGGCGATCTGGCGGGCGTCGGCGTAGCTCGGGCGGTCCGAGAATCCGGTGAACGCCCCCGCGACCTCGAGCCCGCGGAAGCCGAGCGACGACGCCGGGCGGCGACCGGAGGCGAAGAACAGCGTCCGGCGGCCCTGCGCCTCGTGCTCGCGCGCCGCGGCCACCCCGGCCCGGACGATCTGGGAGTTGAACGCACCCGCGAGGCCGCGGTCGCCGGCCACCAGCAGCAGCCCGACGTTGGCCACCGACTCGTGCTCGGAGAGGATCGGCATGCTCGGGACCTGGCCCGCCGCCTCGGCCGCCTCCCGCGTCATGCGGCGGATGGCGTCGGCGTACGGCCGCAGCGACTGGATGCGCTGCTCGGCGCGGCGCAGCCGCGCCGCCGCGACCATCTCCATGGCGCGGGTGATGGTTCGGATGTTCTGAACCGACGCGATGCGGTTGCGGACGTCTCGCTGCGAGGCCATTGTGCTTGGTGCGCTTCAGTCGGCGCGCTAGGCGGCGACGACCTCGACGCCCTCCTCCAGCGGGTGACCCTCCTCGTCGAGGTCATACCCGAAGTCCTCGGCGTACTGCTTGACCGCCTCGTCCACGGCCGCGACCGTCTCGTCGGACCAGTCGCCGCCCCGGATCTTCTCGAGCAGGTCGGCGTGGCTGGCCCGGACGCTGTCCGACAGGCCGGCGAGGAAGTGCTCGACACGGTCGACGGTGATGCGATCGACGTACCCGTTGGTCGCCGCATAGATCTGGACGACCTGCTGCTCCACCGGGATCGGCTGGCGCTCGCCCTGGTTGAGCGCGCGCACGAGGCGCTGGCCGCGCGCCAGGGTGCGCTGCGTGTCGGCATCGAGCTCCGAGCCGAACTGGGCGAACGCCTCGAGCTCCCGGAACTGCGAGAGGTCGAGCTTCAGGCGCCCGGCCACCTTCTTCATCGGGCCGATCTGGGCGCTGCCCCCCACGCGCGACACGCTGATGCCGACGTTGATGGCGGGCCTCACGCCGGAGTTGAACAGCTTCGGCTCCAGGAAGATCTGGCCGTCGGTGATCGAGATCACGTTCGTCGGGATGTAGGCCGACACGTCACCTGCCTGCGTCTCGATGATCGGCAGCGAGGTGAGCGAACCGGCGCCGAGGTCGTCGTTGAGCTTGACGGCGCGCTCCAGCAGCCGCGAGTGCAGGTAGAAGACGTCGCCGGGGTAGGCCTCGCGTCCCGGCGGGCGACGCAGGAGCAGCGACATCTGCCGGTAGGCGTACGCGTGCTTGGTCAGGTCGTCGTAGATCGTCAGCGCGTGGCGGCCGTTGTACAGGAAGTACTCGCCCATCGCGCAGCCTGCGTACGGCGCGAGGAAGGTGATCGGGGCCGACTCGTCGGCGGCCGCCATCACGATGATCGAGTTCTGCAGGGCGCCGGCGTCCTCGAGTGCCTTGGCGAGCGCTACGACCGTCGCCTTGCGCTGGCCGATGGCGACGTAGATCGAGATGACGCCGGTGTCCTTGTTGTTGATGATCGTGTCGACCGCGATCGCCGTCTTGCCGGTCTGGCGGTCGCCGATGATCAGCTCTCGCTGGCCGCGGCCGATCGGGATCATCGAGTCGATCGCCTTGATGCCCGTCTGCATCGGCTCCTTCACGGGCTGACGCTGAACGACCCCAGGCGCCTTGTGCTCGACCGGGCGGCTCGCGGTCGTGTGGATCGGGCCCTTGCCGTCGAGCGGGTTGCCGAGCGGGTCGACGATGCGCCCGAGCAGCGCGTCACCGACGGGGATCTCGAGCAGACGGCCGGTGCGACGGACGGTGTCGCCCTCGACGATCTTCTCCCAGTTGCCGAACAGCACCGCGCCGACGTTGTCGGACTCCAGGTTGAGTGCGAGGCCGGTCACGCCGTGGGGCAGCTCGAGCATCTCGAACGACATGCAGTTCTCCAGGCCGTGCACGCGGGCGATGCCGTCCGCGACGGACAGCACGGTGCCCACCTCGGCCAGGTCGGCACTGGTGGTGTCGAGGCCCTCGATTCGGCTCTTGAGGATGGAGGTGATCTCGTCTGGCTTGATCTGCATGTTCGTTGCGGCTCCTTGGCGGCGCAGTCCTGTTGCGGAAAAGGGTAGGCGGGCGCTGCGGCGGCTCTCAGGCCTGCGCCACTTCCCGTCGGAGTTGTTCCAGGCGCGTGCGGATCGACGCGTCCATGATGAAGTTGCCGACCCGCAGCACGATCCCGCCCAGGATCTCCGGGTCGACGTTGCTCGACAGCTCGATCTCGTTGCCCGTCTGCTCGCCGATCCGTCGGCCGAGGCTCTCGATCGTCGCCGCGTCGAGCTCGACGGCGGTGGTGACGGTCACGGGCAGCAGCTTGTTCGTCTTCTCGTACAGGGTCTCGAAATCGGCCCGGATCCTGAAGATCACGGGCATCCGGTGGCGCTCGATGAGCGCCTCGAGGAAGTTCAGGACGGCGGGATCGGCTCCCTCGACGGCCCGGTGCAGGCCGTTCTTCTTCTCCTCCGCCGAGAAGTACGGCGAGAAGAAGAACACGGCGAGCTGGCGGTTCTCGTGCAGCGCCGCGGCGAACTGGTCGAGCTGCTCCTTGACGACGTCGAGCTTGCCCTGCTCAGCGGCGACCTCGAAGAGCGATCGGGCGTATACCTGGGCGATCTCTTCCATGTGCGTGTTCGGTGCTGACCCTGACGGCGGGCGCCGGGCTAGCCCTCTCCTCCGCTGAGGACGCTGAAGTCCAGGTCGGCCAGCGCCTCCTCGACGAGCCGGCGCTGGTCTGCGTCGGTGAGGGTCTTGCGCGTGACCTTCTCGGTCGCCAGAACGGTCAGGTCGGCCACCTCGCGGCGGATCTCGTCGATGGCGCGACGCGTCTCGGCCTCGACGTCCCGACGGGTCTGCTCGAGCAGGCGCTCGCGCTCGCCCCGGGCGGTCTCGACCGCCTCCTTCTGGTGGGCCTCCGCGGCCTGACGGGCGCGCGTGACGATCTCATCCGCCTGCGTCCGCGCCTCGGCGAGGCGCTGGCGGTACTCCTCCAGCACCTGCTGGGACTCCTGGCGCAGCTGTTCGGCGGAGTCGATCTCGTCCGAGATGGCCTTGGCGCGGCGATCGAGCATCGCGTTGATCTGCGGGAACACCGACTTGCGCAGGACGAACCAGCAGATGCCGAAGATCACGAGCACCCAGACCATCAACCCCACATTCGGGGTGATGAGGAAGGAGCCCGACGACGAGGCGACGGGAATGTGTACAGCGGCGGACGGCATCTCGACCTAGAGGAAGAAGGCGATGAAGCCGCCGACGAGCCCGTAGAAGAAGCAGGCCTCGGTGAGGGCGAAGCCGAGCCACTGATCGCGCTCGATGTCCTGACGGAGCTCCGGCTGGCGGGTCTTGGCCTGGATCGAGGCGTTGAAGACCATGCCGATACCGGCACCCGCGCCCGCCGCGCCACCCCCGGCGCCGGCGCCGAGGCCGATCGAGCCACCGGCGCTCTTCAGGTTGTCCGCCAATGTGGCGGCGAACGGGTGGAGGATCGACAGGAAGTGGAGGGACAGCATGTAGGGGTAGCTCCTTCTTGATTGGCTAGTGGGTCGTGACCGCGTCACCGAGGTAGATCGCGGTGAGGACGGAGAAGATGAAGGCCTGCAGGGCGGCGATCAGCACCGCCTCGAAGAGATAGATGGCGATTCCGAACGGGAACAGCAGCCACTGCACCCAGGGATCGCCGACGAGCACGCCGAGCTCCCCGCCCATGAAGGCGATCAGCATGTGCCCAGCCAGGAGGTTCGCCCAGAGTCGGACGGTCAGCGAGATCAGTCGCAGGAAGTACGACAGGATCTCGATCACGAAGATCAGCGGCGCGATCGGCCCGCTCAGCCCGGACGGCATGAGGCTCTTGAGCGCCGCGATCGGGTTGTAGTGGTTGTGCTTGAAGCGCTCCCACGAGAAGAGCACGAACACCAGCAGCGAGAGGATCAGCGGGAAGGCGACGTTCGTGTCGGCCGCGAAGATCTGGAACGACGGCAGGTGCGCGCCGAAGAGCGTGAACTTGTCGATCGAGTTGACCGGCAGCGGGATGTAGCCGATCAGGTTGGTGACGAGGATGAAGACGAACAGCGTCGCGATCAGCGGGAAGTACTTGCGCGCCATCGGGTCGTCGAGGTTCTCGCGCGCCATGCCGCTCGTGAGGCCGTAGAACATCTCGACGGCCGCCTGCATCCGACCGGGCCGCTGCCGGAGTCGTCCGGCGACGTAGAACATCACGCCGAGCGTGATCGCCGCGGCGATGATGACGTAGAGCACGCCCTTGTTGAAGTCGACCGGGCCGACGGCGAACCAGGTGTCGAGCTTGAACTCGTTCGTCGGCGTGAACACCCCGCTGGCCACGGTGGGGGCCTTGTGCGACTTGAAGCCGAGGACCGCGATGAAGAAGACCAGCCCCGCCAGCCAGAGGCCTCCGAGCGTCAGGCCGAGCTTCCGCCCGCGGCTCATGCCGGGCCGGTCTCGATTTTCGTTGGGGGCGGGCGCGCCGGTCGGCGCCGGTGCGGTGATCGCACTCATCGTCGCTACAGCTCTCTTTCCGGAGGGGGTCCACTCGCGATCCTGATGGCGAACGCGACCGAGTAGGCGGCGAAGATCAGGACCGCGGCCGCCAACCCGTCACGGCGCCCGCCGGCCACACCGGAGACGACGATCGCGCCGGCCAGCAGCCAGATGCGGCCGAAGGATTCCGTGACGTTGATCCCGACCTGCTTGACGGGGTCGCGCAGTTTCCGCGTGAAGCGGCGGTCGGCCACCTGGATGACGCGCTGCAGGATCCAGCCGATGGCCCCGACGATCACGCCGAGGGCAGGCGCGCCGAGAACCAGCGCGATGATCGCGCCGATCACGACGACTGGCACATCCAGGAACTTGAACGCGTTCACGGTGACCCGCTCAGGCGAATGGGCGTTTTGATACAAAGTGGTCATGTCCCGTTTGGGCGGTGGCCTGCCCAAAGGCTGGGCGCTGCATGCTAGCGATTAACGGGCTCTAAGGCCCGCCGGCTCGATCGTGGCGGAAGCAGCGGCACCCTCGGCTTCGGCATCTGACCCTCGGCCCACATCGCGCCGACGGCGGCCCGCACCAGGCCGAGGCGGCCCTCATAGACGAGGTACCGCGGTTCCCAGCGCGGTGAGAACTTGATGTTGAAGCGGTACAGGCTCTCCACCTGCAGGTAGCGGTCCAGCGCGCTGGCGGCGCGGCCGAGCAGGCGCTCGAACACCGTCTGGGGCTCGCGGATGCACTTCGTGAGGGCTGCGAAGTTGAGGGACAGCTCCTCGATGCCACGCTCGCGCATGCCCTCGATCGCCGCCACGACGAGGAACTCCATCAGCCCGTTCGGTGTGGACGGATCGCGGCGCATGATCGAGAGCGACATCGCCGGGCGCCCGTAGCAGGGGACGAAGTGCAGCACCCCGCGCACCGCGTCCTCGCCGTCGCGGGCGAGGACGAACAGCGTGTCCTGCTCGTTGGTGCCGTTCACACCGTCCAGGCACATCGAGAATCCGCGCTCCTTCGCGCCGATGCGGCCAGCCTCGAGCACGCGGTGCAGCTGATCGAGGGTGTCGGGGTCGAGCTCCGCGAGCGTCCGCAGCTCCGAGCGGTACCCGGCCTTGGTGAGGCGGCTGACGGATTGACGCACCTTCCGGATCGCCCGGCCCTCGAGCGAGAAGTCGGCGAGCTGGACGATCGCCTCATCCCCGATGTAGAGCGAGCGCAGCCCGACGTGCTCGTAGAGCCGGACGACGGTGGCGCTGGCCCCTACGGCGCCGAGCTTCAGGCCGCGTGAGGCGGCGAACCTCCGCAGCTCCCCCAGCAGGTCGGCGAACGCCTCCGGCGGACCCACCGGATCCCCGGAGAGCAGCAGCGTCCCGGCCTCGACGCGGTAGCCGACGAAGGCGGTGCGCGGCGCGTTGAAGAAATAGTGCTTGTCGGGGCGGAGCTTGAAGAAGCTGAGCGTGTCCTGGCCGTGCTGGCGGACGATCTGCGCCGCCAGCCGCCGCACGCCCGCCGTCGGCCACGCGCGGGGGGCCGTGAGCGGCCGGAAGAGGACGTAGGCGATGCCGAGGAGCGTCGCGATCTCGACGAAATGGATGGCCAGGGGCATCCACTGGAAGCTGACGGCGTGACCGAACGCGTGAAGCGTATGGCGCTCGAAGCGGAGGTGACCGTGCCGGAACTGCATCAGCGCCGCGGATTCGTCGATGATCACGTCGGCCCTCGGACGCCCGCGGCTCGCCCACTCGGCGATCCCGACGAGCGCGAGCCCGGTGGCGCCGATCAGGGGCACCCGCCAGATCGCGGACCGCAGCGAGAGCGGCGGGTGCAGGACGGTGAACTGGTCACGGCCAGCGACGAGCACCGCGGCCGCGATCCAGCCGAACGCGCACTCCTCGTAATCGAGGCCCTTCAGCAGGTTGACGAGCCCGATCGCCGCGAGCAGGACGACGGCGACCCGCATGGCGCGCCGGCGCCGTCTGAGCAGGTACGGTGCGACGAGCAGCAGCGCCGCGCCGGCCGGCAGGGCGAGCGCGTGGAAGACCTGCAGCGCCTGCACGCCTTCGAGCCTCAGGAGCAGGTGCCCGCGCCACCGGATGTCCGGCGTGAGGGCGGACGCGACGTTGACAACGCCGGCGAGGCCGGTCAGAACCGCCCCGAGGCGGGGCAGCCAACCATGGTCCAGTTGAGGTGACGTGTGCATGAGGGTTCGGCGCGCGATGCCGATACAGGAAGAGGCCGAGGAACGGACCGGCCACACGAAGGTGAGCTCCGGCGAATGATCCGCAACCGACTCCCAATGTACTTCGGCCGGCGGCGGGGGTTACACGCCCGCGGTCCGCGGTCCGCGGCGCTCGCGCTCTGCGGCGCGAGCGTGCTCGGCGGTCTCGGTCTCGCCGCTCCCGCCGTGGCCGCCGGCGGCGGGCGGGTCGCATCGGCCGGGCGGGTCGCGTCGGCCGGGCGGGTCGTCGCCGGCCTCACACTGACCGTGACCCGGCCCCCCTCCCCCGTCCCGACGGCGCTGCCGGCCGGCCACGCCTACCGCCCGCCATCCGGCCGCGTCTTCCAGGGGGTGGCCGATCCACCGGTCTCCGCCTACCAGTCGCTCACCGGCCGCGACCCGGCCGTCTACCAGGAGTTCGTCGCCTGGGGACAGTGGCTGCCCACCATCACACAGGACGCCCAGCGCCAGCGGGCGCGCCTGATGATGATGGTCAGCACCCGCTTCGGCGCCCGGAACATGATCTCGCCCGAGGGCATCGCGACCGGCGCCGGCGACCCCTGGCTGATCGGCCTGGCCCAGCAGATCTCGGCGTCGGGGAACATCACCTACCTGCGGCTGATGGCCGAGATGAACAACTGCAACAACGCCTACGCGGCGGACAACTGCGACGGCAGCTCGCGGGGACCGGCGTACTCCGCGGCGGCGTTTCGGCAGGCCTGGCGGCGGGTCGCGCTGATCATGCGAGGCGGCGTCGTGGCGCTGATCAACCGGCAGCTCGCCGCGCTGCGGCTGCCCCCGCTGCGGACCTCACTTCGGTACCTGCCGACACCGCGGGTCGCGATGGTCTGGGTCCCGATGGTCGGTGGCAGCCCCGACGTGCCGGGACTCGAGCCCGCCGTGTACTACCCGGGCCGGCGGTGGGTCGACTGGGTCGGCACCGATTTCTACAGCCGGTATCCGAATTGGACGGGCCTCTCGGCCTTCTACAACGCCTACGCCCACACCGCGCCCTTCGTGTTCGGCGAATACGCCATCTGGGACGGCGACAACCCGAGCTGGGCGCGCACCCTCTTCGGGTGGGTCGCCACCCACCCCGACACGCGGATGATGGTCTACAACGACGCGTCGCCCGACTTCTGGCTCTCCCACTTCCCGGCCAGCGCCGCGGTCATCCGGGGCGAGCTCGGGTCGGCGAGGTTCCTCTCCTACGCGCCCGAGTGGGCGCCGGCCGGCTGAGACACGCCGGCCGGCCGGAGGCGAGCCGGCCCAACCTGTCGAATGTGGCAATCTGCGCGCGTCGGCGCCAGGTTGCCACCAGAACGCGCGTACACGTGCATCTGGTAGCAATCTGCGGCGGACGGCAGCACATTGCCACATTCGACAGGTCGCCGACCGTGGGCCGCCCTTCGCCATCGCCGGGCCCCGGCCACGGGCGCCGGGCCCCGGCCACGGGCCGGGCCCCGGCCACGGGTCACGGGCCGGGACCTGCGCCGCACCGCGCGCGGGGGACGACAGCCCCCGCAGCGCGAACAACCGCGTCCGGCTAGGACAGCGCCTCGAGCCGGTCGCGCACGCGCTGCGCCCGCGCGCTCAGGTCCGCCTCGAGCCGGGAGAGCTCGGCGATCCGGCCGCGCACGAGCCCCAGCTGCGTGTCGATGTGACCGCGGGACTGCAGCAGCAGCTCGCGCTGACGCTCGGGGTCGTCGGTCGCCTGGAACTCGCGGCGGATGTCCGCCCGCGCCGTCTCCGCCTCGAGCAGCTGGGAGAGCTGCTCGAGACTCAGCCCGAGCAGGTCCTTCAGGCGAACGATCTCCTGGATCCGCTCGACGTCCCCGTGCGAATAGCAGCGATGCTTGCCCAGTTGCCGGTCGGTGCCGCCGGCGAGCAGCCCGATCTCCTCGTAGTAGCGGATCGTCCGCGGCGTGGTGCCGGTGAGCTCGGCGACCTCCCCGATGCGCATCACCCGGGGCACCTCGTCCTCAGGGGTCGACGGTGCGTCGAAGGAGATCGACATCACGCGGCCGCCCGGCTCGGACGGGCGCTCGTCGGGGTGGGGTCGGCGGGTCGCACGGGCGCCGGCGGCGCCGGCTCCTCCGCGTTGTTCCCGGTGTGCTTGGGCCGCGCGAACGACACGGCGGCGCCGAGGACCGAGAGCCCGGCCATGCACCAGAGAGCCAGGTGCATGTTCGAGAGGAACGGCGCCAGCTGGCCGGAGCTGATGCGCGTCCCGAGGCCGGAGAAGATGCTGAACAGGACGGTCGGCGGGATGCCGCTCGTCACCACCGCCATGACGAACGCGATCGACAGGACCGCGCCGGTGTTCTGCACGAGCACGCGGGCCCCGGAGGCGATGCCGCGACGGTGCGGCGCGACGACGCCCATCATCGCCGCGGTGTTCGGCGAGTTGAACATGCCCGAGCCGACGCCGACGATGAACTGGAAGAGGCCCGGCCACCAGTAGCTCGTGGTCTCCCCCAGCGACGTCATCAGGGCGAGCCCGGCGGCGGTGACGAGCATGCCGATCGAGGCGAGCGCGCGCGATCCGCGCCGGTCGGCGTACACGCCCGCGATCGGCGAGGCGACGAGCATCCCGACGGCGAGCGGCGCGAGCTTCAGCCCGGCCAGGATCGGCGAGTCGCCCTGCACGCCCTGGAAGTAGAAGACGAACACGAACATCAGCGCGAACCGCGCGAGCCCGTTGAGGAAGGCGGCGGCGGAGGCGGCGCTGAACAGGCGGTTGTTGAAGATCGTCAGGTCGAGCATCGGCGCCCGGTGTCGCCGCTCGACGAGGATGAAGAGCGGCATGAAGATGACCGCCGCGGCGAGCCCGCCGAAGACGACCGGCCCGTGCCAGCCCTCGATGCCCCCCTTGGAGATGCCGAGCACGAGGCCGGTGAGCCCGATCAGGAACGTGCCGGTCCCGAGCGCGTCGAAGCTCGTGTCCTCGCCGCGGCCGACGATCTCGCGGAGGATCCCGTACGCCCACGCGCTGCCGAGCAGGCCGAACGGGACGTTGAACCAGAAGACCCAGTGCCACGAGATGTCGACGAGCGCGCCGCCGAGCACCGGGCCGATGACGAGTCCGACCGCGGCCACCATCGTGTTGGTGCCCATCGCGACGCCGAGCTGCTCGCGCGGGAAGGCGTCGGTGACGATCGCCGCGGAGTTGGCGAACAGGAACGCCCCGCCGAGCCCCTGCAGGATCCGCCAGAGGATCAGCTCGATCCCGCCGGTCGAGAACCCGGCGCCGAGCGAGGCGGCGGCGAACACGAGAAAGCCGCCGATGTAGGCGTTCTTGCGCCCGAACTGGTCCGACAGCCGCCCGGCGCTGAGGACGAGGACGGTCGAGGTGATCATGTAGACGAGGATCACCCACACGAGCGTCAGCAGGCTCGTGTGCAGGCTGCGCTCGAGGTCGGGCAGCGCGATGATCAGCGTCCCGGAGTTGATCGTCGCCAGCAGCATGCCGACGCTCGTGCAGGACAGCGCCCACCACTTGTAGTGGTCGTGGCTGGCATCGACTCCGAGACGGCGGCGGCTGGTTGCGGCTGGCATGGCGCTCCCCTGCAGACGAGAACTGATCCTTACGTGAACGTCAGATTATCACACGGCCGCCTCGCCGCTGCTTCGGCGGCCTGCCCGGGCGTCCCCCGCGACGCCCGCCCCGCTCAGCGCTCGAAGGCGGCCACCGTCGCGAGCACGACGTAGATCGCGACCAGGGCCGCACCCTCGAACGGCGTCGCCTCGCCGTCCCCGGTGATCTGCCAGATCAGGATCGCGGTGCCGATCAGCGCCCCGACCCACACCGGCGCGAGGGTGAAGGTGAGGGGCGTGACCGTGGCGAGGGAGACCAGCACCATCAGCGGGTAGAGGAACGCGGCGATCTGGGCCACCGAGTTCTTGACGACGCTGATCGCCAGGTCGTGCTTGCGCTTGTAGGCGAGGTAGATGCCGGCCGCGTTCTCGACGGCGTTGCCGGCGATCGCCACGATCACGATCCCGGCGAACGACTGGGAGAGATGCACCTGGTGGATCGTCGGCTCGAGCGCGGCCACGAACCAGTCCGAGACGAACGCCGAGCCGACGCCCGCGGCGACGAGCAGGGCGATGGCGACGCGCATCGAGACCCTCGCCGGCTCGCGCTCCCCGTCGTCGGCGGCCCGGTCGCCGCGCAGGTACTGGCGCATCCAGATCGCGTAGACGATCAGGAGCGCCGCGGCGCCCACGATGCTGATCGCCTGCACGTGCCGCCGGGCGAGGTCCGGCGAGCCGGTGACGAGCGCGATCAGCACGATCGTCAGCGAGGCGATGAGCATCAGGGTGGCGGTGTCGTTCGGCAGGCCGGTCCGGAAGCGCATGACGCCGTCCCGCTCGCGGCTGGCTCCGGTGGCGAGGACGAGGCCGAGGACGAGCAGCGCGTTGACGAGGATGGAGCCGATGAGCGCGGTTTCGGCGACGATCCGGGCGCCGGCCTCGAGGGCGAAGAGGACGACGAAGAACTCCGGCAGGTTGCCGATCGTCGACTGCAGCACCCCGGTGATCGCGGGGCCGTAGCGGGTGCCGATCTGCTCGGTGGCGAACGAGACCGTCCAGGCCTGCCCGGCCAGGGCGAGGGCGGCGAGCACGAACGCGAGGACGCGGGGCAGCGCCGAGTCGTAGCGGCCGACAGCGGCGAGCCCGGTGAGCACCAGCACGAGGGCGAGGGTCGCCCGCTGCAGCCGGCTCACTCGTCCCGCTCCGGCACGCGGACCGCGTCGAACTCGCCCGTCTCGATGTCACGCTCGACCGCGGCGGCGATCTCGTGCTCGCTCGTGTCGGGGTCGACGCGACGCAGCTGGATCGTGCGCAGCGCCTTGAACTTGAAGATCTCGAGCACGTAGACGAGGTAGACGCTGGCGATCAGGGCGGCGAGCAGGATCAGCCCCATGACGATGCTCCAGCCGAGGTGGTACTGGCCGGTCACGTGGTGGTTCTTGTACGGGATGAAGCGCAGCGCCAGCGCGACGCCCGCGAGCATCAGCGTCCACGCGTACAGGTAGGCGACCGTCTTGCGCTGGCTGAAGCCGATGCGGGCCATGCGGTGGTGGAAGTGCTCGGCGTCCGCCTGCCAGATCTTGCGGCGGTATTTCAGCCGCTTGGCGATGACGAAGCCGGTGTCCATGAACGGCACGGCGAGCACGAGCAGTGGCACGGCGAGGGCGACGGCGGCGTTCGTCTTCAGGGAGCCGATGATCGCGGCGACGCCGAGCAGGTACCCGAGCAGGTTCGCCCCGGTGTCGCCCATGAAGATCTTCGCCGGTGGCCGGTTGTGGAAGAGGAAACCGAGCGACGCGCCCGCCGTGATGGCGGCGAGCACCGCCGCCGAGCTCGTCCCACCCTGGACGTTGAAGGCGATCACCGAGAAAGCGGCCCCGTCGATCGCGCACAGGCCGGCGGCGAGCCCGTCGACGCCGTCGGAGAAGTTGACGATGTTCATCAGCGTCACGAGCCAGACGACGGTCAGCACCTTGCCGTTGTCCGGAAAGGCCAGATAGCCGACGAACGGGAGGTTCAGCCCCTTGATGACCGCTCCCCCGGCGGCGGCGACGACCGCCGCGCCGATCTGGCCGAGGAGCTTCAGCAGCGGCTGCAGGTCGATCGCGTCGTCGAGGGCTCCGACGAACGCGATCAGGACCGCCCCACCGATGACCGTCCAGGTGTGCACCGCACCCGCCGACCCAGGTGTCTCGTGGGGCGCCAGCTCGAGCGGGATGCGGTGCGGGAGCCAGATCGCGGCGGCCGCCAGCACCCCGACGAGGATCGCCAGGCCCCCGAGCTGGGGCGTGGGCTTACGCGCCAGGCCGCGGTCGTTGGGGTAGGCCATCGCTCCGACGCGCCGAGCCA
>DAIDJO010000055.1 GCA_027451345.1 Solirubrobacterales bacterium
CCCCAGCCGGCCTGGCCGCCACCGTCAACGGCGACTCGAGCGCCAACCCCGGCACCGTCACCGGCCTCACCAGCGGCGGCAACGACCAGTTCGCCGGGATCGCCACCATCGACGGCCCCAGCGGCGGCAACGCGACCTTCATCGCCGCCGCCACCGGCAACAACACCTTCAACGGCACCGGCGCCAACAACACCCTCGACCTCAGCCAAGCCCCAACGGGCATCGTCGTCACGGTCAACGGAGACTCCCTGGCGCAGCCGGGCACGGTCACCGGTCTGACCGGCGGTGGGACCGACCTGTTCTCCGGCGCCCAGCGGATCACGGGCGCGCCCTCGATCATCTCCTCGGTGGCCGTCGCAACCGCGTTGCCGGCCACAGCCGCCGTCGGTACCCCCTACAGCGTCCAGCTGAACGGGATGGGCGGCAGTGCTCCCTACTCCGACTGGAGCGTCGAGGACGGCGCACTGCCGCCGGGACTCACGCTCTCGTCCGGAGGGCTCCTCGCCGGCACGCCCACCGCCTCGGGCACGTATGTGTTCACCGTGGAGCTCCTCGACGCCGGCCAGCTTCCCGGGGCGACCACGTTCACGCTGACGGTGAACAGCGCCCCGGAGATCACGAGCGTCGGCACCGCCTCGATCGCCGAGGGCAGCGCCGGGAGCTTCACCATCACCACCGTCGGGACGCCCACCGCGACGCTCAGCGAATCCGGTGCACTCCCAGCGGGCGTCTCCTTCACCGACAACGGCAACGGCACCGCCACGCTCTCAGGGACTCCGGCCGCCGGAACCGCGGGGACGTACACGATCACGATCATCGCCGCGAACGGGGTCGTGCCCAACGCGTCTCAGAGCTTCACGCTCACGATCGCCCCGCCCCCTGTCCCGAGCTCGGGCGGCAGCACGGGGAGCGGCGGCACCAGCACGACCAGCAGCGGCGGCAGCAGAATCGTGGTCGCGGTGCCCGGTGGTCAATCCACCGTGGCCAGGGGCGCGGCCAAGCTCGGCCTGGCGTGCACGGGTGACTCGAGCCGTGGCGATTGCGCGGGCTCGCTGCGGTTGACCGTCCGGAAGAGGGTGGTCCGGCGGGTGCATCGCCGCCGCACCGTCACGTTCAGGACGATCGTGGTGGGACGCGCCGGTTTCCGGATCGCCCGCGGCGGATCACGCGTGCTCTCGGTCCGTCTGAGCCGGCCCGGCGTACTGGCCCTCGCTCACGCTCACCGGCACGCTCTGGCGGTGCAGCTGCAGGTCACGGTCACGGGCGGGGCGACCGTGAGGCGCAGGATCATCCTGCGCCTCAAGCGGTAGCGGATCACGGCGCGACGGCCGCTCGTTCCGGCCGAACCCCGAGCCGGAACCAACCGAGCCGCTCGGTCACGACGGCGCCGAGCGCCGCGAGGTTGTAGGAGGCGTGCAGGAGCACGACGGCCCAGAAGCCCCACGTCAGGTACACGGCGACGAAGAGCCAGCCGATGACGGTGAGATACAGGCACATCCGCAGGGTGACGAACGAGGTGAGGTGGGCGAAGCCAAAGGCCACCCCGCCGAGCAGCACGCCGGTGAGCAGGCCGTGGACCGGGTAGCGGAAGGCCAGCTCCTCCACAAGCGCGAGCCCGGGGATGACGGCGGCGAGCGCGACCACGTAGAGCGGCCACAGGCGGGTGCGGACCGGCAGCAGCGCGAGGTTCGCGCGCACGTGGAAGGGCGACCAGTTGAGGATCGCCGGCGCCGGCAGCGATCGGTTCACGGTGATGCCGACGAGAAGCAGCAACGGCCCGCCGAGGATCGGGAGCGCCTGGACGTGCTGGCCGAGCTGCTGGTACATGAAGTCGACGCTGGCCAGAAAACCGGTCATGCTGCTGTTGCTTCCCGCGGGCTGCGGGCGCGACCCCCGACCGTCAGCCTGCGGACGACGGCGACGGGGCCTGTGGGAACCTATCGACCCGTGGCGCCGCTGCCCCTCATCGCCTTCGACGGCGTCTCCCGCACGTTCGCGGGGCGGCGCGGCGGCGAGCCGGTGCCGGCGCTGCGCGACCTGTCGCTGCGGGTGGCGGAGGGCGAGACGGTCGCCGTCGTCGGCCCGAGCGGCTGCGGGAAGACGACGCTGCTCGAGCTGATCTGCGGGCTGCAGCGTCCCGACTCCGGCGCGCTGCGGAGCGCTCCCGCCGCCCTGATGCCCCAGCGTGACCTGCTCCTGCCGTGGCTCCCGGCCGTCGACAACGCGGCGCTCGCCCTGCGCGTGCGCGGCGTCGCGCGCGACGCCGCACGCCGCGAGGTGGCCCCCTGGTTCGAGCGGTTCGGCCTGAGCGGGTTCGAGACGGCCCGGCCGCACGAGCTCTCGGGCGGCATGCGCCAGCGCGTCTCCTTCCTGCGCACGCTGCTGGCCGGCAAGCCGGTGCTCTCGCTCGACGAGCCGTTCGCGGCGCTCGACGCGATCACCCGCGCCGAGATGCAGGCCTGGCTCGCCCGCATCCTCGCCGAGGCGACCCGGACGGTGGTGCTCGTCACCCATGATGTCGAGGAGGCCGTCCTGCTCGGGGACCGCGTGCTCGTCATGTCCCCCCGGCCCGGGCGGATCGTGGCCGACCTGACCGTGCAGGGCGACCGGCCGCGCCACCGCAACGACGCGGCCGTCGTCGAGCTGCGGGCGCGAGCGCTCGAGGCGCTCGGGGTTGCGGCGTGAGGCGCCTGCTCCTGCCGCTCGCCGCGATCCTCGTCCTGCTCGGGATCTGGCAGCTCTACGCGGGGGTCAGCGGCGTGAGCTCGCTCGTGCTCCCCTCGCCGGTCGACGTCGGGCGCGCGCTCGTCGAGGACCGCGGCGCGCTCTGGCACAACCTCAAGCCGACCGCCGCGGAGATCCTGCTCGGCATCGTCCTCGGCGCGGCGGTCGGCCTGCTCGTCGCGGTCGCGCTGCGCCTCTCCGCCCTGGCGCGCGAGGCGACCTATCCGCTGCTCGTCGCCAGCCAGGCGATCCCGATCCCGATCCTCGCCCCGCTGCTCGTCGTCTGGCTCGGCTTCGGCCTCCTGCCGAAGCTCGTCGTGATCGCCCTCGTGACGTTCTTCCCGGTCGTGGTCACCACGCTCTCCGCCCTCGCTGCGGTGGACCCCGACCTGATCAAGCTGATGCGCACGCTCGACGCCGGGCGCTGGCAGACCTTCGTGCGCGTCGAGCTGCCCTCGGCGCTGCCGGGCGTCTTCGCGGGCGCCAAGGTGGCCGCCGTATTCTCCGTGATCGCGGCACTGCTCGGCGAGCAGGCCGCGGGTTCCAATTCCGGACTTGGGTACCTCCTGACCGTGACCGTTCAAAACCTGGAGATGTCCGAGGCCTTCGCCAGCGTGTGCGTTCTGGCAGGCTTCGCGATCGTGCTGTTCGCGCTGCTGACGCTGCTCGAGCGCCGCGCCCTGCCCTGGGTCCACCGATCAACGAGCACCGGAGCCTGATGAGACACCGCCTCCCACGAGTCGCGCACGCGCGTCCGGCCGCCCTGGCCGCCCTGGCCGCGGTGGCTCTCGGCGGCTGCGGTGAGATCACGAACACGATCACCGCGCCCGCCGGCACCGCGAACCGGATCACGGTCGTCCTCGCCGGTCCGCGCAGCGCCCTGTACGCCGGGCTCTATGAGGCCGAGCGGCGCGGCCTGTTCGCCCAGAGCGACCTGTCGGTCCGGGTCATCACCCCGGCGGCGGGCGCCGACCCGCTGACGATGGTGCACGACCGCCAGGCGTTGATCGGCTTCTCCTCGGAACCGAACGTGCTGCTGCACCGCAACCTCGACGAGCCCCTGGTGAGCGTCGCCGCGGTCCTCCACGCGCCGCTGCCGACGGTCCGGATCACCCTTCCGAGGCGCGGCCCCTCGGGCGGAGCCCCGCTCCCCACCACCGGCAGGACGACCACGACGCGCACCGCGACCACCATCGGCACGACGACGGGCCGGACCCGGACGGCGCGCCACGGCACCACCGCCACGACACCGGCCACGACGACGACCACGCTCGCCGACCCGGCCGCGACCCGCTGGCCCGCCGAGCTGCAGCGGCTGCTCAGCGGGCCCGGGCACCCGACCTACGACGGCCTCGTGGTCGTCGTCCGCAAGGAGACGATCGTCGATCAGGCGCCGCTCATCCGGCGCTTCGTGCAGACGCTCGCGCGTGGCTACCGGGCCGTCCGGGCCGACCCGCGCCGCGCGATCAGCGATCTGATCACGGCGGTTCCCTCCCTCGCGCCCAAGCGGGCGCTCGAGGCCTCGATCCTGCGCGCCGCGCTCCCGCTCGTCTTCCCCGCCGGGCTCAGGGTGTGGGGCTACCAGCGCCCGACGCAGTGGAACGCGTTTGGCACCTGGCTGACCCGGCATCAGCTGCTCGCCAACCCGAACGCGAGCCCCGACGCCTCGACGAACGAGCTGCTCCCCGGCCAGGGGGTGTGAGCTCCCGTGGCGGCGCGCTTCGCCGCCACGGTCGAGCCGCGCGGTCGGCTCCGCGCCTAGGCCACGAGTGCGCTGGGGGCGGCGGCGCCGACCCGCATCGCATAGGTGGCGGCGAGCCCCTGCCAGGGACCGAACCGGGCGAACACCTCCCGGACCTCGTGCTCCTGCGCCCGAGCCCACGGGTCGCCCCCCGAGAGCAGCCGCCCGACGACCTTGATCAGCCCGAGGTCCCCCGCCGGGACCTGGTCGAGCCGCCCCTGGCCGGTGAGGGCGAGGATCTCCACCGTCCAGGCGCCGATGCAGGGGATCGTGCGCAGGCGCCGCCACCCGGCCTCCTGCACGTCCGGGTCGGCGCTGCCGAGCTCCACCCGGCCCGCCGCCACCTCGCGCGCCGCCCGGACCATCGCCAGGGCGCGCGACCCGGTCAGGTCAAAGGCCTCGAGCTGCGCCGGCGCCGTCCCGGCGAGCACCGACGCGCTCGGCGAGTCGCGCAGGCCGCTGGCGGCGTCGCGGCGGCCGAGCGCCGCCACGATCCGCCGCTGGATCGCCGCCGCCCGCTCGTACTCGATCAGCTGCTCGGTGATGGCCCAGGCGAGCGCCTCGAAGGGATCGGCGCGCCCCGCCGGCCGCAGCGTCGGGTGCGCGCGCACCGCGGCGCCGATCAGCGGGTCGTCACGGTGAGCGTCGTGGAACGGCCGCAGGTCGAGATCGACGCCGAGAGCGCGGCGCATCGCCCCGATCGCCCGTTCGGCCGCCTCGCGCCGGACGCAGCGGGCGCCGATCAGGACGTTCCCGGAGCTCAGCTGCGCGACGCGCACGTGGACGGGCAGCTCCTCGCCGTCGCCGTGATCGTGCAGGAGGCGGTGCAGGACGCCACCGCGCACCGGGCTGAGGCCATCCATCCCGCTGCGGCGCCGCAGACGGAACGGCCACCGCGGCCGCACCTCGACGCGCACCTCCACGGCCCTCACCCGAGCTGTCGCACGTGCACCACGTAGGTGCGCACCGACGCGGAACGTGGCGGCTCCAGCGGCGCGGGCACGGCCGCCCGTTCGAGCCGGGCCTGGCCGTAGCGGCGCAGCAGCGCCATGGTGGCGGCACCCGCCACGAACCCGGTGGCGGCCGCCACCGCGGTCTGCACCCCGGCGGCACTGACGCGGACGGGTGGCCGCGCCGGCGGCGCGGGCTCGATCCAGGCGCCGGTCGTCTCGACGACCTCGCCATGGAGAAGCTCCAGCTCGTACTGCTCGTCCTCGGTGGGCACCGTCCAGGATGGTGACAGCGTTCCCGGCGCTGTCAACGTTACGATGCGTTCACCGATGACCGCTGTTGACGTGTTCGCCAAGGCCCGCGAGTTCGAGCGCCTCGAGCAGCTGCGCGCCGCCCGCGAGATCGGGGCGGTGCCGTACTTCCACGTGCTCGAGGGACCGGCCGGGCCGGTGGTCGAGATGGAGGGGCAGCGCCGGATCATGCTCGGCTCCAACAACTATCTCGGCCTCACCGGCGACGAACGGGTCAAGCAGGGCGCGCGGGACGCGCTCGACCGCTACGGGACGGGCCTCACCGGCTCGCGCTTCCTGAACGGCACGATCGACCTGCACGTGGAGCTCGAGCGCGAGCTCGCCGCCTGGTTCGGGACCGAGGACGCGCTCGTCTTCACCACCGGGCACCAGGCGAACCTCGGCGCCATCGGCACGATCCTCGGCCCGCAGGACACGGTGATCGTCGACTCCGGTGACCACGCCTCGATCCTCGACGGCTGCCTGCTCTCGCAGGCCAAGCTCCGGCCCTTCCGCCACAACCGCCTCGACCTGCTCGAGAAGCGGCTGCAGGCGGCGCAGGCCGACGGCGGCGGCGTGCTCGTCGTCGTCGACGGGGTGTACTCGATGGAGGGGGATGTCGCCCCGCTGCCGGAGATCGTCGCGCTCTGCCGGCGCTACGGCGCCCGGCTGATGGTCGATGAGGCGCACGGCTTCGGCGTGCTCGGCGCGCGCGGCGCGGGCGCCTGCGAGCTCTTCGGGGTCGAGGACCAGGTCGACCTGCGCATGGCGACCTTCTCCAAGTCGCTGGCCTCCTGCGGCGGCGCGATCGCCGGCTCGAGCGAGGTGATCGAGTTCCTGCGCATCGCCGCCCGCCCCTTCATCTTCACCGCCTCCGGCGTGCCCGCGGCGGTCGGCGCGGCGCTCGCCGCCGTGCGCATCGCCCGCTCCGACGAGGGCCGCGAGCTCTTCGCCCGGGTGCTGCACAACGCCGCCTACCTGCGCCGCGGCCTGGCGGACCTCGGCTTCTGGGTGCTGCCGCCGGCCCACATGGCCGACGGCACCGAGATCGTCACCCCGGTCGTGCCGGTCGTCGTCGGCGACGACTGGAAGGCCGTCTTCCTGTGGAAGGCGCTGTACGAGGCGGGCGTCTTCGTCAACGTCGCCATCCACCCCGCCGTCCCGCCCGCCGGCGCCCTCCTGCGCACGAGCGTGATGGCCACCCACGACGAGGCCGTGCTCGACGAGGCGCTCGGCATCTTCCGGCACGCGAAGCAGAACTTCGAAGCCGAGCACGGACCGCTGCCCACCGGCCACTGAGGCGCGCTCGAGCGCGGCGGCGAAGCTGCGGCGAGCCGCCGCAGAAAATTGCCGCTAGGTGCACACGGATCGGGCTTGTGAACTTGCTGTGACCAACCCGCTCGCGCTAGCTTGCGAGCAGTTCGCAGAGGGCCGATGAGGTCGCCGCTCCCATCGCCGATCGAGGCGACGGGGCCGGAGCCGGGGGGGCACCGCGGGCCATCGAAGGGGGCAGACCACACGTCGTTTTTTCACCAGCACCCGCTCGGGTGGCGATCTCGCACGCCCACGAGCGGCAACGTCACATACAGCGCCTTGGGGCAACAACCAGCAAGAGGATGTCGATGCCGGCAACAACAGAGATCCCGACCGAACCACAGCGTCTGCGTGCCCTCGAGCATGCCAACGCCATACGTCTCGCTCGCGCCGAGCTGAAGCGACGGATCGCAGTCGGCGAGGTCTCCGCGGCGGATGTGATCCTCGAGTGCCCCGAGGCGGCACGGCGCTGGACGGTGGCCGAGCTCCTGCTGTCCCAGCGCCGCTGGGGAAGCACCCGCTGCCGCAAGTTCCTCGAGCGCAACGGCGTGAGCGAGATCAAGCCGATCGGAGCGCTGACCGAGCGCCAGCGCAAGCTGCTCGCCGCCCAGTTGCGGGGCTGCACGGCAGCGCCGGAGCTGAGCGTCGAGGCGCCGGAGATCGGTCTCCCGCGCGGACGTGGCGCGGACCGCGAGCTGGCCTACGCCTGAGCCCGCGGGCGCGGCGCGGCGGGCGCCGCGCGGCTTCGCTCAGCGCGCCGCTCCTCGCCGGACCTGCGCCTGGGGGACCCAGTTGCTCGGCGGCAGCCGATACGGTCCCCCGGGCGTGCTGATCGCGCGCAGGTACCTCGGGCGCCGGGTCGTTAAGGCGTAGGCGCCGTATCGGCTCGGCACGTGGATGGTTCGCCCGTTGTCGGCCGTGGCGCTCACGGTTCGAGCCGCGCCCGGCCGCACCCCGACGACGTACTCGTGCGTCGTGGTGATGACGAGCAGGACGACCCCCTGCCGCAGCACCGTCCGGTCGCTCTGACAGTGCTCGAGCAGCGCGGTCCCCGCGGCGGGCGGGGCATCGAGGACGGCGACGCACGACTCGACGGCACCGGGAACCATCCACAGCGTGGCACCGTCCGGCAGCCTCTGCACGACGGCCCGTGACGGCGCCAGGCCCATCCCCGTCGACCGGTTCCCCGACATGATCTCCGCCGGCGGCCGACGCGGCCGGTTGTGCCCGAGCAGCGGGAAGGCCGCGGCGAGTCGCGCGAGCATGCGCGCTCCCCCGCCGGCCCGCTGCTCCCTGGCCGCCGCCGGGACGGCGCCGAGCGCCCCCAGCAGGAGGGCCACGAGGGCGTAGCGAGTGCGCCTGCGCATACCGCCGCGATCGTATCGGCGCGGTCAGCCGTCCCGGCCCCGACCGGCGCAGCCAGCCGTCGAGTGCGCGCCCGCACCTCAGCCGCCCAGGCGCAGCGTCGTGATCACGCTCGCGATGCGCGCGACGAGCGCGTAGGGCTGCAGGTCGATCTGGCGGCGACTGATCCGCATCACGCGATGCCCGGCGATCAGCAGGTCCTGATCCCGCAGACGGTCGCGCTCGAACCTGTCCCGGTGGAAGCGCCAGCCGTCGAACTCGTAGGCGAGCTTCAGGTCCGGCCACAGGCCGTCCACCAGCTTGTCGGCGACGAGCACGTTGGTGAGCGGACGGGGAAGCTCGGCGGCCTCGAGCAGGGCGAGCATCCTGCGCTCGTAGGTGGAGCGGGTGTCGTGCAGCGGCTCGTCCTGCGCCAGGAGCGCACGCAGCATGCCGATGCCCCGCGCCCGGGGGTTGCGCGCCATCACCTCGTCGAGCTGCGGGCGTCCCGTGAGGCTCCGCCTCCAGGCGGCCGCGAGTGCCGCCTGGAGCTCGAGGTCGCTCAGCGTCCCGGCCAGATCCAGGAGCGTGCGAGCCGGTGAGGTGACCGGAATGCCCCGGCGCCACCGCACGTCGCTCTGGGGAAGGTCGACGACGCGACGGACGAGGATCGCGGGCCGCGGTCGGAAGCTCCGCCCGGCGAGCAGGACGTGGACGGGGGCGTCCTCGCGGGGCTCCTGCGTCGTGTCGAGCAGCTGCCACAGGCTCGCGGCGTCGCGCTCGGACACCACCGCGTGCCCGGCGAAGACGAGGGCGGCGGCCATGCAGCGCCCCGCGCGGCTCCGCTCCACGCCCGCGAGCCGGTAGACACTCGGGTGCACCTCCTGCAGCCAACCGGTCTGCAGCCGGTGAGCGATCGCCCCACGGCCGAGCCCGGCCCGCATGACCTGCTGACGGTGGATGTGGCCGTGCTGGCGGGTCGCCAGGCGGACGACCTCCGCCTCACCCCGGCCGCGAACCTGTTCAAAGTGGCAAAGTGCGCGCGCGCCGGGCAGATTGCCGCCAGAGCGCGCGGATCCGTGCACCTGGTGGCAATCTGCCGCTGAGGCGGGCAGATTGCCACGTTCGACAGGTTCGGATCGCGCCATCTGGGGGACGATGCACCCGCCCGTCTCCCCCAGGCCCGCACGGCCCCGATTCGGCACAGATTCGGCACACATGCCGCACGCCTCGCCGCGCCGGCCGCCGCCCCGCGGACCGCACCGGCCCGGCCCACTTTGGACATTTGGATAGTGACGGGCCCGGGCGCGTCCTATAGCTTCGGGACACCCGCGTTGCGCCGCGGTCGCTTACCCACGCGCGCCTCAGATCGGGTGCCACCCCGCCGAGGCGAACAGGAAGGAACAGAGAAGAGCATGTCCCGAATCCGTCAGCAGAACGTGTTCGCAGCCCAGTGGACGCCCAATGGCGGCGCGCTGGGCGCGCCCGACCTCACCGTCGCCGACAACCAGATCTTCGGAGAGAACGTCTTCAGCGAGGTCGTTCAGCGCCAGCGCCTGCCCAAGGAGGTGTACAAGAAGCTGTCCACGACCCTGGCCAAGGGCGAGGCGCTCGACACCTCGCTGGCTGACTCGGTCGCGTTGGCCATGAAGGAGTGGGCGCTCGAGAAGGGCGCGACCCACTACGCCCACGTCTTCCAGCCGCTCACCGGCCTGACCGCCGAGAAGCACGACAGCTTCTACGCCCCGACCGGCGAGGGCACCGCCCTGGCGAGCTTCTCCGGCAAGGAGCTGATCCAGGCCGAGCCGGACGCCTCGAGCTTCCCGACCGGCGGCATTCGCGCCACCTTCGAGGCCCGCGGCTACACCGCGTGGGACCCGACGAGCCCCGCCTTCATCCTGGAGAACCCCAACGGCGCGCTGCTCTGCATCCCGACCGCGTTCGTCTCCTGGACCGGCGAGGCGCTCGACCACAAGATCCCGCTCCTGCGTTCGATGGACGCCCTCTCCAAGTCCGCCTCGCGCGCGCTGAAGCTGTTCGACAAGGAGGTGAGCCGCGTCTTCACCACGGTCGGCCCGGAGCAGGAGTACTTCCTGATCGATGAGCAGTACTACTTCGAGCGCCCCGACCTGATCAACACCGGCCGCACGCTGTTCGGGGCCAAGCCCCCGAAGGGCCATGAGCTCGACGATCACTACTTCGGTTCGATTCCCGAGCGTGTCCTCGCCTACATGCTCGAGTGCGAGCGCGAGCTGGCGCGCCTCGGCATCCCGATCAAGACCCGCCACAACGAGGTGGCGCCCGCGCAGTACGAGATCGCGCCGATCTTCGAGAACTCGAACGTCGGCTCCGACCACCAGCAGCTGACGATGCAGATCCTGCAGAACGTCGCTCGGCGCTACGGCCTCGTGTGCCTCCTGCACGAGAAGCCGTTCGCCGGGGTCAACGGCTCGGGCAAGCACAACAACTGGTCGATGGGCACCGACGAGGGCGAGAACCTGCTCGACCCGGGCGACACCCCGCACGAGAACCTGCAGTTCCTGTTCTTCTGCACCGCCGTGATCCAGGCGGTGAACAAGCACCAGGGCCTGTTGCGCGCATCGATCGCCTCCCCCGGCCAGGACCACCGCCTCGGCGCCAACGAGGCGCCCCCGGCGATCATCTCGATCTTCCTCGGAGACGAGCTCGAGAAGCTCTTCAACGCGATCGAGTCGGGCGCGGCGGGACAGTCGACGCCGGAGTCGTTCCTCGGCCTCGGTACGCCCGTGCTCCCGCCGCTGCCGCTGCACGGCGGCGACCGCAACCGCACCAGCCCGTTCGCCTTCACCGGCAACAAGTTCGAGTTCCGGGCGCTCGGTTCGAGCATGTCGCTCGGCCTGCCGAACACGGTGCTGAACACGATCGTCGCTGAGGCGATCGACTACCTCGCGGAGGAGCTCGAGAACGAGCTCGGGGCCGGAAAGTCGCTCGAGGACGCGCTGCGGCCGATCATCCAGCGCAGCTACGCCGCGAACAAGCAGGTGGTGTTCGGTGGCGACGGCTACTCGGAGGAGTGGCACGCCGAGGCGGCGCGCCGCGGCCTGCTCAACCTCCCGTCGACCCCCGACGCGCTGCCCTACCTCATCAGCGAGGACACGGTGACCGCGTTCTCCAACTACGGGGTGCTGAACGAGCGGGAGCTGCACGCCCGCTACGAGGTCTTCCTCGAGCAGTACATCACCCGGCTCAACATCGAGGCGGAGACCGCGGCGTCGATCGCGCGCACGATGCTGCTCCCGGCGGCCGTCCGCTACAAGGCCGAGCTGCTCGCGGCCGAGGAGCCGGAGCTGGCCAGCGAGCTCGGCGAGCTCACCTCCGACTTCATCGAGGTGATCCGTGCACTGGAGAGCGCCAACCTGAAGGAGAACCACGCCGAGGACGACGGGCCGCTCGTGCACGCCCAGTACATGCACGACACCGTGTTCCCGGCCATGGGGGCGGTGCGCGAGGTGGCCGACCGGCTCGAGCGCGTCGTGGCCGACGACCTCTGGCCGCTGCCGAAGTACAGCGAGATCCTGTTCATCAAGTGATCCTCTGATGGGTTCGGAGGGGCCGCCCCGCTCGGGCGGCCCCTCTCGGGCTCGCCGCTGCGTCGCCGGCCACCCGGGGGCCGCCCCGCATGAGCGGCCCCACCCGGCCGCCTCCACGCCCGGGCCGCCCACGGCGGTCCGGGCGTCACTCGTTGACACGCGGACCGAGGGGCCGCGCTATCAATGGCGAAGACCACAGGGGCGTCACCCGCGAGCGACGGCGCAACTTTGATGAGACGACAGGGGTTTCGAAGAGCCGTGAGGCACGTCTTGGCGAGGCTGCTCGGCGAGGAGCGGTTGGAGCGGCTCCCGCGCGGGAGCGGGGTGGGCCTCGTGGTCGCCGCGGTGCTCGCGGCCGCGCTCGGTCCGGCGGCGGCGCTCGCCGTCGCGGACAACAACACGGGCGGCGTGGCGGCCGGGACGACCACCGGGGCGGGCGGCACGACCACGGGCACCACCGGCACCACGGGCACCACCGGCACCACCGGCACCACCGGCACCACGGGCACCACCGGCACCACCGGCACCACCGGCACCACCGGCACCACCGGCACCACGGGCACCACCGTGACGGTGACCACCCCGTGCAGCGGGTCGATCGGGAGCACGACCACGACGACCGGTTCGGCGGTCACGACCACGGTCGCGACGACCACGACGGTCTCCACCACCGCGACGACCTACGCCACCGTGACCCTCACCGACCCGACGACCACGGCCACGCCGCCGGGCATCGCCACCAGCACCGTGCCGATCACCACCCCCGTGACGACGACGATCCCCGTGACGGTGACGCAGACCACCCCCGGGACGACGACCGTGACCACGACGCCGGCGTGCACCGTCCGGTCCGCGCCCCCCGCGACGATCGCGGTGCCGAGGACCAACCCGTTCAACGGACGCGGGATGTGGGTCTGGGAGATGCGCTACACCGACGGGGGCAACGTGGCGGCGATCATCGCGCAGACGAAGCGCTACGGGATCCAGGCCCTCTACATCAAGAGCAGCGACGGGACGAGCTGGTGGCCGCAGTTCAGCCGCACGCTCGTGACCGACCTGCACGAGGCCGGCCTGAAGGTCTGCGCGTGGCAGTACGTCTACGGGATGCGCCCGGTCGCGGAGGCCAACCTCGGCTACCGGGCCGCGCGGGACGGCGCCGACTGCCTGGTGATCGACGCCGAATCCGAATACCAGTCCCGCTACCCCGCGGCCCAGACCTACATCAGGCGCCTGCGCGGGCTCGTCGGCCCCCGCTACCCGGTCGGCCTCGCCGGGTTCCCCTACGTCGACTACCACCTGAGCTTCCCGTACTCCGTGTTCCTCGGACCCGGCGGCGCTCAGTACAACCTGCCGCAGATGTACTGGGCCGACATCGGAACGACCGTGCGGTTCGTGTACGCCCACACCTACGAGTACAACGAGATCTACCGGCGCCCCATCTTCCCGCTCGGGCAGCTGTGGGGCAGGCTCTCGGCGCCGGCGATCGAGCAGTTCGGCCTGCTCGCCAGGGAGTACGGCGCGACCGGGATCAGCTGGTGGGACTGGCAGTCGGCGCCGCTCCCCTACTTCAACGACATCACCCGGGTGCCGCCGCAGTTCGTCGGCTACTCGGTGAACCGGACGCCGGCGAGCGTGTTCCGGGGCAACAAGGGCGACCTCGTCATCTGGGCCCAGGAGCACCTCTACGGCGCGGGCGACCACGTCGCGATCGATGGCGTCTTCGGGCCACGCACGCAGGCGGCCGTGCGCGCCTTCCAGCGCCGGCACCACCTGCCCGTCACCGGCGTCATCGACGGGCCGACCTGGGACGTGCTCGACCGGGCCACCCCGGTCGCCGTCCACTGGACCCGGCGCGGCCGCTACGCGGTCGCCGTGATCGGCCGCGGCGCCCGCGCGCGGGGACGGACCCCGGGGATGAGCCTGATCGAGCCGATGCCCGCCTGGATGGCCCGCACCCGCTCGCGCAACGAGCTGCGCACCGAGATCGGCGCGGGCGGAGCCCCCGGCGCTCAGGCGGGCGGCCGTCCCTCCGTCGCCAGGCGGTGATTCTTGTACCGGGCGTCGTCGGTCACCTCGGGGCCGAACCAGTACGGCGGGAGGAAGGACTCGGCGCCCCAGGGGTCATCGAACTCGACCTCCGCCACGACCAGCCCGGCCAGCGCGCCGGCGTAGACGTCGAGCTCGATCACCCGGCCATCCTCACCGCTCAGCACGTGCCGGCGCTTCACCAGCCGGGCCCCCACCGTGGCCGGCCACAGCGCGTCGAACTGCTCGCGCGTCAGCGCGATCTCATGCTCGGCGCGCGTCATGCCCGACCCGGACTTGACGGTGAGGAAACAGCGCTCGCCGCGTCGGCGCACCCTGGTCTCCGCGCCGTCGGCGCCGACGGTGAGGTAGCCCTGTTCGATCGCCTCCGACGGCGCGGCGAGCGCCTCGGCCGGGGCCTGGTCCACCAGCCACTTGCGTTCGATCTCGACGCCCGACACCCGCGTCTCACCCACCGAGCACGGCGCCGTCCGGCACCCGCAGGCCGCCGGCGGGCGCGTCGAGCTCCACCTCGCCGCTCACCGCGACATCACGACCGAACCGCACGTCGCCGTTGACCACGAACCGCCGCGCCCGACGCAGGGACGGGGGCCCGGCGGGCATGCGCGCCTCGAAGTCATCGATCATCCCGAAATGCTCCTTGTCGAGCGCGACGTACGGCGGGGCCGACCCGTTCTCGAGGGCCGGCTCGACGCGGTACTCCTCGGCGAGGCGGAACACGTCGGAGCGCAGCAGCAGCAGGTCGTCGGTCGTCTTGACCGGCACGAACCGGGTGCGGGGCACCTGCAGCAGGGCGGCGCCCGGGAAGCTGCCGATCGCCGCGCCCATCGCGCTCTCGAGCTGCAGCACCGGCGGCGAGGTGCGGTCGCGCGGGTCGACCGTCTTGTGGTTGACGATCACCGGCAGTTCGAGACTGCCACCGTCGCGGAAGCGCTCGGCGATCGCGTCGAGGTCGATCCAGAGCGAGTTGGTGTTGTAGTAGCGCCAGTGGCGATAGTCGCGGAAGGACTCCTCGTCCTCGGGCGGGGTCTGGGCGGTCTCGCGGAGGATCAGCTGCCCGTCGCTGCGGCGCTGCGCGATGTGACCGCCCTTGCGGTCGGCGGCCGTGCCGAGCACGACCTCCATCAGGAAGGGCAGACCCTCGCGCGCCATGTGACCGGCGATGCGCGGGTCGACGGTCGCGCCGAGGTTGTCGGAGTTGGAGATCATCACGTGGCGGAAGCCCTGCTCGCGCAGCGCCGCGAGCGCCCCGGAACCGACGAGCGAGGCGTAGACGTCCCCGTGCCCGGGCGGACACCACTCGAGTTCGGGGGCGGCCGGCCAGCGGGCCGGGAGCATCGTTTCAGCGTCGAGCTTCGGCACCATCGACTGCAGGAAATCCTCGGGCAGCTCCGGCGTGCGGAGCTCCGGGAAGCGGGCCAGGGCGGCGAGCGTCGGCGCGCGCGTGCTCTCGCTGTCCATCAGCAGCAGGGGCAGGCGCACGCCGTGGCGACGGCGCAGCGCGAGCGTCTGGCCGACGATGATCTCCAGGAAGCTCCGGCCCTCCCGCGCCTCGAGCAGGGACTTCGGCTGCTGCAGCCCCATCGAGGTGGCGAGGCCGCCGTTCAGGCGGATCACGGCGACGCGCTCGAGCGCCGCGGCGGGATCGACCGCGGGCAGGCCCTCGAGCGAGGGCACGTCCGGGGCCGGCTCGAGCTCGGAGCTCGGGAGCATCGTCTGCTCGCCGCTCAGCACGCGCTCGAGGTTGACGCTGAACTGCCGGACCGCCGCCTCGCTCTGACCGGCCGCCCGCATCTTCTCGACCGCGGCCGCCACCGGCTCAGCGGCCATCCGCGAGGCCCCTCTCGAGCTCGGCGAGCCAGGTCGTCGCGTTGCCATCACTCGGCGCCCGCCAGTCACCCCGCGGCGACAGGGATCCGCCCGAGCCGACCTTCGGCGCGTTGGGGATCGCGGAGCGCTTGAACTGGCTGGTCTGGAAGAAGCGGTGCAGGAACACGCGCAGCCACCTTTCGATCTGCTCGAGGCTGTACTCGTTGCGGCGGTCGGCCGGGATCAGGTCCGGCCAGGTGCCCCGGTCGCGATCACCCCACGCCTCGTGGGCGAGCCACGCCACACGGCTCGGCCGGTTGCCGAAGCGCAGGACGTGGTACAGGAAGAAGTCCTGGAGCTCGTAGGGCCCAACGGTGTGTTCGCTGTTCTGATGGGGTGCATTCGCGCTGGCATCGCCGCCGGCGGGGATGAGCTCGGGAGAGATGGCGGTGTCGAGCACGGCGCTCAGCACACGGCCCGCCTCGGGCCCGAACTCGTCGGTGTCTACTGCCCAGCGCAACAGGAACTGAATCAACGTCTTGGGCACCGAGGCGTTGACGTTGTAGTGCGACATCTGGTCCCCGACGCCGTAGGTGCTCCAGCCGAGCGCGAGCTCGCTCAGGTCCCCGGTGCCGAGCACGAGCGCGTTGTGGAAGTTGGCGAGGCGGAAGAGGTGCGAGGTGCGCTCGCCCGCCTGCACGTTCTCGTAGGTGATGTCGTAGACCGGCTCGCCGGCGGCCGCCGGATGGCCGAGGGTCTCGAGCATCCGCTGGGCGGCGGGACGGATGTCGATCTCGTTCGCGGTGACCCCGAGCGCGGCCATCAGCTCCCGGGCGCTCTGCAGGGTGCGGTCGCTCGTGCCGAACCCGGGCATCGTGTAGGCGAGCACGTTGCTGCGGGGCAGACGCAGGCGATCGAGCGCGCGCACCGCGACGATCAGCGCGTGCGTCGAGTCCAGGCCGCCCGAGACCCCGATCACGAGCTTCTCGATGCCGGTCGCCTCCAGGCGTGTCTGCAGGCCGCTCACCTGGATCATGTACACCTCCTCGCAGCGCTCGCGGCGCGAGGACGGGTCGGCCGGCACGTACGGGAACCTCGCCACCTCGCAGAGCGGGCGGATCTCCCGGACGGGCGGACGCACGGCGAACTCGACGCGCCGCAGCTCACGCAGGCGGTCGCGGAGGTCGTGGACCGCGTCGCCCCAGGAGCTCCGCTCGGTGCGGTCGGCGCGCAGCCGCTCGAGATCGACGTCGGCGGCGATGAGATGGTCCTCGAGCGGGTAGCGCTCGGCCTCGGCGAGGAAGTCGCCGTTCTCGTAGATCATCGCCTGGCCGTCCCAGGCCATGTCGGTGGTCGACTCGCCCCGCCCCGCCGCCGTGTAGATGTAGGCGCTCAGCGTGCGCGCGGAATGGCCCGCGCAGAGCACCCGGCGGTACTCGGGCTTGCCGACCGTGATGTTGCTCGCCGACAGGTTGGCGAGCACCGTCGCCCCGGCCAGCGCGCCGTACGTGCTCGGCGGGATCGGCGCCCACACGTCCTCGCAGATCTCGACGTGGACGGCGAAGTCGGCGAGGTCGGTGGCGGCGAAGATCAGGTCGTTGCCGAACGGGACCACGGCATCCCCGATCCGGATCTCCGGGCGCACCACGTCGCGCGCCGCCCGGAAGTGGCGCTTCTCGTAGAACTCGCGGTACTCCGGCAGGTAGCTCTTCGGCACGGCGCCGAGCACCCGTCCGCGGTGGAGCACGACCGCCGCGTTGAAGAGGCCCTGCTCGGTCCGCAACGGGGCGCCGACGACGATCACGGGCAGGAGTGACTCGCTCGCGCGCCGAACCACCTCGACGCCGTCGAGCGCCGCCTCGATCAGCGCATCCTGGTGGAACAGGTCGTCGCTCGTGTACGCGGTCAACCCGAGCTCCGGAAAGACGATCAGCGCGACGTCCCGCTCGTGCGCCCGTCGCGCGAGGTCGACGCTGCGCTCCGCGTTGAACGCCGGATCGCCGATCCGCACGCGGGGCACGGCGGCGGCAACCCGCACGTAGCCCTGGCGGTAGATCGAGTGCAGCGGGAGCGAGGGTCGGTCGGTCATCGCTGCAGTATCGCGTCGTTCACGCGATGAACACGGGACGCGGCATGCAGGACCGTCGGCGCGGGCGCCCGCATGCCTACCGCCCCGGGGCCGCGCGAGCCTGCGTAGTTTCCCGCAGAAAGCGCGCCGTCCTGCCACCCCTCCCGGCGTCTCGGCCACATTGCGATCGGTGCACCGACCCGAGTACCGTGTCCTCAACATGAGCGAGCCCATCAAGATCGTCATCGCCGATGACCACGCGATCGTCCGTCGTGGCCTGCGCCAGCTGCTCGACAGCGAAGAGGGGTTCGAAGTGGTGGCGGAGGCCGACGACGTCGACGCCGCCCGGCGCTACCTGCGGGGCCACCACCCGCACGTGCTCGTGCTCGACCTCAACATGCCGGGCGAGCCGAGCATCGAGGCGATCCCGAAGCTGCGCGAGGAGTTTCCCGACACCCAGATCGTCGTGTTGACGATGCAGAACGAGCCCGCGTACGCGCGCAGCGCGCTCAGCGCCGGCGTGCTCGGCTACGTGCTCAAGGAGTCGGCCGACGCCGAGCTCGTCGAGGCGATCCGGGCGGCCATCGCGGGGGAGCGCTACCTGAACCCCCGCCTCGGCGCCAAGGTCGCCGCCGAGCCGCCCCCCGGCCCGCCGGACGGCCTGTCCGAGCGCGAGCTCGAGATCCTGCGCCTGATCGCGCTGGGGTACACGAACTCCCAGGTGGCGGAGGAGCTCTTCCTGTCGGTGCGGACCGTCGAGACGCATCGCGCCCACATCCAGCAGAAGCTCGGGCTGAGCGACCGCGCCGAGCTGGTGCGCTACGCGCTCGACCGCAAGCTCGTCAGTTAGCTCGGACTCGCCTCCCGAGCCGGCCCGCCGCTGCTGGGCCGGCTCGACCTGACGCCTCGCGCCGCTCGCCACCGCGGAGGGTGCCCCCGATCCCTGTGGGGTTCGGTCCCCCGGCTGCGGGTTTCTACGGATCGCCGGCGACGTGCCGTCACCTAGCTTGGTGGGGGCCACACCGACCAGACTGGAGGATTCGATGATTCTCATTGCCTACGACGGATCCGAGGACGCGGGCGCGGCGATCGAGCAGGCGGGACGCCTCTTCCCGGGGGAGCACGCCGTCGTGCTGACGGTCTGGCAGCGCTTCATCGACACCCTGGCGCGGGCCGGCGGGGGCATGACGATGGTGATCGACTACGAGGAGATCGACCGTGACGCCGCGCAGGCGGCCGAGGAGCGGGCCGAGCAGGGCGCCACGCGGGCGCGGCAGGCCGGACTCCGGGCCGAGGCCCACACGGCGGTGGTGGAGACCACCGTCGCGGACGCGATCCTGGCGCACGCAACCACCGTCGGAGCGAGCGCCGTGGTGGTGGGCAGCCGCGGCTTCAGCGGGTTCAAGTCGCTGATGCTCGGCAGCACCTCCCACCATGTCCTGCAGCACGCCGACCTGCCCGTGGTGGTCGTGCCCTCGCCGCAGGTGGCGCGGGCACGCGCCGAGCACCGCAGCACCCTGCGGTCGGCCGGCGCCTGAGCCGGCTCGTCACCGGGTGCGGCCAGCGGGCCGCACCCGCTGCCACACGCGCACGTACGCGACGCGCAGCGCGTCGGCCCGGGCGACCTCGGGGGACTTCATCGAGGTGGTGTTGACCAGCACGATGTACATCGGCGCCGAGGTCACGCCCCGATCGGTGTGGGCGAACTCGATCCCGTCGTAGTACCAGGTCACCCGGCCCGGCTCCCAGTCGGATTCGACCACGTGCCAACCGGGCGTGAACCCGGGGTCGCAGCCGCCGAGGTTGCTCCCGGGCGCGTGGCCGGGGCTGATGAAGTGCGCGCAGACGAGACCGCCGAGATTCTCGAAGACGTCGTCCTCCCCGTCCCTGGGCCACACCTGGCCGAGCCCGACGACGGCGGGCCAGTCGGCGATCCGGGTGACGCCGTGCACCCGGATCGCCGGCACGTCGATCCGCGCCTCGAGCACCCCGTAGCGGTAGGTGAAGCCGCCGCTGCTCCGCCCGTCGAGCGGGTTGGTCGAGAGCACGGCGCCGGTGAACGGGCGCAGGCTCCCGCCACAGCGAGACGGGGTCCGGGAGACGATCAGGGAGAGGCCGGACCCCTTGGCGATCCGGACGTTCTGCGGGCTGTAGCAGGCGGACTCGTGCCGGTTGATCGGCCCGCTGATCCCGTGCCCGAACCAATCGGGGCGCCAGATCCGGCGGTCGAGCGTGCCCCGGTCGAACTCCGCGTCGAGGATCGGCTTCCAATGGCCGGGAATGCCGAGTGGACCGGTCGCAGCGGGCGCCCGCCCGCCGGTGTGGCGGCCCGGCGGGCCGGGGCGGGAGTGGGGTGCCGGGCGCCGGCCGGGCGCCACGACGAACACGACGACGAATAGCACAGCCAATCCCACGGGTAGGACTGCCCAGAGCAATGAGCTGCGCTTAGTCACACCAGCCCTCTCCCCGGGGACCGCTCGCCCGACGCATCGGTACGACGGTACCGAGCCTACGCGACAGAGGCCGCACTTCACGATGAACGTCAAAACGGTTGAACCGGAACAGCCCACTGCCCCCTTCCCCGCGCTCGACGCGGTCGGGCGCGTGGGTGCGGTGCCCCGTCGTGCGGTGACCGAGCCCGAGCCGCATCTGAGCCTTGTGCGGGCGTGCGCCACGGGGGCGGCCGGCTCGCTCGTGCTGGCGCTGATCGGGCGGTTCACGGGGATCGAGGCGGTCGCGCTGGTCGGCGGATACGGCGTGCTCTTCCTCGGGATCGGCGCGGCCCCCTTCCAGCTGCGGCCCGGCCTGTCGCTGTACGCGCGCCTCACCGGAACGGTGATCGTCGGATTTGCGGCACTGCTGCTCTCCGGGGCGGCGATGGCCGACATCCGCCATCTCTGGAGTCCCGTGGTGTGCCTGATCCTCCTGGGCATCCCCGCCGTGTGGCTGCACGTCGAGGGCCTGCGCCGGCTGCGACGCGCCGGGGACCTCACCGCCCGGACCGAGGCGCTCGACGCCGTCGACCCGTTCGACGAGCTCGACCTTGCCGGTGTCGAGGGCGAGACGCTCACCGGTGTCGAGGGCGAGACGCTCGCCGGGGCCACGCCGCGCCCGCGCCGGCTCGCCGGCATGCTCCCGGCCCCCGACCGCCTCGCGGGCCAGCTGCTCCTCGTCGGCACCGTCTTCTGGTTGGGCACGGCGATCGCCACCCGCGACCCCCACCCCGGCTACTGGGGCATGCTGGCCACGATCAACCGGCTGTGGTACGTCGGGCTCGTCATCGTCCTCGTCGGCTTCGTCATCGGCCGCCGCAGCGAGCTCACCGCCGGACTCGGCGCCCTCTCCTTCGGTCTCGCCACGACGCTCACCCCCGCGCTCGTCTACGGGGCGCCGAGGGAGCCGACCGCGGCGAAGCAGATGGAGATCACGCAGTGGGTGCTGGTGCACCACCACATCCATGTCACCGCGGGCATCTATCCCGCCTTCTCGAGCTTCTTCGCCGGGATCGCCGCGTTCTCGCAGCTCCTCGGGATCCACGGCCTGCTCGGCCACATGAGCCTCTGGGGCATCGCGACGTACTGGCCGGTGCTGCTCGTGCCGATGCGGATCGTGACCCTGCGCTTCCTGGCCGGCCGCCTGCTGCCGACCACAGCGCGGCGCTGGTCCGCGGTGATGCTCGTGCTCCTCGTCGACTCGCTCGGCAACGACTATTTCTCCCCCCAGTCGGTCGGCTACGTCCTCGCCATCGCCGCGGTGGCCGTCGGCATGAACGGCCTGCGGGCGCGTCCGTTCTCGAACCGGGGGACGGTGGTGCTGCTGCTGCTCTGCGGGATCAGCCTCGCGCCAACCCACGAGCTCAGCCCGTACATGGCCGCCGGCGCGCTCATCGTCCTGCTCCTGTTCGGACAGGCGCCGTGGTGGAGCTGGGCGCCGGTGACGATCCCCGCGCTGCTGTGGGCCGGGCTCGTCCATAAGGCGATCTCGCAGAACTTCAACTTCGCCTCGCTCTTCAACCTGTCGAACTTCCGCCCGCCGGTCACCGTGGCCACCAAGGGACTCACCCGCCTTCCGGTCGTCGGCATCCAGTCTCACGTGCTGCTCCTGTCGCTCCTGCTCCTGATGGCGCTCGCCGCCATCGGGTTTCTCCCGCACATCCGCCGGCGCTGGGCGTGGGGGTACGCCCTCTGCCCCGCGGTCGGCATCGCGCTGATCGCGATCAACCCGTACGGGAACGAGGGGATCTTCCGGGCCACGCTGTTCGCGATCCCCTGGATGGCGGTGCTGGCGATGCTGATGCCCCACCCGTCCAGGCTGATCCCGGCCCTGCGGCGACCGCTGTTCCTGGGGACGGGCATCGCCCTGACCCTCACCACCCTGCTGGCGACGTTCCTGATCGCCGCCTACGCGATGGATGGCACGATGGTTCTGCCGCCGGGCAACGTCGCCGTCGTCAGCTACCTGATGCACCAACCGCCGCAGGGTGCCTACGTCCTCGCCGTCGGCTCCGCGAGCAACCCGGCGGACGGAGCCAACTTCTCGCTCGACTATCGGACGCTCGAGTGGAGCCAGATCGTCCAGGGCGCTCCCGCCCTGCAGCGATCGCGCCCCACCCTGCTCGATGCCGCGGCCCTGGCCGACCGCTACGGCCTCTACACGGCGTCGCTCGGCGTACCCGCCGGCAGCCCGCTGTACCTGATCTGGGATCGCCTGTCCCGGCAGTACGCCAACGCCTACGGGCTGCAGTCGACGGCGCAGCTGAACCAGTGGTTGCGGGTGCTGCTGCGCAGCCCGTCCTGGGAGCTGGTCGACCGCAGCGGCGGCACATACCTGTTCCAGCTGACGTAGCGGGATGCGGGGGACTGCGTCCGACCCGTCCGGGACACGATGCGGATCGTGACCCACCTGCCGGTGCTCGAGAGCCGTGGCGGCGTCGAGCTGAGCCTGCTGGAGACCTCACGCGAGCTCGCGGCGCGCGGGCACCGGATCTCCCTGCTCTACGAGCAGCCCGGCAACCTGACCGATGACTTCCGCTCGGTGTGCGACTCGATGCGTCAGGGGCCGTCGCTGCGCTACTCCGAGCGGCCGGCGCGTGACGTGGCCCGCATCGCCCTGCGCGCGGTGACGGCCGCCCGCGCGCGTCCCCAGGTGATCTTCGTCAACAACTTCAGCGAGCTCGCGTGGGCCGCCGCGGTGCGGGCGCTCACGCGCGCGCCGATCGTCTGCCATCTCCACGAGTTCCGCCCCGTCCGCCGCGGATCGCTGCGCGCGCTCGGGGGGCGCGCCAGCCGCTTCCTCGTCGCGTCCGAGTTCATGCGCCGCGCCTGGGTCAACCACGGCCTCGACCCGCGCCGCGTGGAGGTGATCCACCAGGGCTTCTCCCCGGCCGCCTACGCCGTCGCCTCCGAGGCGGACCGGCTCCGCGCGCGCGAGGAGCTGGAGCTTCCGGCGGAGGCGTACGTCGTGCTCTATCTCGGCCGCATCATCCCGGAGAAGGGCGTTGACGTGCTGCTCGACGCGTGGCGGGCGCTCGCGCCCGACCCCGAGCACGCCCGGCTGCTCCTGGTGGGCCTGCCGGCTGCCCCGGACCCCTACGTCGAGGGGCTCCGGGCGTCCGCGCCGCCCGGCTGTGACTGGCGACCGATGCGGCGCGACGTCACCTCGCTGCTGCACGCCTGCGACGTGCTCGCGCTGCCGTCCCGGTGGGACGAGCCGTTCGGCCGCGTCGTCGTGGAGGCGATGGCCACCGGCCGGCCGGCGGTGGCCGCGCAGGTCGGCGGCATCCCGGAGATCCTCACCGGGGACTTCACCGGGCTGATGTTTCCCCGCGGCGACGCGTCCGCCCTGGCCGAACGGCTGCGCACGCTGGAGAGCTGGCGCCGGACCGATCCGGCGCTCGGCGCGCTCTGCGCCGCGCACGCGGTCGAGAACTTCAGCCTCGACGCCGCCATGTCCCGGCTCGAGGGGGTGTTCGAGCGGGTGACGGGTCGCGCCGGCTGAGGCGCCGGGGCCCGCGGCCGGCCCGGCGCGGGTCGGGCGGCGAGCGCTCAGGCGTTCGGGTCGGGACGCCCGAACTGGAGCCACGGACCGAGGCGGTCGGTCATCCGGGTGCGCCAGCGCCGGCCGAGGTCGGGCCGAACGAGGTTGACGAGCTGCTCGACGAAGACGATCGCGGCGAGGAGCGCGACGATCAGCCGCAGGACGAGGGCCGGGCCCTGCGACGGCACCGCCGACGACGCGATGCAGACGACGAAGCCGGCCAGGGCGAGCGCGAGCGGCCGGAGGTTCGTGGCGGGGCCGGTGTCGCCCGCCAGCCAGCGCCAGCGCGCGGCGCCGAGCGCGTAGCACAGGCAGGTGATCGCCGCCGAGCCGTCGATCCCGATCACCGGCACCAGCGCGAGGTTCAGGCCGAGGTTGATCACCGCCACCCCAGCCGAGCCGACGGCGACCGACCGGGTGCGCCCGTCGATGATCAGGACCTGCTGGTAGATCACGGCGTCGGCATACGGGAGCGCGCTGGCGGCGATCAGCGCGGTGATGAGGAGCAGCGAGGACGAGTGGTAGCTCGCCGGCGCCCAGAGCATGAGCAGCAGGGGCGACGCGGCGGCGAGCCCGACGGCGAAGGTCACGGCGAGCACATACAGGCCGTCGCGGCTGGTGGCGAGCACCGCCCGGCGAGCGAGCGGGTCCTTCATCGCGAACAGCCGGGGCATCCAGGTGAAGCTGACGAGCTGCAGGAACACGATCGCGAAGCCCCCGATGTTCCGGGCCACCGCGTAGCGGCCGAGCGTTCCCGCCCCGAGGTCGCCGTGGATCACGATCCGGTCGGAGGCGTCGAACAGGAAGGTGGCGATGGCGGCCGGGACGAGCGCGGCCGAGAAGCGCAGCGCGTCGGCGAACATCGGCACGTGCGCGCGCCGCGGGACCCTCGGGCGGGCGAGCCACAGTCCGATGACGGCGGTGAGCGCCTCCCCGAGGACCTGGCCGAGCAGGTAGCTCGAGGCGGTCGCCGCCACCACCACGACCAGGGTGAGCGCCAGCACCTGCGCGAAGATCGACTGCGCGAAGCTGGCGGCGACGAAGCCCTTCAGCTGGTCCCGACTGCGCGCGAGCCCGAGCGTCGGCGCGGTGATCGCCGTGAGCACCGCCCACAGCACCGCATAGCGGATGGCCGCCGGGAACGGCCCGAGCCCGAGCCATGGGCACCACCAGCGGCCGGTGGCGTACGCGACGGCTCCGGTGACCAGGGAGAGCCCGATCGCCAGGGACACCAGCCGCCGCGCGTTGTTCTCGCCGTCCTCGGCGGCATAGACGCGCTGGACGGCCGTCGAGAGGCCGAAGCCGAACAGGCAGGTGAGCAGCTGCATCACGGCGATCCCCGCGGCCGCCTGGCCGAACGCGCTCTTCGGCATCAGGCGGGTGGTGGCCGGCGTGAGGGCGGCGGCCAGCACGATCTGCAGCCCCCAGAAGGCGAGATAGATCATGTCGCGCCCGAACATGCCGCTGACCTCGGCCGCGTCGGCGCGCTCGGCGGCCGGCAGCTCGGGGGATGGCTCGGTGTCAATCATGCGATGTTCGGGCATACCTCGGGTTGGTGATGAGCAGCACGGTTGAGCGCTCCAACGGCTTCCTGCCCCTCCAGCCCCTGCGGCATGCAGATCCGACCGCGGTCGGACTGTGGGACATGGATCGCGGTCCCGCGATCACCCGTCCGCTCCAGCTACCCAGCCACGGGGCGCGCGATCAACTCGTGCTCGTCCGACTCCACGGGGAGCCGCTCACGATCCTCCATCTCGAGGCGGCTCCTGGGGAGGAGCGCCCCGACCAGCTCCTCGAGGCGGTGTGGCACGGCGCGAGCGAGGAGCTGATCGCCCACGTCTCGACCTGCGGCTGCCTGCCGGTCCCCGAAGGGGTCGATGACCTCGCCGCCCTCCTCGAGACCGGCGGGCGCGCGACCCCGCGCCAGACACCGCCACGGCCCCGCGGCCGGGCGGCCGCGATCGTGTGCACCACGGGAGAGCAGCCGGAGCTTCTGCGGCGCAGCCTCGAGTCGCTCGTCGGCATGGACGGCGGGGACGCTGAGATCGTCGTCGTCGACAACCGGCCGTCGCGAGCCGGCACGCGCGCGCTGGTCGAGGAGTTCGGCGCGCGGGCCCCCGTGCGGTACGTGCGCGAGTCGCGACCGGGGCTCGCCATCGCCCGCAACGCCGGACTGGCCGCCACCGGCGGGGTGGACTTCGTCGCCTTCACCGATGACGACGCGGTGGTCGACCCGGACTGGCTCAGCTGGCTGCTCGCGCCGTTCCGTCACCCGGAGGTGCAGGCGGTCACGGGGCTGGTCATGCCGCTGCGCCTGGAGTCCGAGGCCGAGAAGCGCTTCGAGCGCTACGCGGGCTTCGGCAAGGGCGTGGCCGGGGCCACCTACGACGCCGGCGGGTACGCCGCCCGTGACCGCTTCCTCTTCCCGTACTGGGGTGGGATGTTCGGCTCGGGCAACAGCATGGCGTTCCGCCGCGAGACCCTGATCGCGCGCGGGGGGTTCGACCCGGCGCTCGGGGCGGGGACACCGACCGCCGGCGGCGAGGACATCGCCGCCTTCACCGACGTGATCCTGGCGGGCGGGCGGCTCGTCTACGAGCCGCGCTCGATCTGCTGGCATCAGCACCGCGGAACCGAGGAGGCGCTCCGCGCCCAGGTGCGGAACTACGGGATCGGGCTGACCGCGGTGCTCTGGAAGTATTGGACGAGCGATTGGCGGTTCAGCGTGACGGTCGCGCGGAGCGTCCCCGGACTCCTCGGACTCGTGCGGAGCCGGCGAGAGGACCGGGCGCTCGAGCGCCTACCGTCCGACCTCGCCGCGCTCGAGGGGCGTGGGCGGCTGCTCGGACCGTGGCGGTACGTGTCGAGCCGCCGGCGCGCCCGTCGCGCCGGTGTTCCCGCCCCGACGGGACGGGAACACCGCACACAGGGGGATCAGGCCGGCTTCCAGACCCGGACGTAATCCACCTTCATCTGCCCGGCCGCCCCGAACTGCAGGGTGTTCGAGGCACCCATCGTGAACAGGAGCTGCTCGGCCGCCCCGTTGTCATCGGTGGTGTACTGCCGCACGAGCGTGCCGTCGTAGTACACGTCGCAGTAGTTGGTGCCGCGATAGATCCCGTAGGTGTGGAACGCGTTGGACCACGTGCCGGCGACGGTGCCCATGTTGTGCGCCCCGGACGGCGAGTGGTAGTTGACGGTCAGGGTGCCGAGCCCCTCGGCGACGTCGCTCTCGCCCGCGGCCGGCCAGTTCGGCCCTGAGACCCACCAGGCGGGCCAGTTGTAGATCGTGCTGCCCGAGCCGGCGAAATCGACCCGTGCCTCGGCGAAGTCGCCCACGGCGAACACGTCCTGATTGCTGCCGATCGCGGCGCCCGAGGTGCCCGAGGCGAGATTCAGCACGAGGTTCCCGCCCGTCTCCCAGAGGTTGCTCGCGTAGTCGGTGACGTTGTTCTGGTTGGTCCACCCGTTGTGATCGCTCCACAGGTTCGTGTTGAGCGACGTCCCGTTGAACTCGTCGTCGAAGATCTCGGTCCAGCTGCCGCCCACACCGACGGGGGCCGGCGTGGTCGTCGTCGTCGGCGTCGTTGTCGTCGGCGTCGTTGTCGTCGGCGTCGTTGTCGTCGTCGTCGTCGGCGTCGTCGGCGTGGTCGTCGTCGGCGTGGTCGTCGTCGGCGTGGTCGTCGTCGGCGTGGTCGTCGTCGGCGTCGTCGTCGGCGTGGTCGTCGGCGTCGGGACCCAGTGGCGGTGGCGCTGTCCCGCGCGCGTCGCGCGTCCATCACGGGTGACCGCGGCGACGGTGGCGGCGAAGCGCTCGGCGTAGGTCAGATAGCGGTCGCGGTACAGGTTGTGGTGTCGAGCGTGGTGCTCGATGATCCGGTGCGCGTGTCGGCGGTGGAGCAGGTGCGACGTCGGATGGTGGACGGCGGCGGCGGCGATGCCGGCCGTGGTGCCGGCGGCGAGTGCGGTGACCGCGGCCGCACTGCGAAGGGCGGCGTGAACGGGGGGCATGGGAAGTCCTTGTGGGAGGGGATGTGCTCCGCCTGCGGCTCCGGCAGGCGACCCCCAACGCATCGGTGCCACTCGCACCCCTCGGCCAGCCATCCGCGGGCCGCCTACGACATTTGTCCAGGTTTCAAACGCGTCCGTCAACCGTGCGGTACGGGCACGCGCGGCAGGCGCCACCGGACGCGCCGCGACCGCGACAAATGGGCCTGATTCGGGGGCATCGGGGTTTGACACGGACACTTCCGGGAAACACCAGAACGTGCACGCGCAGACCGGGGCGGGATCGCCCACGCAGATTCTCGATCCGCGCCTCACCGAACCCAAGGCGCGGTACGCGACCCTCGAGCCGCCGGCGACGGACCGGGCCGAGCCGGCGACGTTCTCCCCGTTCAGGGTCTCGGTCGTCGTCTGCGCCTACACCGCACGACGCCTCCCGGTGCTGCGGTCGGCCGTCGCCGCCGCCCGCGAACAGCTGACGGATGCGGACGAGCTGATCCTCGTGATCGACCACAACCCCGAGCTGCTCGCGATCGCCCGTGACGCCTTCCCCGCCTCGGACCGTGACGTGCGGGTCATCCCGAACGGGAACGCCAGGGGCCTGTCGGGCGCTCGGAACGCCGGGGTCGAGGCGGCGCGGGCGGAACTGGTCGCCTTCCTCGACGACGACGCCGTGCCGAGCGAGAATTGGCTCGAACGGCTGATCGAGCCGTTCGACGATCCACGCGTGATCGGGACCGGTGGCGTCGCCAGCCCGGAGTGGGAGGACGAGCAGCCGGGCTGGATGCCCGACGAGTTCCTCTGGGTCGTCGGCTGTTCCTACCGCGGCCTGCCGACCCTGCGGACGCCGATCCGGAATCCGATCGGCGCGAACATGGCCTTCCGGCGCAGCGCCATCCAATCCGCGGGCGGGTTCGCCGACGGCATCGGCCGGATCGGTCGCACGCCCCTCGGCTGCGAGGAGACGGAGCTCTCGATCCGCGCCACGCGGGCGACGGACGGCTGGATCGTGCAGCAGCCGTCCGCCTCGGTCGGCCATCTCGTTCCGGCCGACCGCGCCCGGATCGGGTACTTCGTGCGGCGGTGCTGGGCCGAAGGCCTCTCCAAGGCCCACGTCGCCCGGCTCGCCGGGGAGGACGCGGCGCTCTCCAGTGAGCGACGGTATGCCACGCGGACGCTGCCCGCCGGGGTGCTCGCCGGGGTGCGAGCCGGGTTCCGCGGCGACCTCTCCGGGTTCGGCCGGGCGGCCGCGATCGCCGGCGGCTTCGCCGTCACGGTCGCCGGATACCTGCGGGGGTTGGCCGGCAGCCTCCCCGGACGACTCCGGCACAGCGGCGGCTGAGATGGATCCGTCGTTTCAACCGATGTGGAGTGGCGAGATCGAGCTGTCCGACCCTCGCCTGCCCGCACGGCTGATCGACGCCGATGGCGCTCCCCTGCGCCGGGCCCGCCTGCTCGTGCGCGCCCACGGCGAACCGCTGGGATTCCTGCCGTTCGAGACACCCGACGGGCGGCTCGACGTCGCTCGCGCGGTCGAGACCGGTGAATCGAGCTTCCGCCTCGCCGCGACGCGGGCGGAGGCCGACCGCAGCTGGGCCGGGGAGCGCAGCGAGCCGGTGACGATCGTGCTCTGCACCCGCAACCGCGCGACCGGCGCGACCCGCACCCTCGAGTCGCTCCGGGCGCTGCGCCACCGGGCGATCGAGATCATCGTCGTTGACAACGCCCCGGACGACGACTCGACGCGTCGAGCGGTCGAGACGCTGAGCGCCCGCGACTCGAGGGTGCGGTACGTGCGGGAGGAGCACGCCGGGCTCTCCTGCGCGCGCAACCGCGGGCTGCGGGAGGCGAGCAACGAGCTGATCGCCTTCACCGACGACGACGTCTGCGTCGACCCGCTCTGGGTCAACGGGCTGCTCCGCGGCTTCGATCGGCGCGACGACGTGGCCTGTGTCACGGGCCTGGTGGCCAGCGCGTCGCTCCTGCGCCCCGCCGAGCAGTACTTCGACCGCCGGGTGTGGTGGTCCTCGAGCTGCGCCCACCGGCTCTTCACCGCCGCGCGAGGCGAGGGCGACCCCGTGCTGCACCCGTACACGGCGGGCATCTTCGGCACCGGGGCGAACTTCGCGGCACGCGTCCCGGCGCTCCGGAAGCTCGGCGGGTTCGATGAGTGCCTCGGCGCCGGGTCGCCGACCCGCGGGGGCGAGGACCTCGACATGTTCGTGCGCCTGGTCACCGCCGGGTTCGCGATCAGCTATGAGCCCGCCGCCCTCGTCTGGCACGAGCACCGGGTGGACGATCAGGCGCTGCGCCGGCAGATGCACGCCTACGGTCTCGGCCTCACCGCCTACCTCACGAAGCATCTGATGCATGCGCGGTCGCGCCGGGAGCTCCTGCGCCGGGCGCCGGGAGGACTCCGTCACGCGCTGACGCTGCTCGGGCGCTCCCACGACGCCGTGGGTGCCGCGGCGCTCGACCAGCGCGAGATGACCAGGGTCGAGCTGCGGGGCATGCTCGGCGGCCCCGCCGCCTACCTCCGCGCGCGACGCGGCGCACGCCCTGAGCACCTCCGCGCCGTGGCCCCCTGATCAGCCCGGGACGGCCTGCAGCCCATCGAGCGTGAGGATGCTCATGCGGGCGAGCGGCACGCCGGGAGCGGCGACGGCCACGGCGACCGTCTCCCCTCCCCCCGGGGCGAGACGCTGATGGACCGTCCAGCCCTCGGCCGGCGGGCCGAGGGCCACCGCCGCCAGCCGCGGGCCGTGCTCCCCGCTGGTGACGGCGACGCGAGCGAGCGCGGGGACGATCCCGACGCCGAGCGCCTTGCCCACCGCCTCCTTCACCGTCCAGACCGAGGTGAACCAGGCGGGCACCCGCTCTGCGGCGCACCGGTCGAGCTCGCGCACCTCGGAATCGGCGAACAGTCGCCGCGCCAGGCGCGCCGGATCGGGTGCAATCTCGGCGGCGGACTCGACGTCAACCCCCACCGCGGCGACCCCCGTCGCCGCCAGGACGACGACCGGGCCGCTGTGGGCGAGGCTGACGTGCAGCGTGGGCACGTCGGGGAGCCACGGCTGTCCCCCCTCACGGGCGGCGACGCGCAGTTCGCGGGGCGCGCAGCCGGCGAGGTGGGCGCCGGTCACGCGGAGCAGCGCCCGGCCGACCGCTCGCTGCGCGCGGATCTGCGGGTCGGGCGTCGCGTCGAGGCGATCGAGCTCCTCCACGCGCAGGAGTCGGCGGGCGGTCCCCTCCCAGTCGGCCCGATCGTGGCGCCCCACGCGCGCGAACGTCAGCCATACGGCACCACGCGCCTCGCCCGCCAGCGTCTCGTCCATGTCTGGGCACCCCTCCAGGGGAGCGGATCAGACCGTCGCCCGGCCCTGGATCTCGTCGACGGCCGCGCGGATCGAGGCGATGCTCTGAAACACGCTGCGCTTGAGCATGTGATCGGGGAACTCGATGTCGAACTCATCTTCGAGGGCGACCATGATGCTCACGCTCGCCTGCGAGGACATGCCCACCGCATAAAGGTCAGCTTCTTCGGGCAATGAGGTAGCTGGCACCGTTAGACGGGCATGTGTACCAACGATTTCCCGAATTTTGTCTTCCGCGAGCTCCATCAACCTCAGTCGCTCCTTGTCGAGTCGTGCTGGACGGGTAGTGGACTCTCTACCCCGTAACCCCGGATTGACACGGGAGGTCCACGGACCCGCCTCTCCGATCGCCTCGACGCGGTGAACACGACGACCCCACCCCACACGCAACCGGCCGCGACGAGCGCCCTGGCCGGCGAGCCGGAATGGCTTCCCCTCGAGCCGGAGCCCGTCTACGCGGTGCTCCACGTGCCGACGGAGCCGCTGACCGCCTGTGCCGCGCTGCTGCTGCCGGCGTTCGGCTGGGACGAGGAGTGTTCGTACCGCCGACGCCGGGACTGGGCCACCCAGCTGGCCTCCGCCGGCGTCACCGCCGGGCGCTTTGACTTCCCCGGCCACGAGAACAGCGCCGGGTCGGCGGTCGAGCCGGGTCGGGCGCAGTCCTGGGTCACCGCGACGGTCGCGGCCGCACGCTGGTTGCGCGGGCGCTCGGGGTGCGAACGGCTGACGGCGATCGGCGTGGGAGTCGGCGCACTGATCGCCTATCGGGCGGTGATGGACGAGGCGCCGATCGACGACCTGATCCTCTGGGGCGTGCGCGCGAGCGGGAGGGCGTACGTGCGCGAGTTGCGCGCGTACGCCGCGGTCACCGCGTCTGCCACGGAGGTGGACCCGCCACGCGCCGACGGCGCCATCGGAATCGGCGGCCACATCATGAGCCGGGAGACGGCGGCGGAGCTCAGCGCCGTCAACCTGACGAAGCTCCGCCTCCCCGAGGCCGAGCGCCGCCGCGTCCTGCTCATCGGCCGTGACCGGCACGGCATCGATGCGGCGCTCCGGGATCATCTGACGGCGTCGGGCGCCGACCTCACGCTGCTCGAGTCCGAGGACTACCACGCGCTGATGTCGCCCCCCGACCTCGGCCTGCGGCCGGCCCGAACCGTGTCGGCCACCGTGGCGTGGATCACCGCCGCACCACCGAACGACATCCCGTCCCCGCCGCGTGCCGGGAGCGCCCCACCGGTGCGAGCGGTCTCCTTCGATCATCACGGGATCCGGATCCGCGAGCGGCTGACGACCGTCGAGACGCGGCAGGGAGCACTCCGGGGCGTGATCAGCGAGCCCTCCGGGGAGCCGCGCGCCCCGTTCTGTCTGGTCACCGTGAACTCCGGAGCGCTCCGGCACACGGGCCCGAACCGGATGTTCGTCGAGATCGGCCGCCGCGCCGCCGGCTGCGGCGTCGTGTCCGCCCGGTTCGACCTGCCCGGACTGGGCGACTCGGACGGCACGGCGGTCAGGAGCTTCGAACGGGACGAGCCGGACGACCTCGCCTCGCTCGAGGCGATCGGCGCGATCTACGACCACCTCGAGGAGATCGGCCTCGGGCACCGGTTCGTCGCGGCGGGCTTCTCGCTCGGGGGCTATCTGACGATCCGGATCGCCCGCGCCGACCCCCGGGTGACGGCGGCCCTGGCGGTGAATCCGACGGGCTTCCTCTGGACCGATAAGCAGCGCAAGCGCATGCTGAAGGACCTGATCGCCGTGGCGGGACCGGACGCGCTGCTCGCCGACACCCCCCCGAACCGTCTGCCACGGGCGCTGCGACCGCTGGCCGACCGACTCGTAAGGAGCGGCCGCTCGCTCGACGCCGCCGCCCGCCGCCGACTCGCCCACTCCGATCTGCTGTGGCGTATCGAACACCGCCGCGAGGTGCGCGGCCTCTGCGCCGGACTCGACGATCTGACGGCCGGGCACAGGCGCGTGCTGCTCCTGCTCTCCGAGGAGGAGCAGCTCCTGCGGATGCTCCGCTTCCGCACGCCCGCGGCGAAGCTGAAGCGCTGTGTCGGGCTCAGGGTCGAGACCCTCCCGGACCGCGACCATCTCCTGCGGCCCCTGCGCATTCAGGAGCTGGTCATCGACCGGTTCGTCGACGCCCTGACCGAGCTCGGGGCGAGCGGCGGCCCCGCCCCCGCATCCGCGCCGCAGCACGCAACTCCCGTTGAGCCGGCGGGTTCGAATTGGAAAGAGGTCCTGAGAGATGCCGAGTGACGTTCGTCTTGACTCGCCCGAGCAGGAGCACTTCCTGCGCGAACTGATCGACGCCGGTCTGCTGATCGAGAGCGGGGTCCCGGGCGTCTACGGCCACGGCGCGGAGTTCGAGCGCGTGCGGGCGGCGTTCGCGGCGCTGATCACGGAAGCGGGCCGGGCGAGCGGCGCCGAACAGCTCACCTTTCCCCCGGTGATCCCGAAGCGCAACCTGGAGACCGCGGGGTACGTCGGCAACTTTCCGCATCTCGCCGGCAGCATTTTCGGGTTCGAGGGGTCCGAGGCGGACGCGCGCGTGGTGCGGGAGCGTGCGGCGGCCCACGAGGACTGGAGCGAGTACGCGGACCAGACCGACCTGATGATGCTCCCCGCCGCGTGCTATCCGCTGTACCCGGCGATCGCGGCTCGCGGGCCGGTGCCTCCGGGCGGGGTTCTGGTCGACATCGGGGCCGCCTGGGTGTTCCGCCACGAGCCATCGCTGGACCCGGCCCGCCGGCAGTCGTTCCGGATGCACGAGCTCGTGCGCATCGGGGAGGCTGAGGGGGTCTCCAACTGGCGGGCCGACTGGGCCAAGCGCGCCGTCGAGCTGCTCAGCGGCCTGGGACTCGACGCGCGGATCGAGAATGCGAGCGATCCGTTCTTCGGCCGGGCCGGCCGACTGCTCGCCGCCAACCAGAGCGCCGAGGAGCTGAAGTGGGAGCTCGTCATCCCGATCGCCGGGCCCGAGCCGACGGCCTGCGCCTCGTTCAACTACCACCTCGATCGTTTCGCCGAGACGTGGGGGCTGCGCTTCGCGGACGGGACCGCGGCGCACACGTCCTGCATCGGGTTCGGCCAGGAGCGCATCGTCGCCGCGCTGCTGCGGACCCACGGGCTCGAGCCCGAGAGCTGGCCCGAGGCGGTGCGCTCCCGCCTCCGGCTCACGTCCGACGAGGAGGGTGCCGGCGGCGGGCCCCGGCCGGGGGCGACCGTGACGGCATGGTGAGGCGCTCGGCAGCCGCGCTCGCCGCGCTCGTGCTCACCGGGGCCATCGCCGCGGGCTGCGGGTCGGCCTCGGGCAGCTCCGGGACCTCGACGGGGCCGCGGGGCTCCGGCCGGGGGCGCTCCGCGCGCGCGACGCAGGGCGTCCAGAGCGTCACGCTGCGCTCGGGCGGGCGGCGCCGCACCTATCTGCTCTACGTGCCACCGGGCGACTCGCGCACGCACCCGCTGCCCCTCGTCCTGCTCTTCCATGGCGCGGGCGACACGGCGAGCCACGCCGTGGGCGAGACCGACCTGCTCGGCATCGCGCAGCGGCGGCACAACATGATCCTGGCGTTCCCGCAGGGCTACGACAACACCTGGAACGAGGGCGTCGGCTCCACTCCGGCCGCCCGGGCCGGGGTCAACGACGTGGCCTTCACCGCGGCGATCCTGCGGCAGATCGAGGCGAGGTACTGGATCGACCCACATCGCGTGGTCGCGACGGGCCTCTCGAACGGGGCGCTCCTGACCGAGTGGCTCGGCTGCACGCTGAGCCGTCAGTTGACGCTGATCGCGCCCGTCGAGGGGCAGCTGCCGGTGGCCAGCTCGGCCCGGTGCCACCCCCCTGAGCCGGTGGCCGTCTTCGAGGTGCACGGGACGGCCGACAAGTCGATCCCCTATTCGGGAGGCGGCTTCATCGGCATCGGCGGCGTCCCCGGCCCGACCGTGCTCTCCGCGCCTGACTCAGCGCGCCGCTGGGCGACGCTCGACCACTGTTCCGCGCCGCCGCGGAGCGCCGGCTCGGGCGGAGTCGTCTTCACCACCTACGCCCGCTGCACCGACGGGGTGACCGTCACGCTGGCGACGGTCGAGCACGGCGGCCACGCCTGGCCGACCGGATTCGGACCGACCCTCGCCAACACGATCGCGGCGCTCCGCACCACCCGCACGGCGATCCCCTGACACCGACCCGGCTTCGCTCATGACCCGCCGCTGATCCGCACCTCCGAGTGCACGCGCCGATCCATCGCCTCGAGCTCGTCGTGATCGCTCACCGTGCCGCGCACGGAGAACACATGGCCGTGATTCCCCTCGCGCCAGTCGACCGGTTGACCGGGACCACGGTTCAGGATGCACTCGGTCACCCGCGGGTCCTCGGCAAGCTGCTCGAGTCCGTCGACCGCTGTGACCCGGCGCATCCAGCGCGGCGCATGCACGTAGAAGAGGAACCCGACCCGATCGGGGACGAGGGGACGCTCCACCCTGATCTCCTCCCCGAGCGCGACGCGCATCGCAACGTTGAGCAGCCGCAGATCGGTGATGTCGGCGAGCATCTCGGGCACGCCACCGCCGATGCGCCCGTTGACCTCGATCACCCGCGCTCCCTCGGGCGTGAACTTGATCTCGGTGTGGCAGCACCCGGTCTCGATCCCGATCGCCTCGAGCGCCGCGGTGGCCGCTGAGAGCGCCGCGCGCCGATCCGCGGGATCGAGCTCCGCCTCGATGAAGAAGCCGGATTCCCGGAACGGCTCGGCGGGCGGGAACCGGCCGGTGATCGCGATGTGGCTCACGTGGCCATGGCTGACCACGCTCTCGACCGAGACGTAGTCGGCGAAGCAGTCTCGCACCGCGCCCCGCCGGTCCCCGAGGTACTCCTCGAGCACGAGCGCCGTCCCATTCGTCAGGGCCGCCTGTTCCCGCAGCTCGGCGGGGGACTCGACCCGCACCGTGTCGCGGCTCCCCTCGTTGTCGGTCCGGGGCTTCAGCACGGCGGGGAAGCGCGCGGCGCCGAGGAACGCCTCCCAGTCCGCGGCCGCCGCTGCCGCGGGCACCGTCTGAAAGCCGGGCACGGGAACGCCGCCGGCGCGAAGGGCCTCGCGCTGGGTGAACTTGTCGGTCAGCCGCCGCGCCACCAGCGGCGAGTGGAAGGCCAGGCCAAGCCGGTCGGCGAGCTCGGCGGTGAACCGCAACCGCTTGTCCTTGAAGCTGATGATCCCGGCCGGGGCGAGCGCCGACACGGCCGAGGCCGCCTCCGCGCTGTCCATGCCCGTGACATCGACCACGGGACCAAACCGTTTGAGGAATCGCGCCGCCGCCGCGCTGTCATCCACCGTCTCGTCCACGACCCAGGCCACCGCGCAGAGATCGTGGGCCGCCTCCATCAGCTGGAAGACGGAGAACGAGGCGGGGTGGTAGACGAGCGCGAGCGTCGGACGCGTCTGCTCCGCCGCCACCGCCCGCTCACATGTCCTTGCGCAATCTGAGCATGTCGGCGTTCGCCCACAGGTAGCGGTCGTTGCTGACCATCACCAGGCCGCCGTGCGCGTCGCGCAGCAACCGGTCGAGGCTGAACTCCGAATTGCGGTGATAGCCCGCGATGCCGCAGATCTCGAGCGCGCGCCGAGCGATCTCGACACCGGTGCGCGACGTCGAGATCTTCAGCGTGCGCAACGACGCGAGCAGACTCGGGTCGTCGATGCTGTCGGCGTCGGCCGCGTCGACCGCCCGAGCCACCGTCTCGAGCAGCGCCCGATCCTGGTCGAGCATGGCCGAGAGCTCGGCCAGCCGCAGCGCCGAGGGCGGCGTGACCTCCGGATTGCGGCGCGCGGCGGCGCGAACGTACGCCTGCGCCTTGAAGGCGGAGGCCTCGGCGAGCCCGACCCACACGGCGCTCAGGAACAGGAGCTGCGCCTGGAGCCCGCCGGCGCTCCCGATCATGGAGAACGGAACCGGATAGATGAGGTCCTCGTCAACCTCGGCCGTGAGCAGGAACCCGCGGCTGCAGGTCCCGCGCAGCCCCATCACGTCCCAATCGGAGCGCGGCTCGAGGGTCGGACGGCGGAGGATCGCCTGCACCTGATCGCCCGCCTCGCTCTCCGGCGTGCGCCGGGCCGTCGCGGTGATGAGGTCCGCGTACTCCCCGTAGGAGATCGCCAGCGCCTCCTTGCGCAGTGTCACACGGTCACCGTCGCGCTCCAGCGAGCACACGCTGCGGCTCACGTCACCGCCGGTGCCGACCTCACTGTTCGCGTTGGCGACCAGCAGCTGGTCGGCCACGATCTCGCGCTGCAACTCCTGCAGCGGGTCGGTCGTGCCGTGCCGGGCCAGGTTCGAGATCTCCATGCTGTGCATCGCCAGCACGAGCGCGCTCGAGCAGCAGTGCCGCGCCATCATGCGGACGGCCGCCGCCATCTCCGAGGACGACACTCCGGCGCCCCCGAACCGGGTCGGCACCATGGCCGACAGCAATCCCGCCTCTCGGAAGGCGGTCACCGCCTCATCGGGAAAGCGCGCCTGTTCGTCGACCTCGGCGGCGGCCGGGCCGGCGACCTCCGCCCCGATGCGGGCGGCGACATCGACGACTGAACCAACGGCTGGAGTGATCTTGGTGACTGCAACCGACACGACGGGACTCCCCTCTCTGTCTCAGGCCAGGGCTCGCGCCACGCTCGGTTCGGAACCGACCACGTCGCGGCGCGCCGAATCATCTACACCGTTTGACGCAGGAACCGACACGCGCGCGAACACCCCGCTCAGCTCCGCCCACTGCGGCACCCAGTCGTCGGAGGGGCCGGGCAGCCGCGAGAAGCGCTCCTGAAGGATCGCCCGCAGGACGCGCCGGCCGTCCCGCCAGGCGCTCAGGTTGCTCAGTCCGTGGATGCGGTCTCGCTCGTAGCTGGGCACCTCGACGATCTCCAGTCCGGCCTTGGCCGCCCGGACGTTGATCACCGTCTCGACCTCGAAGCCGTCGCAGTCGACATGGAGCTGGGGCAGACAGCGACGCCAGAACGCGTTGTACCCGTAACACAGATCCGTGTAATGAGTGCCGAAGAGCAGATTGACACTCACACCGAGTGCACGGTTACCCAGGCTGCGCACATGTGTGATGTCAGCGCTACCGCCACCCTTCATGTACCGTGACCCCTTCACGAAGTCAGCGCCGGCGATGAGGGGGGCGATGAAGCTCGGGATCTCCTCCGGGTCGGTGGACCCGTCGGCGTCGAGCGCGACGATGATGTCGCCCCGGGCGGCGGCGAACCCACACGCCAGGGCGTTGCCCTTGCCGCGCCGGTCCTGCAGAACGATGCGCGCGTCGGGTCGAAGATCCTTGGCCACGGCCACCGTGGCGTCGGTGGAGTGGCCGTCGACGATGATCAGCTCATTCACGCCGTTGGGCAGCTTTTTCAGCACGTGAGGGAGGTTCTCCGCCTCGTTGAGCGTCGGGACGACGGCGGTCACCGTCGGGCGCGTCCGGTAGTCCCGTCGCTCGCGCCTGCGGCTGTGCCGCGTCCGGCTGGCATGCTCGCTGGTCGGCTGCCGGTACCCTGCGCGCGGCCGCAGCCGCGTGTCACCCCTGATATCCATATGGTATCTCGAGCTTTCTCAGTCCGTGATGTACGAAATGCCCATACCGACCCATGGGCGTTTCACCGCACCACGGCTCGGGTTCGTGACAGTTCGGTTGCCCGGCCGTGTCCCGCTGCCCGTGCTACGCGCCGTAATGCGGTGTTGTGACCTTCGCTGCTCAGACAACTACCCGGGCCGTGTTGGTTACTCACCAGGGAGTGGAATTTCGTCGTCCAGCGCTAACACTTGTCAACCCACTGCGACATAGGAGTCAGCGCCGGTTGACAGATCGCCCTGCAGGTGAGGGACCATCCCCAATGGGGAATGAACCGGGATCGCGTCAACGACAGCCGGCGATGCGTCGTGTCGGCCACCCAACCCGCGGGCGGCACGCCGGCGACGTTCGCCTCTCAGATGGCTACCCGCCGGCCCCGACGGGTGACGGGGGCGTCAGGCGGCGGCGACGGCCGCGCGGATGGCGGCGGCGAAGGCGTCGATGTCGCCCTCGGTCGTGTCCCAGGAGCACATCCAGCGCACCTCGCCCGAGACGTCGTCCCACTCGTAGAAGTCGAACTCCCGCTGCAGCCGCTCCCGAGCGGTCCGGTCCAGGACCGCGAACACGGCGTTCGCCGCCGGCGGCCGCGTCACCCGCACCCCATCGATCCCGGCCACGGCATCGTGCAGCCGGCGCGCCATCGCATTCGCGTGAGCGGCGTTGCGCAGCCACAGGTCGTCGGTGAGCAGCGCGTCGAACTGGGCGGCGAGGTAGCGCATCTTCGAGGCGAGCTGGAGCGTCTGCTTGCGCAGGTGCAACAGCCCCGGGACGAGCGCGCGGTCGAAGACGACGACGGCCTCCCCGACCATCAGGCCGTTCTTCGTGCCGCCGAAGGAGAGCAGATCCACCCGTGCCGCCGCGGCCAGCTCGGCGAGGGAGACGCCGAGCGCGGCGGCGGCGTTGGCGAACCGCGCGCCGTCGACGTGGACCCGGAGCCGATGGGCGTGCGCGAGCTCGGCGAGCGCGTGGAGCTCCGGCAGGGAGTACAGCGTCCCCCATTCGGTTGCCTGGGTCAGAGAGAGGAGCGCCGGCTTGACCGCATGCTCGTCGTTGGGCCGTTCGACGAGCCGGCGGAGCCCGTCGAGCGTGACGCGGCCCTCAACCGTCTCGGCGATCAGCAGCTTCGCACCCGCGACGGCCTCCGGGGCACCGACCTCATCGGTGTGCAGATGGGCCGTGGCGGAGACGATCGCCGCCTCCCACGGGTGGAGTGCCGCCCGCAGGGAGAGAACGTTCGCCCCCGAGCCATTGAAGACGAAGAAGACGGACGCCTCGGGATCGCCGAGCGCCGTGGCGAGGCGCCGTTCGACCTCCTGCGTGTACGGGTCGTGCCCGTAGCCGAAGGCGTGCCCGACGTTGGCGGCGGCGATCGCCTCGAGCACGCGCGGGTGAACGGTGGCCGCGTTGTCGGACGCGAACCCCCGCCGGGGGGTCGCCGTCATGCCGGCGCGAGGGCGCCCTGCAGGGCGGTGTAGAAGATCGAGAGCGGGAACTCGTCCGGGAGCACCTCATCGCAATACGGCCGAGGATCGGGGATCTCCGCGAAACTGCGGGCGCCCGCGACCCAGCGCGACCCGGTCGCCGGCGGGACGAAGCGCGCGACGAGGTCGTGCGCGGCCGACCAATGCTGGAGTTTCGTCCGGTCGATCCCGGCCCGGTAGAGCGCGTACACCTCCTCGCGCAGGGCGATCACGCCCTCCGCCACGCGACCCCACTCGAAGGTGAGGCGGTTGTCGGTCCAGTGCAGGTACCCCCCGGCGTGGAGGTAGGCGAAGAGCAGCTGGCCCCCGAGCCCATCGTAGTTGCGCACTCGCGGCCCCGTGATCGGGAAACGCAGCAGGCGGTCGAAGAGGATCGCGTACTGGACGTTGCGGGCGAACGCCAGCCCCTCGCTCTCGAGCGCCACCGCCTCCCCGAAGGCGGTGAGGTCGCAGCGGAGCTCCTCGAGCGAGTACATCCAGTACGGCGCCCGCTGCCGGACCATGAACGGGTCGAAGGGCAGGTCGCCGTGACTGTGCGCGCGGTCGTGGATGAGGTCCCAGAGGATGTAGGCCTGTTTCGAGGTCTCGGGGTCCGCGAGCAGCCGCGCCGCGTCAGGCGGCAGGTTGATCTGGAGCAGGTCGGCGGCGCGGGTCGCCACGCGGCGCAGGCGCGCCGACTCCCGATCGCAGAAGATCGCGCCGAAGTTGTTGGGTTGGCGCTCGGCGACGGCCACCTGCTCGGGGAACAGGACGGCGCACTCACTGTCGTAGCCGCGCGTCGCCGCCACCAACTCGACCGGGACGAACTTCGGGTTGTCGTACCGCGTGGCCTCGAGCTCGGCGATCCAGGCGGGCCACGGAACCCGCACGAGCACCGCCTCGAAACAGGTGTCGGGTGAGCCGTTCTGCTTGTACATCGGGAAGAAGGCCAGGTGCAGGCGCCCGTCGACCCGGCCCTGCTCGGGGCGGAACGCGTCGAGCGCCCGGGTGAAGTCGGGGACCCCGTGGCCTCCCTCCGCCCACGCGCGCAGATCGTCGGCGGCGGCGGCGAGGTTCGGGAACTCCGCGGTGAGCGCGCCGAGCGCCCCCTCGACGGCGGCGAGGCGAGCGGCCGCGTCGGAGGGCGCGACGCCCTCGCGCAGGGAGCCGTCCGGCGCCTGCAGCTCGGCCAGCGCGTCGGTCGCGGCGACGAGCCGGTGGACATCGGCCAGGAGCGCCTCGCTCGAGGCACCGTGAGCGCCGTCCACCGCCGAGCGGCCCGGCGAGTCAGCGGACCGCCGGGCCGCCCATCCCACGATGTTCAACCAGAGCGCGGCGTGATCGAGCGAGCCGATGCAATCGTCGCCGAAGAGGTCGGAGTCGCCGAGCACGACCACGCGCCCCGCGCCGTGCTCGGTGGCGACGACCAGCGGCGCGCCCGGGACCGAGGCGGAGCGGTGCGTGCGGGCCAGGACTCGGGCGCCGTTGCGGCTCTCGATCGTCGTCGCGCGGTAGAAGCAGGCCGCCCTGACGCCGGCCAGGAGGTCGCCGCCGCTGCCGCGCCCACCGTCGACGAGCTCGCCATGGATCCAGGTCGGGGCACCGTCGCAGTGCTCGTAGTCCTGCACCGTGTCGCTGCGCAGGCGCAGGCCGAACCGGTCGAGCAGGTCGTTGACGTTGTTGCCGTACTTGTCCTGCTCGGTCTCGCCGAGCACGATCAACCCGCCGCCGCCGCGCACGAAGGCGTGGATCGCGTCCTGTTCGGCGGGACTCAGCCGCGGCGAGCCGATACCGGTCGTGCTCTCCCACTGCGGATCCGACGGGTGGGCGATGACGAGCAGGTCGCAGGCGTCGAGCACGCCGCCGTCGAGCGGCTCGGTGTTGGCGCTGACGCGGGCGGCGCGCGCGGCGAGCAGTTCGGCGGCGCGGGCATAGGAGGCGTCGGCCGGGTGCACCGGCTGCATCTGCCCGGCGAGCTCCGGACGGATCGTCCAGGCCTCGCTGTGAGCCTCGTCGAAGATCACGTTGATGCTCTGCACAGTGGCGAGGGTAGTGGATGCGCGGGCTCACGCGCCCCACGCGCGGGAGGGGTTGGCGACTCCCGGGGTCGGCCCGCGGCACGCGCCGGGCGGGCCGTCCCCGATCAGCCGAGATCGGTCGCGCCGACGCGCTCGACGGCGCGGGCCCCGCGCGCCGGACGCGGTGGCAGCTTGATCGGCGTCGAATGCATCGCGCGCAGCCGGACCTCACGCCAGGACATCCCCTCGCGCAGCAGCGCCGGCATGCCCATGAGGATCGCGGTGGCGACCTCGACGGCCTGCAGGATCACCCCGTAGGCGACGCCGGTGCCCCAGCCGATGTGCCAGCCCGAGTAGAGGACGGTGGCGCAGGCCGCCTGGAAGACGCCGAGGTTGGCGGGGGTGGCGGGCAGGACCGCGGTGACGTTGACCGCAAAGAGCACGGCGGCGGCCGCGGCGAAGCCGACGTGATGGTGACCGACGAGGCCGAGCGCCATCAGCAGGAAGAAGCAGGAGACGCTCTGCAGCGCCCAGGCCGCCAGCTGGGCCGCGGTGGCGGTGATGCCGAGCCGCGGACGGCGGAAGACGACGAGGCCGGCCCGGACCCGTCCGAGCGCGCGCTGCGCCTTCAGCACCGCCGCGTGGGCGCGGCTGAACCGCCGGCCGCCGGTGCCGTAGCGCAGGGCGATCGGCGCGATGACGACGATCGCCAGCAGGACGGCCGGCGCGACCGCGGCGATCACCAGCGCGCTCTGGTGGCCGGTGAAGAAGTCCACCGACGAGAACATGATCGTGCCGAGGATGATCAGGGCGAGGATGTTGAGCAGCGTCTGCGAGACGACCGTGCCCAGGACGATGGGGAGGGTGTCGCGCGGCCGGCCGGTCCGGCGGGCGATGATCAGCGCGCGCGAGGGCTCGCCCAGCCTGGCCGGGAGGGTCGAGGACATCAGGACCCCGATCATCGTGCCGCGGATCGCGTCACCGAGCCGGATCCGGGCCCGCGGCAGCGCGGCCTGCAGGATCGCGTGCCAGGAGAAGCCGCGCATCACCATCGCCAGGCACATCGTGCCGAGCCCGAGCAGCACGTACGCCGGCTCGGAGTTGATCAGCGTCTGGCCGATGCTGGCGATCCCGATCTTCTTCAGGGCCAGGTAGCCGAGCACCGCCATGCCGACCGTGATGGCGAGCACCGCGACGCGGCGGACCTGCGCCATCATGCTGCGACGACTGGTCTCGAGCGCGAGCGGGCGCTCCAGGCTCTCGAGCCGGCGGGCGCGAACGCGCGGCTGCAGATCGGCCGGGGCGAACCCGGTGCGGACGGCGACCGTCCGCCACGCGCCCTCCGGCTCCGGCATGGCGATCGCGTCGCGGTAGGACTCCATCACCTCGAGCGCGACGTGCTCCCAGGCGAAGCGCTGCGCCGTCGTGGCCGCGGCATGGGCGAGCTGGCGCCGGCGCTCCGGCTCGTAGTGGAGGTCGCGCAGCGCCTCGGCGAGCGCCTGGGGGTCGGCGGGCGGGACGAGCAGTCCGTCGACCCCGTCGCTCACCACATCCCGGTAGCCGGCGATGTCGGAGGCGACGACGGTCGTCCCCGCGGCGAACGCCTCCGTCAGCACCATGCCGAAGCTCTCCCCGCCGAGGGAGGGCGCGGCGAGCACGTCAGCGGCGCGCAGCTCCCGGAGCTTGGTCTCGTCATCGACCTTGCCGAGCGCCCGCACCCCGCGGGGATCCAGCAGCAGCGGCGCGAGCTCGGCCTCGGTCGGTCCGATCACGGTCAGCTCGGTCGGGATGTGCTCGCGGAGGGCCTCGAAGGCGCGCAGCAGCAGCGGCAGTCCCTTGCGCTCGACGGCCTGGCCGACGAAGGCGATCCGCAGCGTGCCGTCGTCGCGGCGATCGGCCAGGGCCTCGTCGAGCGCGTCCGCGTCGATGTGGACCCCGTTGGGGATCACGCGGTACCGGCCGCCGTACCAGCGGCGCCCCGTCCAGGCCGCCGCCTCCGACACCGCGATGCGGACGCGCAGGCGGTTGAGCACCTGGGTGGCGCCGAAGCCGTTGGCGAGCGTGTTGGGCAGGCGCCTGGTCGAATACGAGTGAAACGTCCCGACGAGCGGCACGCCGAAGGGGAGGGTCGCGACCCACCCCACCATCGGCGCGACGGGCTCGTGGATGTGGGCGACGTCGTAGCCACCGGTGGCGAGCTCGCGCGAGAGCCGCGCCATCCCGTTGGGCCCCATCAGCAGGTTCGAGACGGCGCCGTTGGCGTTGAAGCCGATCGTGCGTCCGAGCGGAACGAGGTAGTCCGGCGTCGCGAGCCGCTGCGGCCGGGCGCCGCGATGCATGACCGTCGAGGTGCGGTCCGGCGGGTCGTGGGGAGCCAGGACACGGACGTCATGCCCGGCGGCCAGATACTGCTCGGCCAGCGCCTCGATGTGTCTCGTCACGCCCCCCGGGTAGGACCACGAGTACGGGGACACCAGCGCGATCCGCATTGGGAAATCCTAGCCGGGCCGCCACCGGGTGTCGATCCGGGGCGCCACCGGGTGTCGATCCGTACCTCTCCGCGGCGGGCGTTCGCCGCCGCCGCCGCAGGGCCACGTCACACGGCCGGGAGGGTCGCCTCTGGCGGGGCCGGACGACCGCCTCGGGCGGGGTTCGAAGGGTCGCCTCGGACGGGGCCGGAGCGTCACGGCGGGCGGCTCGCGTCCCGGCGGGACGGCCGCGAGGCCGTCAACGGAGGGTTCCGAGACAGGCCGTCACGCGGACCGGCAGCGCATCCCTCAATGCGGCCGGTCCACGACGGTTCCTGCGACAGGCTCACTCTCTCCTCAGAGCGCAACCGGAACGCGCGCGGCGTCCCGATCGCGGGGACTATACCCAGTTCATGTGACGAGCGTCACATTCGCCCGCGCGCGGCGTGAGCTGCCATCATTGGGCCGAGCATGCCGACGCGCCACTTCTTCAAGTACACGTTCCTCCAGGTCGACCCCGCGTGGCGCCGCCTGCCCGACGAGGAGCGCGACGAGCACAAGCGGGAGTTCATGGCCGCCTGCGAGGACTTCGCCGAGGACCACCTCCTGCGCGCCTTCTCGCTCGTCGGCACGCGCGGCGACGCCGACCTGATGATCCTCTCACAGGCCGAGAACCTCGAGCGGATCCACGAGTTCCATGTCGTGCTGCAGCAGAGCGGCCTGATGAAGTGGTGCTCGATCCCGTACTCGTTCCTGGCCATGACCAAGCCCTCCGAGTATTCGGATGAGTCCCGCCTCGAGGTCCGCCCCGCGCATGGGAAGTACCTCTTCGTCTATCCGTTCGTCAAGACGCGGGCGTGGTACCTGCTGAGCCGCGAGGAGCGCTGGCGGATCATGCAGGAGCACATCCGCGTGGGCAAGGAGTTCCCGAGCGTCGATCTCAACACGAGCTACTCGTTCGGCCTCGACGACCAGGAGTTCGTCGTCGCCTTCGAGTCCGACAACCCGGCGGACTTCCTCGACCTCGTGCAGCGCCTGCGCACGACCGAGTCGAGCGCCTACACCCTGCGTGACACCCCGACGTTCACCTGCGTGTCGATGTCCGTGGAGCGGGCGCTCGGCGCGCTCGACGGGGTCGCGCTGCGCACCTCGGCGTGAGCGCCGACCCGGCGGCGCTCGAGCATCTGCGGGCGGCCGACCCGGTGCTCGCCGGGGTGATCGAGCGCTACGGCGCGGACGGGCTCGGCCAGCGACGCGAGGATGGCCAGCGCGCCCACTACGGTGCGCTGGTGCGGGCGATCGTCGGGCAGCAGCTCTCCACCCGGGCGGCCGCCGTGATCTACCGGCGGCTCGCCGACCGGTTCGGTGGCCGCGAGCCGACGCCCGACGAGATCCTCGCCGACGATCCCGAGGACCTGCGGGCGGTCGGCCTCTCCCGCGCGAAGGTGGCGTTCCTGCGCTCGCTCGCCGAGCACGTCGTCGACGGGTCGCTCGAGCTCGAGCGGCTCGACACGCTGCCCGACGAGGATGTGATCGCGGAGCTCACCGCGGTGAAGGGCATCGGGACCTGGAGCGCCCACATGTTCCTGATGTTCCATCTCGGGCGCCCGGACGTGCTGGCGGTCGGCGACCTCGGAATCCGCAAGGCGTTCATGGTGCTCTACGGGTTGGAGTCGCTGCCCCTCGCTCCGGTGATGGAGCGGATCGCCGAGCCCTGGCGTCCGTACCGGACGCTCGCCTGCCGGTACCTGTGGCGGGCGCTCGATGACTCCCCGGAGCCGGGCCTCGAGCCCGACCCGATCTGACCGGACCGCGACCCCGACCCGACGAGATCAGGCCTCGAGCTCGGCGATCCGGCGCCGCAGAAACCGCCGCTCCGCCTCCGAGGGAGCGAGCTCGACGGCGCGCCGGTACTGCGCCACCGCCGCCGCGGCGTCACCGCGCCGGCGCAGGAGGTCGGCGTGGGTGGCGGGAAGCAGGTGATAGCCCGCGAGCTCGCCCCGCTGGGCGAGCTCGCGCAGCAGCGCGACCGCACCGTCCAGGTCCCCGGCCATCGCCACCGCCACCGCGCGGTTGAGCGCCACGACCGGCGAGGCGGTGATGCGCTCGAGCCGCCCGTAGAGGTCGCGGATCCGCGCCCAATCGGTCGGCGACCGGACATGGCAGGCGGCGATCTCGGCCTGGAGGCGGTACGGGCCCGACGGGACGGCGTCACCCGGCGGGTCCGCGCCGGTGAGCAGCGCCTCGGCCTCCGCGATCTCATCGCAATGCCAGCGGCGGCGATCCTGCTCCTCGAGCGTGATGAGGTCCCCGTTCGCATCCAGGCGCGCGTCGCGCCGGGAGTGCTGCAGGAGCATCAGCGCGAGCAGCGCGTCGGCCTCCGGTGCGTCGGGCAACAGCCGGCGCAGCAGGCGGATGAGCCGGATCGCCTCCTCGCAGAGCGACCGTCGGATCAGCGCGTCGCCCGACGAGGCCGCGTACCCCTCGTTGAAGAGGAGGTAGAGCACCGCGAGCACGCCGGGGGTGCGCTCGGGCAGCAGCTCGGGCGGGGGCACCCGGTAGGGGATGGCGGCGGCGGCGATCTTCGCCTTGGCGCGCACCAGGCGCTTGGCCATCGTGGGCTCCGGCACGAGGAACGCGCGGGCGATCTCGGCCGTGGTCAGACCGGCGAGCGTGCGCAGCGTGAGCGCCACCCGGGCCTCGAGCGAGAGGGCCGGGTGGCAGCAGGTGAAGATCAGGCGCAACCGGTCGTCGTCGATCACGTCCGGCTCCTCCTCGTCGTCGTCCTGGTCGTGTGCGCGCAGGGGGTCGTGGGCGATCTGCTCGAGCAGCGCGGTCCCGCGGGCGCCCCGGCGCAGCCGATCGAGCGCGCGGTTGCCCGCCACCGTCGTCAGCCACGCCCCGGGGTTGCGCGGGACGCCGTCGCGCCGCCAGCTCGCGAGCGCCTGCGCGAAGGCCTCCTGGGCACAGTCCTCCGCGAGGTCCCAATCGCCGGTGCGACGGATCAGGGTGGCGACGATCCGTCCCCACTCGTCCCGGAACGCCGCCTGGACGGCCTGCTCGGCGTCGAGGCTCACAGGTCGACGAACCGCCGCACCTCGACCATGTGATGCCGCGCCAGCGGGAAGCGGGCCGCCAGCTCGATCGCCTCCTGCTCGGTCTGGCAGTTGAGCAGGCAGACGCCGGCGAGGAACTCCTTGGTCTCGATGAAGGGCCCGTCGGTGAGCAGGACCTGGCCGTCGCGCACCCGCACGGTGGTCGCCGTCTCCCTGGGCTGCAACCCGTTGCCGAAGACCAGCGCGTCGCCGGCCGCCTCACGCCACTGCTCCCCCTCGCGCCGGATCGCGTCCTCGACCTCGGGCGGCTTGGGGACCTCGTCGGCGAACACCTGGAGCAGGTAGCGCAGATCCTCCGAGGCGATCGCGGGGATCTCGAGGCCGTCCGGGAAGGGCCGCAGCTCGATCGCGTGGAACCAGGAGACCGGGTGCTTGGCCGCCACCTCGATCGCCTCGTCGAGGTTCGCGCAGTCGAGCAGGTCGAGCCCGCCGATGAACTCCTTGCTGTCCGCGAACGGCCCGTCGCTGACGATCGTCTCGCCGTTGCGCACGCGCACCGTCTTGGCGCTGGCCGGGTCGTCCAGCGGCTTGCCGACGATGTTGATCCGCCGCGCGACGGTCTCCTGGACCCAGGGGCCGACGTTGTCGCGCATCGCCGCGGCCGCCTCGGGCGTGCCGGTCGTTCCTTCGATGCAGATCAGCTGCAGGTACTTCATCGTGCCCTCCTCCGGACCGGTGTTGCGTTCATGCTCCTACGACGAACGCAACACCTCCGGGAGGACACCTCCGGACGAGCGACCGCTCAGACGGCGGAAACTTCTTCCTCGTCCGCCACGCGGAACGAGGAACCGCAGCCGCAGGCCGCGATCACGTTGGGGTTCTCGACCTTGAAGCCGGCGCCCTGGAGGCCGTCGACGAAGTCGATCACCGAGCCCTCAACGTAGGGAAGGCTCGAGCGATCCACCAGCAGGCGGATGCCCTTGTCCTCGAACACGGTGTCGTCGTCGCGCTGCTCGTCGAAGGCGAGCGCGTACTGGAAGCCCGAGCAGCCACCGCCCCGCACACCGACCCGGAGGCCGGCGGTATCGGCAACGGCGGCCTGCGCGGCCAGGAACTCCTGGACCTTCTCGGCGCCCTTGTCAGTCAGAGTGATCATGCTTCATTCAGTATAGCTTCGGGCGTCCAGTCGCTACGCTTCGTCTCGTGAGCGTTTCCCCCGACGAGCTGAAGGATCGCATCGAAGCGGCGATTCCCGGCACCCGCGCCGCTGTCACCGGCGACGGCCACCACTTCGAGGCGACGGTCGAGGGCCCGGCCTTTGCCGGCCTCAGCCGGATCGCCCAGCACAAGCTCGTCTACGACGTGTTCGGCGCTGAACTCGGCGACCGGATCCACGCCCTCTCCCTGAAGATCACACCAACGGAGGCCCGATGAGCGACTCCCCCAGCAATCCGATGCGCGAGGCGATCCAGAGCGCGATCTCCGAGAACCCGGTGATCCTCTTCATGAAGGGCACCCCCGAGGCGCCGGCCTGCGGCTTCTCGGCCCGCACGGTCGCGGTGCTCGAGGCGGTCGACCGGCCGTTCGCGGCGGTCAACATCCTCCCGGACCCGGCGATCCGCCAGGAGCTCTCGGCGATCTCCGGCTGGCCGACGATCCCGCAGCTGTTCGTCGACGGCGAGCTCGTCGGCGGCTGCGACATCGTCACCGAGATGTACCAGACGGGTGAGCTGCAGAAGCTGCTCGGCGTGGAGACGGCCGAGGCCGGCGCCGAGGCGCCGGAGCCCGCCGCCCACCACGAGACGGCGCCGCTCAGCATCGAGAACCTGCTCTAGCAAGCAGCCGCTTCCAGCCAGCGAGCCCGGCTCGACGCCCGACCCGCGAGATGGGGTCACAGGCCGCACCGTCGGTGGCGCTCGTCTCCGACCACTGCCATTACCTCCCCGCGGAGGTGGCGGCCGACTGCGGCCTGCACGAGGTGAGCCTGTACGTCCATCGCGACGGCGCGGCGGTGCGCGAGAGCGAGATCACCGACTACGACGACTTCTTCGCGAGCCTGGCGGAGGGCGGCGCGCTGCCGACGACCTCGCAGCCCTCGATCGGGGACTTCCTCGCCGTCTACGAGCCCCTGCTCGCCGCGGGCCACGAGGTCGTCTCGATCCACCTCTCCGGTGGCCTCTCCGGGACGGTGCGGGCGGCCGAGCAGGCCCGCGATCAGCTCGGTGACGCGGCGGCGCGCGTGCACATCGTCGACTCGGCCACCGCCTGCGGAGCCCAGGGGCTGATGGTCCTCGCGGCGGCCGCGGCGGCCCGCGCCGGCGCCGACGCGAGCGGCGTCGTCGAGCGGGCGCGGACAGCCGGCGCGGGGCTGCAGTTCCTCTTCTCGCTCGACACGCTCGAGTACCTGCGACGGGGTGGGCGGATCGGGGGCGCCCAGGCGTGGCTCGGCTCGGCGCTGAAGATCAAGCCGATCCTCTCGCTCCAGTCGGAGATCGGAGCGGTCGAGCGGGTGCGCACGAGCCGGCGCGCGTTCGAACGGCTCGTGACCCTGCTCGAGCAGATGCGCGCGGACGGGTGCGACGGCTGGGTCGTCCAGCACACCCAGCTCCCGGAGCAGGCGGCGGCGCTCGTGGCGCGCGGACGGGAGATCTTCGGCACCGACCCGGTGTTCGTCTCCGAGATCGGGCCGGTCATCGGCACCCACATCGGGCCCGGCCTGCTCGGCTGCGGCGGGACGCGGCGCGAGCTGCTCTCGCCCGAGATCGGCGAGCGGGGCTAGTCACTATGGACGCGAGGAGGCTGGCCCTCGCGTGTTGCAGGTTCGCGGGTTAGCGTCCGGCGGTGATAGGGCCACTTTGGCCAGAGCCGCATACAACCGGAGGACCAGCCATGCCTGACGTTATCTCTAACGCT
>DAIDJO010000056.1 GCA_027451345.1 Solirubrobacterales bacterium
CCGCGGCGTCGGCGGGAGCCGCGGCGTCGGCGGGAGCCGGGGTGGCCTCCGCCCCGGCGGGGGCGTCGAGGGCGGGCGGCTCGCCGCCCGCCGAAAGTTCCCCGGCGGCACCCGACGTGCCGGTGCCGAGCTCCGCCTTCAGCTTCGCGAGCTCGCTGTCCACCTCGCTCGTGCTCGACAGCTCGCGCAGCTGCCGGTCGATGTCGTCCTCCCCCGGGCCGAGGGCGGTGAGGTCGCTGAACGTGCCGGCCGCCTCGAGCTCCTGCACGGCGCTGGCCCGCGCCTTCATCTGCGCGGTCTTGTCCATCGCGCGCTCCATGGCCAGGCCGACGTCGGCCATCTCGCTGCCGACGCCGGTGGCCGCCTCGGAGATGCGGACCTGGGCCTCCGCGGCCGAGTACTGGGCCTTGATGACCTCCTTCTTGGTGCGGAACTGCTCGATCTTCGTCCGCAGGCCCTGCTCGGACTGGGTGAGCGCCTCCTGCTGCTGCTCGAGCTCCTGCACCTGCGCGTCGAGGGACTGCAGCTCGGTCTGAACGACGTTCTTGCGCTCGAGGGCCGTCCGGGCCAGGTCCTCGCGCCCGGCGGCGAGCGCCTGCCGGGCCTGCGTGTCGAGCTTGACCACCTGCTGCTGCAGCGCCGTCTCCTGCGCCTGCAGGCGCTTCTTCGCGGTCACGACGTCCGCGATCCCCTTCTTGACGTTCTGGAGCTGCTCGAGCTGCTTCTGGTAGCTGTACTCGAGCGTCTCGGCCGGATCCTCGGCCTTGTCGAGCAGCTTCGAGATCTTCGATTTGACGACGGTCGACATGCGCCCGGTCAGGCCCGGCATCGCATCCTCCTTGCAAGGGGTCGGAACGTCCCTCAAGGGTACCGCCGCCACGGAAGCACGCGATCCGACCCGGCGCACAGGCTCTAACGTTCACGGGATGGAGGCCAAGGCGCCGTCAGCATCCACCACGATCCTCGCCCACTGGATGGGCATCGCCGACGCCAACGCGAACCGGGACATCCACGGTGGCACGATCATGAAGCTCGTCGACGAGGCGGCCGGCGCCGCGTCGGTGCGCCACTCCCGCCGGCGCACCGTGACGGCGAGCATGGACCGCATGTCGTTCCTGGTGCCGATCAAGATCGGTCAGCTGGTGACGTTCACCGCGACGGTGAACGCGGCCTGGACCACCTCGATGGAGGTGGGCGTCCGCGTCGAGGCCGAGGACCCCCGCACCGGCGTCGTGGAGCACGCGAGCACCGCGTACCTCACCTTCGTCGCGCTCGACGACGACGGGCGGCCGACGCCGGTGCCGCCGCTGACCCCGCAGACGCCGGAGGAGGAGCGGCGCCGGCGCGAGGCCGAGATCCGCCGCCGGCACCGTCTCGCCGAGCGGGAGGCGATCGAGCACGGCCGCCGAGCCTTTGACGCCGCGCTCATCGGCGAGGCATCGGGGCCCGGATCCGAATAACCTCTGCGGCGATGAGCCAGGCGGAGAACCCCGAACGGCTGCGACGCGATCACGAGGTCACGCTCGAGGACGTGCAGGCGCTGATGGGCGCCTCGACGCCGCACTTCGCGATGCAGCTGCGAACCCGCATCCGCGCGTTGATCCGGAACCTGCCGGCCGATCATCCGGCGCGGGTCGCCGGCGAGCGCGAGATCAGGCGGCTGAACGCCATCGCCCGTGACGGCGAGGTGCGCGGCCACGCGCCGGAGGAGGGGCTTCGTCCCCTGCCGAGTCTGAGCGCCACGCCGGCGACGCTGGTCGCCGACCAGGACGTGCAGCGGCTCGGCTCGCCGGACTGACCCGGCCGTCCCGCACGGCCGCCGGCAGCGCGTAGGGGGTGCTGACCTCATGTCGCGCACCCCCTACGGAGCTGATGGCCACCCTATGCCCGGAGGGTGGAGGTTGCACGGCCTGATGGCCGGCCACGGGATGTTCGGCGCCCCGCGCGTGCTGGCTCACCCTGCCCCAGGGCCGTTGGACGGACGTACGAGCGCCGGTGGCGCCGAGCCGACCGATACGGCGTAATCTTCGCTCGCGCGTTCTACATGTTTCCCTAACATGAATTTAATCTAGATTCAGGTCACGGGAGCATCGTTCATTACGCGACGTACCTCATAGCAGCACCTCCTCCCCAGAAGCGCGAAACCGGCCCGCAGCGATGCGGGCCGGTTTCTGTTCCGGCGCCCGGCGAGGCGCACGCCCTCCGCGGGTCGCCCCACCCCCCTGGGCGCTCGCGAGACCCACGCCCCGAACGGCCAATGCCGACGGGGCACCGACGGTTCCGCACAGGGCCTGGAAAACGCTGAAGCCGGCCCGAGGGCCGGCTTCATCTCTCTCCTCTCAACCACCGGAACTGCTCCTGGCGAGACCGCTCTGACGAGCGGTCAACCACCGGTGTTGCGATCCTGTAATTGTAACTAATGCCTCGAGAGGCACCCGTGCCGCGCGCACCCCTCGAGCGGGCCGGCGCGGCCCGCCGCGGGCGAAATCTTAAGGTTCGCGGCGCTCCCGGATGCGCACGGCCTCGATCCGGTTCTGGCGGACCGACTCGACGCGGATCGAGTAGCCGTTGGCCCGGATCGTGTCGCCCCGCTTCGGCAGCCGCCCGAGCTCGGCGAAGACGAAGCCGCCGACCGAGTTGTAGGCGTCGGTGTCGACCGGGAGCTCGAGCCCGTAGTTCTCCAGGTCGCTGACGGCGACGTGGCCGCGCACGAACCAGTCGCCGTTGGCCAGGCGCCGGATCGCTCCGCCGGCCGGGTCGTTCTCGTCGGCGATCTCCCCGACGACCTCCTCGATGATGTCCTCGATCGTCACGATGCCGGCGGTCCGACCGTACTCGTCGACGACCACCCCCATCTCGGTCCGCTCACGCTGCAGGTCGGCGAGCAGGTCATCGAGCGGCTTGGTCTCCGGGAAGATCGGCGCCTCGCGCACCAGCCCGGCAAAGTCCGCCTCCTCGCCGACGGCCATCAGCAGCTTGATCAGCTGGTTGACGTGCACGATCCCGCGCACCTGGTCCTGATCCTCGTCCTCGATCACGACGAGGCGGGAGTGGCCGGTGGCGACCGCGAGCCGGAGCGCGGCGCCAACCGTCTCGGAGATGTCGACCGTGACCACGGCGGGGATCGGCGTCATCACCTGGCGTGCCTCCTGCTCGTGCAGGTGGAAGACGCCCGTCAGCATCTCGGCCTCGCCGATGTCGATCTGGCCGCCGGTCTGGGATTCCGCGATCAGCCGCTTGAGCTCCTCGGGGGTGCCGTGCGCCGGCTCGGCGTCGGGATCGACGCCGAGCCGGCGCAGCATCCACTCCGAGGAGGCGTTCAGCACGAAGATGAAGGGCCGGAACGTGACGATGAAGGTCTGCATCGCCGGCGCGATCCGTCGCGCCAGTCCCTCGGCGTGCTGGATCGTGTAGAGCTTCGGGACGATCTCGCCCACCGTGCTCTGGAAGAACGTGATCAGCAGATAGGCGACGGCCACGCTGACGACGACCGCGATCCCGCCCCCGGCGCCCCGGCCGAACAGCGGCTCGAGCAGGTGCGCGACGGCCGGCTCCCCGAGGGCGCCGATGCCGATCGAGGCCATCGTGATCCCGACCTGGCAGGCCGCGATGTAATCGCCGATCTGCTCGAGGTGACCGAGGGCGAGGCGCGCGCCGCGCGAGCCCCCGTCGGCGAGTTCCTCGAGCCGGGCCCGCCGCGAGCGCACGAGCGCGTACTCCGCGATCACGAAGAACGCGTTGACGAGCACGAGCAGGAACGTGAGGATGATCAGCAGCGCCTTCACGCCGGCTGCGCCTCACGTCCGCGGACCCCACCGGGGAGGTCCCGCTGTGACGGGGTACTTCGAGCTGGGTCGCTCATCCAGGGGCTACGCGGCTGCCCGCCCGACGAGCGCGTCGAATCGCACGGCCATGTCGAAGTCGATCTCCGTCAGCCCACCGGCCGCATGGTTGGTGAGGCTGAGCTTCACCTTGTTCCACCCGTGCAGCAGCATATCGGGGTGGTGGTTGTATGTCTCCGCCGCCTCCGCCACGCGATTGAGGAAGGCCATGGCCGCGGCGAAGTCCTCGAAGCGCAGATCCCGCACGATCATGCCGTCCTCGAGCCGCCAGTCGAGGCCGAGGAGCCGCGCCGCGACCTCGTCGCCGGTGAGCCGGGGTGGGGTTGTCATATCGTCTGCCTCCCATGCGCATCGTCAGCCTCGTTCCCTCCGCGACCGAGATGCTCTTCGAGCTCGGCCTCGGTGATCAGATCGTCGCCGTCACCCACGAGTGCGACTACCCACCCAGGGCCACGACCCTCCCGCGCGTCACGCGCGACCGGCTGCCGGGCGGCCTGACCGCGGCGCAGATCGACGCCGAGGTCAAGGAGCGGACGCTGAACGGCGAGTCGATCTACGCGCTCGACACCGACCTGCTGCATGCCCTGCAGCCCGACCTGATCGTGACCCAGTCGCTCTGCCGAGTGTGCGCGGTCGCCTACGAGGACGTTCGCGCGCTCGCCGAGGAGATCGACAGCCAGCCGATGGTGATCGCGCTCGACCCGCACACGGTGGGAGAGGTGCTCGGAGATGCTCGAACGATCGCACAGGCCACAGACACAACGGACGCCGCCGTCGACCTGATCCGCGAGGCGTCGAGCCGGATCGATCGGATCCGGCTGGCGGTGCGGGGCGCCCGGCGCCCGCGCGTGGTCGCGCTCGAGTGGCTCGAGCCTCCCTACGCCGCCGGCCACTGGACCCCGCAGCTGATCGACTTCGCCGGGGGCGAGGACGTGCTCGGCTTCGCCGGCGAGCGCTCGGAGGAGCGGAGCTGGGAGCTGATCGCGGCCGCCGAACCCGATCTGGTCCTCGTCATGCCGTGCGGCTTCGACGCCGAGATCGCGCACCGGGAGGCCGAGATGCACCGCGACGAGCTCGCCGCGCTCGGGGCCGGTCAGGTGATCGCCGTCGACGCCGCGGCGTACTTCTCGCGGCCCGGCCCGCGGATCATCGAGGGGCTCGAGCTGCTCGCGCACGTCCTCCACCCGGAGCGCGTCGAGATTCCGCCGGAGCTCGCCGCCCGGGCGATCATCGTCGAGCTCGAGTAGGACGACGGTCATCGCCGCCAGGTTGATCGCGTGCCCACCCGCGCAGGCGCCGGCGAGCGTCCCCAGGCCGGTCGTGGTCATCGCCTCGCGCCACGGCACGCGGTAGCCGTGGGCGGCCATCACGGTCAGATCCGGTGCGTTCGAGGGGCTCAGATCTGGGAGCCGCTCGGCATCAGACCATGGCCGCCGGCGACGAGGATGCCGCCGATCACGCTCGCCACCGCGAGGACCAGGCACCCGACGAGCACGACCGTGCGCCGGTCGCGCCGCTCGCCGTGTTCGGTGACGAGCCAGCCGGTGGCGAAGCCCGAGAGGCAGCCGAAGACATGTCCCCCGATCGACACGTTGGCGATCGTCAGCGTGTAGAGCAGGTTGAAGAGCAGGATCGGGAGCAGGCCGGACTGCCACAGGGGAATCCCCCGGGACCGCGCCACCATGATGAGCGCGCCGAAGACGCCGAAGATCGCCCCGGAGGCGCCGAGCGTCGGCGCGTCCGGGGTGAGCAGGAGCGCCCCGAAGGACCCGGCGAGCAGCGCGGTGAAATAGATCGCGGCGAAGTAGCCGCGGCCGATCGCCGGCTCCAGCGAGCGGCCGACGAACCACAGCGAGAACATGTTGAAGCCGATGTGGATGATGCTCGCGTGCAGGAAGCCGGAGGTGAGCAGGCGCCAGTACTCGTGGTACCCGTGGCTCATCAGCGGCCCGTAGAGGACGCCGTTGACGAACACCCAGCCCCCGCCCCCGCCGCTCAGCGTGAGGCCGTCGGCCACCTCCCAGAGGAAGACGATCACGTTCACCACGATCAGGGCCTGGGTGACCGACCAGGTGCGCGGGTCGTACGGGCTGACCGCCCGCGCGAAGCTCGCGGACGGGCCGCGCCCGCTCAAGCGCCGCACCTTCGTGCGCTCGCCGGCGCACTCGGGGCAGCGCATGCCGACGGACGTCGGCGTCATGCAGTCCGGGCAGATCGGGCGCCCGCAGTTGGAGCACGAGACCCCGGTCTCGCGCGACGGGTGGCGGTAGCAGGTCGGCACGGCGTCAGCGGTCGGGCAGCACCCGGCGAGCTTCCTCGGCGATGTCGTGGAGCGTGCGCCCGGCGTACTCCATCAGCGTCGAGCTCTGGCTGCGACGGGTCTGCTGGCGACGGCGGACGCGCAGGGCGACGAGCGCGGAGCCGGCGGTCACGGTCACCCCGGCGGCGACGAGCGGCCGAGCCCAGTTGCGCGGGTCGCGCATCGCGGCGAGCTCCCAGCTGTCGAGCTCCTCCTGCGCCGCCTCGGCGAGCGCCGTCAGGGTCGATTCCAGCTGCTCGGTGAGGCGCACCGGCGGCTCGACCGGCGTCAGCGCCTCCCGCAGCAGCGCCTCGACGTTGTTCGCGCTCACGCGACCTCACCATCCCGGTCGCTCGAGGCGATGATCCCCTCGAGCTGACGGATCGCGCGGTGCAGGAGCACCTTGGTGGCGCCGTCGGAGCGGCCGAGCGCGCGGGCGATCTCGCGGTTGTCCATGCCGAGCGCGAAGCGCATGATCAGCGCCTCGCGACGGTCGTCGGGCAGCCGCTGCACGCCGTCGAGAATGCTCTTGAGCTCCTCGCGGCCCTCGACGAGCGACTCCGTCGTGTGCAGCGTCGAGATCATGCCCGCGTCCTCGATCGCCGCCTCCGGCCTGCGGGCCCGGTCCCGGTAGAAGTTCGCCGCCAGGTTGTGGGCGATCCGGATGAGCCAGGGACGCAGCGGACGGCCGTGGGACTCGCGCAGGGCCCGCTCGAAATGCCGGTAGGCCTGCAGGAACGTCTGCTCGGTGAGGTCCTCGGCGTCATGGTGGTTCCCCACACGGTAGAAGCTGTAGGAGTAGACATCGCGCAGGTGCTCCCGGTAGACCTCGCTGAAGCGCCGGTCGAGCTCCGCCTTGCTCGTGATCGGTTCGCTCTCCACCGCACGCAGCCTACTGCGGGGAGCGAGGCCTCAGGCGGCACGCGCCGCCTCCAGGGTCGTCTCGACCGCGGGCTCGACCGCGCCCCCGAGCCACGCCCACTGCAGCTGCACGCACGCCCACACCCGGTCGGTGACGATCCCCGCCGCGGCCGGCGTCGCCTCCTGCACCCGCGGAAACCGCAGGGGGCGGCCCGCCCGGGCCCGCACCCGGTGCGGGCGGATCCGCCAGCCGCGCCGGATCGCCTCGGTGCCGAAGACGGCGACCGGGACGACGGGCGCGCCGGTCTCGAGCGCGAGCCGGCCCACGCCGCGCTTGGGGTGGCCGAGCGGCCCGGGCCGCGTGCGTGTCCCCTCGGGGAAGATGAGCACCATCTCCCCGCGGGCGAGGAGCTGCCTGGCCGTCTCGATCGTGTCGCGGTCACCGCGGCCGCGGTCGACCGGGAAGGCGCCGAGCGCGCCGAGCAGCCAGCTGATCACGGGGTGCAGCTCGAACAGCTCCCGTTTGGCGACGTAATACAGCGGCCGGCGCGACATCGTCCCGATCACGAACGGGTCGAGGAAGCTCCGGTGGTTGGCGGCGAGGATCGCCGGCCCCCGGGGCGGGATGTTGCCGCGCCCCAGCCGTGACATCCGGAAGACGACCAGGAAGACCGCCTGCACGAGCGACCGCGCCGGCCAGTACACGAACGGGTTGACCCCCCGGTCGCGGGCGCGCTGGTGATGACGTGCGGCATCCATCTGCACTCCGTACCCGAGTGCGCTGTGCCCGTTACAGGGCTGCACGGCGGCTGGCGAGGCCGCGGGGGGGCCACCGAGCCAGCGGGCCGGTGGCCCCGGGAGCGCGCTCTCAGCTGTCGAAGCCGAGGCCGAGACGATCGAGGGTCCGCAACCAGACGCCCCGGCGGCCGGTTCGGTCGGCCGCGGCGATGCGGTTGCGGGTGAGCTGGATCACCGCGCTGCGCAGCGGCTCGGGCGGGAACGGGACGGGACGGGAGCGGACGAACTCGAGCGCGGTCGCCTCCGTGGAGGCGCCGTCGAGCAGGTCCAGCGCGGTGCGCGCCCCGAAGCGGCTGGCGCCGACGCCGAGCCCCGTGTACCCGAGGGCGTAGACGGCGCGGCCGCCGAGCCCACGGCCGAAGAAGACCGAGAAGCGGCTGCACGTGTCGATCGCCCCACCCCAGCGGTGCGTGAAGCGGATCCCCTCCAGCTGCGGGAAGTTCGTGAAGAAGTTCTGCGACAGGCGCGCGAAGGTGGCGGGGTCCTCGTCGTGCTCGACGCCGACCGGGCCGCCGTAGCGGTACACGGCGTCGTAGCCGCCCCACAGGATCCGGTTGTCCGCGCTGAGCCGGTAGTAGTGGAACTGGTTGCCGGCGTCCCCGACGCCCTGGCGCCGGCGCCAGCCGATCGAGTCCAGCCGCGCCGGATCGAGCGGCTCGGTCATCAGCGCGTAGTCGTAGACCGGGGCGACGTAGCGGCGGATCGCCGGCAGCAACGGGGCGTAGGCGCTCGTCGCCAGCAGCACCCTCGCCGCCCGCACGCGTCCCGCGTCGGTGAGCGCCTCCACGCCGGTCCCCTGGGCCCGCAGCCGCCGCACCCGCGAGTGCTCGAAGATCCGCACCCCTGCCGCCAGCGCCGCCCGGCGCAGGCCGTCGACGAGCTTGACCGGGTTGACGAGCGCGGCGCCGCTGCGCTGCCAGAGACCGGCCAGGTACAGCGGTGACCGGAGCTCGGCCCGCACGGCCGTCTCATCGAGGAGCTCGGCCCGCTGGCCGAACTCCTCGAGCACGCGCGCCCGCTCCTCGAGGTCCGCCAGCTGGTGGGCGGCCACGGCGACGTCGAGCTCCCCGGTGAGCTCGAGCTCGGCCTCGATCCCGTAGCGCTCGAGGTCGGCGCAGAGCTCGTCGAAGTTCGCCGCGCCGAGGCGCTCCAGGGTCGCGATCTCCCTCGGGAAGCGGACGCGGCCGTTGTCGGTGCCGTGGGTGAGCGAGTAGTTGAGGAAGCCGCCGTTGCGCGAGCTCGCGCCGTCCCCGCAGCGCACGGCCTCGAGGAGGATCACGTCGCGCCCGGGCGTCCGCTCCTTCGCGTGGAGCGCGGCCCACAGGCCGGTGAAGCCGCCCCCGACGATCAGCAGGTCACCCTCGACCGCGCGCTCGAGCGGGGGGTGCGGCTCCCGGTCGGGCAGGGTGTCGGACCAGTAGGCCCGCGGCTCGGCGTCGGCGAAGGCGGCTCGATGGGCGTCGGTCGCCGGGGCGTGGGGCCAGGGAGAGCTCACCGTCAGCGGATGATGGCAACCGCGCGGGCGCACGGAGGCACGAACGCGCCGGCACCGGTTGTACGCAGCGGCGTGGCGGCGGCGGCCCGAGCCTCAGGACCAGGGAGAGGCGGCCCGGAGGTCCTGTTGGAAGGCACGGTGGACGCCCGCGATCACCGCCGCGCCGCCGTCGGCGGGGCCGAGCAGCAGGCTGAGCTCGCGATTCTCGTGCAGTGACTCCCAGCCGGCGTTCTGCGAGCCGATCATCAGCGACTCCCGGGCGCTGCCCGGGTCGTCGAGCACGAACTTCTCGTGGATGTAGAGCGTGCCGCTCGTGTCCGGCAGGACGCGCACCTGGCAGCCGGCCCGGGCGACCGCCGCGAAGCCCTCGCGCCACTCGCTGGAGTTGGTCATGACGACGGCGCAGCGGACGCCACGGCGGGCGTCGGCGGCGAGCGCCTCAACGACCGGGACGTCGCTCAGCTCCTCGGACTCGAACTCGACCGCGCGGCGCGCGCGGCTGATCTCCGCGACCATCGCCGCCTCGGCGGAGCCCCCGCCGGTGTTCGGGGACCAGATGAGACCGGGCGCCTGCACCGTCTGGGTGCGCGGCGTGCCGCCCGGGGCGGCGCCCCAGTCGTTGGCGAACGTCCGCTCGATCGCGCGCACCTGGACGGGGTTGGTGTCGATCACCTCGGCGTCCCGCGTGCTCGAGTAGTACTCGGCGGTGAGGTTCGCGGTCGAGACGTCGGTGACCCGGGCGTCGAAGGTGGTGGCCTTGATGTGGAAGATGACGTGCGGCGGAGCCCAGCGGACCGCCACGCCGTGGGCCCGCAGGTACGCGTAGGCGGCGGCGTTGACCTCGGCGCCCGAGTAGGCGTGGTCGAGCAGGACCCGCACCCGCACGCCGCGGCGCGCGGCCGCGCCGAGCGCCCGCTCGGCCACGGGATCCCGCAGCTCGTACATCTCCATGTCGATCGAGCGCCGAGCCGCCCGGATCTGGGCGTCGACGCCGCCGAACCCCGCCTGCGGGTACTGGACGAGCCGGTATTCGACCCGGCCGCTGGCCCGCGCCCTCGCGATCCCGCCCGCGGGGGCGGCGAGGAGCGCAGGGGCACACAGGAGGGCGAGCGAGAGGCGGCGCATGACGGGGCGGGTACGTAGTTTCCCGGAGCCATCCCCGGGGCTCAACCGCTTGGCCCGGGCGGCCCCGCCGCGTTGACTGAGGTGGAGGATGCCCGCCCCGCCGCCCAGCTCCGCGCCGTGCCACCCTTGCGTCGCGGGCTGAACCTCGTGGCGGGCGGGTCGGCCGCCGTGGCCGCGGTCGCGGTCGCGGTCGCCCTCGCCACGACCGCGTCCCCGCCGGTGCGCTCCCACGCCGTGCCGCGCGGCTCCCGGCCCCAGCCGCGTCTGGACGCGCGCGTCCGGCTGACAACGGGACGGCCGCTGAGGATCCCCCGCTCGTTTCTCGGGATCTCCGCGGAGTATTGGACGATCCCGGACTGGTCGCGGGGGGTGGGGACGCTGGCCCGGGTCGTCAGCCAGCTCGCGACGGACGGCCCGCTCCGTCTGCGGGTCGGCGGCGACTCGGCCGACCGGGCCTGGTGGTCACCGAAGCGGGAGCAGCCGGAGTGGGTGTTCGAGCTGACGCCCACCTGGTTGCGGCAGGCCAGCCGGATCGTCCGGGTCGCGCACACCCCGCTGATCCTCGACCTCAACATCATGTCCTCCACGCCGCGGCTCGCCGCGGTGTGGGCGCGACGGTCCCTGCAGAGCCTGCCGCGGGGCAGCGTCCGCGCCTTTGAGATCGGCAACGAGCCCGACATCTACAACCAGAGCAAGTGGCAGCACCTCACCGGCGGGCGGGGCGTCCCCCGGCTGCCCAGCCGCATCACCCCGACGAGCTACGCCCGCTCCTTCAACGCCTACGCCGCCGCGGTCGCCCGGGTCGCCCGCGGCGTGCCGCTGCTCGCGCCCGCCCTCGCGGAGCCGCAGAAGAACGCCGACTGGATCGTCAAGCTGCTCGCCGCGCCGCACCCGCGGCTGACCGGCATCACCGCCCACCGGTACCCGTACTCCGCCTGCGCTCGCCGGAGCGCCCCCACCTACCCCTCGATCCCGCGCATCCTCAGCGAGAACGCCACCGCGGGCATGGGGCGGACGGCGCGCACGCTCGAGCACATCACCGACCCGGCCCACCTGCCCCTCTGGATGACGGAGATCAACTCGGTCACCTGCGGGGGCGTCCGCGGCGTCAGCAACACCTTCGCCACCGCGCTGTGGGCACCCGACGCGCTGTTCGAGCTGATCCAGTCCGGCACCGAGGCGGCGTTCGTCCACGTCCGTCCGCCCCTGGTCAACATGGCCTTCTCCCTCACCGGGCACGGGCTCGACGCCCGTCCCCTCCTCTACGGACTGCTCCTCTTCGCGCGGACCCTCGGTCCGGACGCGAAGCTGTTGCCGGTGCGCACCACGGCGGCGGCCGGCGACCATCTGAAGACGTGGGCGGTTCGGGTCCACGGGAACGTGCTCCACGTGCTGCTGCTCAACAAGGGCGCACGCGCGCTGCACGTCGCCCTGGAGGGGACGGGCCTGCGGCGGGCGACCGTCGAGCGTCTGCGAGCGCCCGGTGTCGGCGCGACGGATCGAGTGACGCTCGACGGCCAGCGACTCACCCGTGACGGGACCTGGGCCGGAGCGGCTCGCACCGAGCGGATCAGCGCGTCGGCGCGGGGGCTCGTCGTCAGCCTCCCGGCGTACAGCGCCGCGCTCGTGGCTCCGCTCACGCACGGGTAGGCCCCACTCGGCACTCGCCACTTCGCCGCGCCGGCCCGAGACGGACGGTGCCTCGGGCCCACACCAATTCCTTACCGGCGCCCATCCCGCCTCGTACCCACCGGGAGCAGGCTTACGGACATGACCACCGCTCGCCCAGCGGGCCTTCAGCGGCTTTGACGGCATCGTCGACCTGAACCTCGATCTGACCGGCGCCCGGGGAGCCGTCAACCGCTGCTTCGCCCTGATCGACGCCGGGCAGCGGGCCGCCGGCGGGGCGGGGGAGGACACCGACAAGCCCGCTGTCGGACTCGAACCGACAACCGCCTGATTACAAATCAGGTGCGCTACCAATTGCGCCAAGCGGGCCTGCGTCGCAGTGTGCCACGACCGGGGCCGACGCCCGCGGGCGGGTTCCCGCTCAGGCGGAGCGGCGCTGCAGGAACACGTTGATCAGCGCGAGGACCACGCCGGCCAGGAAGATCAGCGTGCCCATCACAAACACCTGGGGCGGGATCCCGACCTTCACGGCGCCGTAGACCCAGAGCGGGAAGGTGAGCGTCTGGCCGGCCACGAACGAGGTGATGATGAAATCGTCGATCGACATCGCGAAGGCGAGCAGCATCCCGGCGAGGATGCCCGGCATGATCAGCGGCAGCAGGACCTTCTGGAAGGCGACCCAGGGGCTGGCGCCCAGGTCGTAGGCGGCCCGCTCGATCGAGCGGTCGAGGCCGACGACGCGCGCCCGCACGACGATCGTGACGAAGGCGATGTTGAAGGTGACGTGGGCGATGATGATCGTCGCCAGGCCACGGTTGACGTTCAGCGAGATGAAGAGCGAGAGCAGGGAGGCGCCGACGACCACCGACGGCGCGGCGATGTTCGTGAAGATCACGCCGTCGGTGAGGTTCTTGCCCCGGTAGCGGTAGCGTGCCAGCGCGAGCGCCAGCGGGGTGCCGATGATCGCCGAGATGACCGATGAGCTGGCCGCGACGATCAGCGAGTTCACCAGCGAGTTGGTGAGGTCGGGGATGGCAAAGACCTGCTGGTACCACTGCGTCGTGAACCCGAGCCACTGGAAGGTCAGGCGTCCGCTCGGAGCCTGGTTGAAGCTGTAGACGATCATCAGCACGATCGGGATGACCGTGTAGAGGATCACCAGCCACGTGTACACCGGCAGCACGAAACGGCCGAGCTGGATCCGCCTGCGCTCGCGTGGTGCGGCCATGACGCTCGCCTCCGCCGTGCTCATACCACCGCCTCCTCGACCGCCTCGGTGCCGAACACGCGGGCGTACAGCCAGATCACGAACAGCAGCAGCACCATCAGGATCGAGGACAGCGCCGAGGCGGTCGGGTAGTCCTGATTGGAGAGATAGGAGTTCTGGATCACGTTGCCGACCATCGTCGTGCCGGGCCCGCCGAGGATCGAGGCGTTGACGTAGTCACCGGTGTTGGTGACGAACACGAGCAGGAACCCGGCGAAGATCCCGGCGGAGGAGAGCGGCAGGATCACCCGGGCGAACGCCTGCGCGCCGCTGGCGTAGAGGTCGCCGGCGGCGCGGACGACGCGCCGGTCGATCTTCTCGATCGCCACGTACAGCGGCAGCACCATGTACGGCAGTGCGTTGTAGGTCAGCCCGGCGATCACGGCGAACGGGGTGGAGAGCACGTGGGTGCTCTGCGGCAGGACGCCGATGTTCTTGAGCGTCCCCAGCACGATGCCGTTGTCCGAGAGCAGGAACTGCCAGGAGAGCGTGCGGATGACGAACGAGACGAAGAACGGGAGCAGGATGATGAACAGGTACGTCGACTTGTGCCTGCCGCCGTGGAAGGCGATCCAGTACGCCATCGGGTAGGCGATGACGAACGCGGCCAACGTCGAGATCGCCCCGTACAGGAACGACCGCACGAGCTCGCCGTTGTAGTTGCTGAGCACGGTCCCGAACTCGCTGAAGTGCCAGGTGAGGTTGTACCCGGTGTCGGGGTTGCCGGTCTGCAGGGAGACCGACAACACCGCGATGATCGGCACCAGGAAGAACAGCCCCAACCAGAACCAGCCCGGCAGGCTGAGCAGGTACGGCGCGAGCCGCACCCGAACCGCGCGCATCGATCAGACTCCCGCTCGGTTCACGCCTGGATGATCGGCTGGAAGACGTTGTTCCAGGCCTGGAAGTCGTTGTAGCTCTTGAAGGTGTAGTACTGATGGACCTTTGCGTTCGTCGCCGCGTTCGGGAACACGAGCGGGCTCTTGCCGACCGCCGGATCCTGCTTGAGGAGGATCGGCTTCGCATCGGGCACCGGGGTGACGTAATCCACCCAGTCCGCCACCTCGGCGGCGATCTTCGGCTGGTAGTAGAAGTTCATCCACTCCAGGGCGTCCACCGGATGCTTGGCGTGCAGCGGGATCAGCATGTTGTCGGTCCAGATCATCACGCCCTCCTTGGGCACGACGAACTTCAGATGCGGATAGCCGCTGTTGTTGGCCTGGTAGATGTCACCCGACCATGCCTGCGTGATCCAGGTGTCGCCGTTCTCGAGCGCCTTGATGTAGCTCTGGTCGTAGTACTGGCGCACCAGCCCGTCCGCCTGCTGCTGCTTGAGCAGCTTGGCGGCCTTGTGCCAGTCCGCCTGCGTCGAGGTGGCGGGGTCGATCCCGAGCGCCAGCATCGCCACCGAGCCGATCTCGGTGTTGTCGCTCATCATCCCGACGTGGCCCTTGAACTTCGGGTCCCAGAGGTCGTGCACGCTGGTGATCTCGCGGCCGGTCAGCTCGGGGTTGTAGGCGATGCCGGTGAAGCCCGACTGCCAGGCCGCGGTGTAGCGGTTCCCGGGGTCGTAGCTCGGGTTCTTGACGAGCGGCCCCGCGTACTTGGCGAAGTTCGGCAGCCGGCTGTGGTCGAGCGGGATCGCCCAGTTGTTGATGTGCAGCATCTCGTCCAGCTGGAACGAGTTGCTCGTCATCACCACGATGTCATAGCCGATCGACTGCCCGGCCCGCAGCGTCGGGGCGATCTGCGCGTAGAACGGCGCGTTGTCCTGGATCACCTCGAAGTAGTTGACCTTGATGCCGGTCGCCTTGGTGAACTGCTCGAGCGAGGGGTGCTTGCCGTGGCTGGTGTCGATGTAGAGCGGCCAGTTGGCGAAGTCGAGGATGCCCGCCTGCTTCTGCTTCTTCCACCACGCCGCCGAGCCGACGCCGTTGGCGGTGGCCTTGGAGGACTTGCTGGCGGTCCCTGACACCCCGCAGGCGCTCAGCAGCGCGCCGACGCTGAGCGCGCCGACACCGGCCCCGCCCATCCTCAGCGCCTGGCGGCGCGTCAGCCGCGGCTCGGTGAGGCCCCGCAGCAGCGCGGGGTCGATGTCGACCTGTCGATCGACCGGTTCATCCATTTCAGCCACCCGGGGTCCTCCTCCTGCGCTAGACGACGAACGTGTGCTCGGGCAGCCAGCTCAGGCGCACCGTGTCACCGATGCCCGGAGCCCGCAGGCCGAGGTTCTGGACGTAGACGACGAGATCGGTGTCGCCGGGTCCCCTGACGACGTACTGGTTGCTGACGCCCAGATAGGTACCGAAGGTCACCTGACCGGTGATGGCGTTGTGCCCCTCCCGGGCCGGCTCCTCGACGGGATCCAGATGCAGCTTCTCCGGCCGGATCCCCACGCTGACCTCGCTCTGACCCTGCGCGATCCGCTCGCCGGGCACGCGCACGCGCTCGCCGCCGGAGAGGACCACCTCGGCCAGCGCGGCGCCCGCCCCGGACGCGACGCGACCGTCGATCAGGTTCGATGCGCCGAGGAACGAGGCGACGAACCGCGTGGCGGGGTGCTCGTAGACCTCGCGCGGGGACCCGCACTGCTCGACCTTCCCGGCGTTCATCACGGCGAGGCGGTCGGACATCGCCATCGCCTCCTCCTGATCGTGGGTGACGTAGAGGAAGGTGATGCCGACGTCCTGCTGGATGCGCTTGAGCTCGGTCTGCATCTGCTTGCGCAGCTTGAGGTCGAGCGCGCCGAGCGGCTCGTCGAGCAGCAGCACGCGCGGCTCGTTCACGAGCGCGCGGGCGAGCGCGATCCGCTGCTGCTGCCCGCCGGAGAGCTCGGCGACCTTGCGCCGCTCGTAGCCGGGCAGATCGACGAGCCGCAGCGCCTCGGCCACGCGCCGCGCGATGTCGTCCTTGGCCATGCGCTTGCGCCGCAGGCCGAAGGCGATGTTCCCGAAGATGTCGAGGTGCGGAAACAGGGCGTAGGACTGGAACACCGTGTTGACGTCCCGCTTGTAGGCGGGGACGCGGCTGACGTCGGTGTCGCCGAGCAGGATCGTGCCGCTGGTCGGGGTCTCGAACCCGCCGATCATCCCGAGGGTCGTCGTCTTGCCGCAGCCGGACGGGCCGAGCAGGCTGAAGAACTCGCCGCGCGGGATCTCGAGCGTGATGTCGTCGACGGCGACGGTGTCGCCGAACATCTTCACCACGTTGCGCAGGCTGACGTCGGCCGGGGTCGACGTTTCCTGCAGTTCCTCCTCCCTTACGGCGTACGACACACGCATAGCCTAACCGAGCGTCAACCGCATGACCCCCGCCAACGGGAACAACATCGGGCGCCCGGATTGGACAGTGGGTGAAACGGCGGAGGCGAGCGCCGGGCGGGTGAGCGCTGGCCACCGGCGCCAACCGGGGCGGGACCGCGACGCTGGTCTAGCGGCGAGGGGCGGGCGCCGAGCCGGCGCCGCGGGAGGATGGGCGGACGACGCCCGGCGGGGGCGCGGGAGCCGTCGCGGCCCGGGCGAGCACCTGGGCCATCTCGGCGTCGGCGGCCGCGGCGGACTCGGCGAGCGTCTCGGCGGTCGCGCAGACCTCGGCCATGGCGGCCGTCGCGGACGGTTCGCCGGCAAAGCGCGCGGCCCGCAACCCGCGGCGCCGTGGGCGCCAGACGCGCAGATACTCGGCGAGCAGGTAGGAGCCGAGGACGATCACGATGGCGCCGGTCTGCGCCACGATCGTCTCGACGTTGGGGAAGAGCGAGAACCACTGCCCGAGCCAGCCGGGCCAGTGGCCGATCGGCGTCCGTCCGATCCAGCCGGCCAGCTGCATCTCGTTGACCTCCTCGCCGACCATCACGAAGAGCACGAGCAGCAGCATCCCGCCGGTGATGATCAGCAGCCGCTTGTAGGGCAGCTTCTGGTGCAGCGAGAAGGTGAGCACGCCGACGGCGGCGGTGAACAGCGCACCGAGCGTCACGCCCTCGAGCACGACGCTCGAGCCGAAGGTGACGCGGAGGCTCTGCAGGACGATGACGACCTCGAAGCCCTCGCGGTAGATCGAGGTGAAGCCGAGCAGGCCGAAGCCGAGCAGCGTCGCGCGCAGGTTCGTCTCCGGATCGCTCAGCAGTCCCTTGCGGCGCTTGTGATGGTGGGCGAGGAGGTCAACGAGATGCAGCTGGCCGGCTGGATCGGGACGACCTCGATCGGACACTGGCCGGGTTGGCTGGGTCAGTGGTTCTCCCTGTTCCCCAACGTGGAGACGATCACCGCCCAA
>DAIDJO010000057.1 GCA_027451345.1 Solirubrobacterales bacterium
GCGCGGAGAGCGCGAGCCGCGGGGGCTCGCGCCAGCGGACGAGCCGGGCGAGCTCCGCGCGCACGGGCGCCAGCAGCCGCTCGCCGGCGTTGCTCAGGCCGCCGCCGATGACGATCAGCTGCGGATCGAGCAGCATCGTGCAGGTGCTGAAGGCGAGGGCCAGCGCGGTGGTCGCCTCGGCCCAGATCCGGCGGGCGGTCTCGTCGTCCTCGCACCGGGCCAGGACGTCGGCCGATGTGTGCGCCCCCGCTCCGGTCGCCTCGCCGTAGCGCCGAGCGATCGCCGACGCGGACGCATAGCGCTCGAGGCAGCCACGCTGGCCGCAGGGGCACGGCTCGCCGCCCGGCCACACCGGCACGTGTCCGAGCTCCCCCGCCGCGCCGATCGCGCCGGTGACGACGCGTCCGCCGCTGCGGATGACGGCGGCGATGCCGGTGCCGATCACGACCAGCACCGAGTCGGCCACGCCCGCGCTGACCCCCATCGCGTCCTCGGCGATCCCGGCGGCGCGGACGTCGTGGTCGATCCGGGTGGGCAGCCCGGTCGCCCGCTCGACGAGCGCGCGCAGCGGGGTGTCATGCAGCCCGAGGTTTGCCGAGAAGCGCACCCGACCCGCGTCGGGGTCGACGTGGCCCGGGACGACCACCCCGACCGCGGCGACGCCATCGCCGCGCAGCTGCGCGATCAGCTCGAGCAGGGCGCTGAGGACCGCGTCCGCTCCGGCCTCGGCGGGGGTCGGACGGGAGGCCTCCTGCCGCACGCCCCCGGCTGCGTCGACGACGGCCCCCTTCATCGTCGTGCCGCCGACATCGACGGCGATGACGGTCGCCGCCCCCGGCTGCTCGTGCGTCCGGTCAGGCATCGGGCGTCCCGCACCAGGCACCGCCGGCCATCACCGCCGTCACCCCCAGATCGTCGTCGAGCACCACGAGGTCGGCGCGCCGCCCCGGTGCGATCGCGCCGAGCTCGCGCTCGAGGCCGAGCGCACGAGCGGGCACGCGCGAGGCGGCCGCCGACGCCCGCTCGATGCTGAGTCCGCTTGAGCGCACCGCGTTGCGCAGGGCGCGGTCCATCGTCAGGGTGCTGCCGGCGAGCGAACCGCTCGCCATCAGCCGCGCCTCACCGGCGTGGACCCGCACCTCTTGGCCGCCGAGCCAGAAGCGACCGTCGCCCACCCCGGTGGCGTCGATCGCGTCGGTCACGAGCGCGGGGAACTCGATCAGGTCGAAGACGAGGCGCACCACCGCCGGGTGCAGGTGGATGCCGTCGTTGATCAGCTCGCAGGTGAGCCCGCCCTCGAGCGCGGCCAGGACGAGCCCGGGCTCACGGTGCAGGAGCGGCGCCATCGCGTTGAACAGGTGGGTCGCGTGGCGGGCCCCCGCCTGGATGGCCGCCCGTGCCTGCTCGTAGGTCGCATCCGAGTGGCCGAGGGCGGCGACCACGCCCGCCGCGCCCAGCGCCTCGATGAGTCCCGGTGCGCCGGGCAGTTCGGGCGCGAGGGTCACCATCCGCAGCGTGCCCTCGGCGGCGTCGAGCAGGCGCTCGAGCACGGCGTCGTCGGGGGCGAGCATGTGGGCGGCGTTCTGGGCGCCGCGGCGCCGCGGCGAGAGGAAGGGCCCCTCGAGATGGGATCCGAGCACGTGTCCGCGCGACCCCGCCCCGCGCCGGGTGAGCGCCGCCGCCCAGCCGAGCTGCTCGCGCAGGGCCCCCTCGGGGGCGGTCATCAGCGAGACGAGCGTCGCGGTCGTGCCATGGCCGCGGTGGAAGGCGACCGCCTCCTCCATCGCCCGGGGCGACTCGGCGACGTTGTGGCCGCCGCCGCCGTGCATGTGCAGGTCGATGAAGCCCGGCAGCAGCCAGGCCCCCTCGAGATCGAGGACGGGTCCCTCGAGTCCGGGGCGCTCGCTCGTCACCTCGGTGATGCGCTCGCCGCGCACGGCCACCCACCCATCGCTCACGATTCCCTCCGGGGTGACGACCCGGCCGCCCCCGAGCAGCCGGGCGGGCGCCGCGATCCCCGCGTCGGGCGTCATCGCCGTTGCGAGGCGAGGTGGGTGACCAGCGTGATCCGGTCGCTGCGAAACCAGGTGCGGCCGAGCTCCACGGGGACCCCGGCGGAATCGAAGTTCTGGCGGCTGACGATCAGCATCGGCGTGCCGACGTCGACGCGCAGCGGAGCCGCCTCACGCGGTGTGGCCGGCGCCGTCTCGATCCACTCCTCGCCGGTGTGCAGCCGGGTGTCGTAGAGCTCCCCCAGCGTCGCGTGCAGCGACGCGTGCGCCCGGATCTGCCGGGTGAGCCCCGGGAAGCGCTCCGCCGGCAGCCACGAGGTCTCGACGGCGACGGGGAACGCGTCGGCGAAGCGCAGGCGCTCGATCCGGTAGACGGGCGCCCGCGCCGGCAGCCACAGCGCGTGCGCGAGCTCGGCGGTCGCGGCGATCCGCTGGGTGGCGAGCACCTCCGCCGACGGCGTGAAGCCGCTCGCCTTCACCTGCTCGGTGAAGGACGCGAGGTAGAGCGGCCAGGTGATCTTCGGTTCGGCGACGTAGGTGCCGGAGCCCTGGCGGCGCACGAGCCTCCCCTCGACGACGAGCTCGGTGAGCGCCTGGCGGACGGTCGTGCGCGAGGTCCGCATCTCCGCCGCGAGCTCACGTTCGGTGGGGACGGCCGCTCCCGGCTCGAGCGAGCCGATGAACTCGAGCAGGTGGCGTTTGACCGCGTAGTACTTGGGCTCGGAGGCCTCGGGTGCGCCGGCGGTGGACATCGTCAGTCCAACCGTGCCCCGGTGGCCGGGTGGAAGACGTGCGCGCCGCTCGTGTCGAGGGCGACCGGCACGCGCTCACCGATGCGGGGGACCCCGCGGCTGTCGCAGCGCAGCACCCACGGCCGGTCCTGCTCGCCATCGGCGTCGAGGTGTCCGTAGACGTAGGCATCGGCCCCGAGCTCCTCGACGAGGGTCACGGTCAGCCCGAGGGTGCCGGCCGCGCCATCGGCGGCGAGCGACGTGGCCTCCGGCCGGAGGCCGACGACGAGCTCGTCGACCGCCGACGCGCGCCCGGCGGCGAGGACCGCGGCGGGGAGCTCGACCGTCGCGTTGCCGAGCGTCACGCCCGACCCGTTCAGGGCGACCGAGCGGAGGTTCATCGCCGGGGAGCCGATGAAGCCGGCGACGAACACGTTCGCCGGGCGGTCGTAGAGGTTGCGCGGGGTGTCGACCTGCTGGAGACGGCCGTCCCGCAGCACGGCGACCCGGTGCCCCATCGTCATCGCCTCGACCTGGTCGTGGGTGACATAGATCGTCGTCGTGCCGAGTCGCGCCTGCAGCCCGGCGATGTTCGCCCGCGTCTCGACGCGCAGCTTCGCGTCGAGGTTCGAGAGCGGCTCGTCCATCAGGAACACGCTCGGCTCGCGGACGATCGCCCGTCCCATCGCGACGCGCTGGCGCTGGCCGCCCGAGAGCGCCTTCGGCCGGCGGTCGAGGAACTCCTCCAGGTCGAGCAGCTTCGCCGCCTCGCGAACCTTCACCATCCGTTCGGCCTTCGGCACGTGGCTCAGCTTCAGCGAGAAGCCCATGTTGTCGGCGACGTTCATGTGCGGATAGAGGGCGTAGTTCTGGAACACCATCGCGATGTTGCGATCCTTCGGCGCTCGATCGGAGATGTCGACGCCGTCGATGCGGATCTCGCCCTCGCTCACCTGCTCGAGGCCCGCCAGCATCCGCAGGGCGGTCGATTTGCCCGACCCTGACGGCCCGACGAGCACCATGAACTCGCCGTCCTGCACCTCGAGCGTGAGGTCGTCGACCGACGGCGCGGTGGCGCCCGGGTACACGCACGTCGCGTTGATGTAGCTGATCGTTGCCATGGCGGTCTCGCGCGCCTCGTCTCGTGGGCGGTCCGACCCCCTCGCGCGGCAAGTGGTCTAGACCAGTGTCTGGGAGTCACGGTACACCACGGCGGCGAGCGCCGTCAAGCCACGTTGATCGAGCCTGCCGAAGCAGCGGCGAGGCAGGCGAACCGGGCGGTTTGGGTCGTCCCGGCGTCCACCGCGCTTGCAAGCGCCCGTTCGAGGGTGTAAACCGAGACCGGCCCGGGGGAGATAGCAACGACGTCCGTTGACGAGCGCGGAACGAATCCGCTCACCGACCAGGAGGACGCCCTCTGAGTTCAATGGAGATCGCGAGCGCCCGGGGCATCGACTCGCTGCATGGGGAGGCGGGGGATCCGCTCACCGGCCTGGCCGGGCGGGAGGTCCTCGACCGCGCGGGGCGGTGGACCGCCGGCGGGTGCGGCTCGGTGATCCTGATCGACCTCGACCAGTTCAAGGCCATCAACGACACCTACGGGCACGCCACGGGTGACCGCGTGCTGCGCGAGGTCGCGCGGCGCCTGCGGGCCGTCGCCGCGCCGCACCTGCCCGTGCGCCTCAGCGGGGATGAGTTCGCCGTCGTCGTCCTCTCGTCGAGCCGCGCGGTCTGCCAGCGGGTCGCCTCGGCGATCCACGAGGCGATCCGTGCGCCGGTCGAGCTCGGCGACGGCACGCTCTACCTCGACGCCGGGATCGGCATCGCGCTGGCCTACGGGGAACTGACGCTGTGGGAGCTGGTGAGCCGCGCCGGCGCCTCGATCCGGCCGCTGAAGCGGACCGGGCGGCTGCCCCGCATCGTCGTCTACGACGACCATCAGCACGGTCAGATCCTCGACACGCTCGCGCTCTCGCTCGACCTGCGGGGGGCGCTCGCCCGCGACGAGCTCGTCGTGCACTACCAGCCGCTCGTCGACATGGCGAGCCGGCGGGCCGAGGGGTTCGAGGCGCTCGTGCGGTGGCGGCACCCGATCCGCGGCGTCGTCGCGCCGCTGCGCTTCGTGCCGCTGGCCGAGGACACCGGCCTGATGCCGGAGCTCGGCGAGTGGGTGCTCACGCAGGCGTGCCGTCAGGCGCGCGCCTGGGAGCCGGCCGCGGGCGAAGCGCCGTACGTCAGCGTCAACATCTCGATCCGCCAGCTCGAGGACCCGGAGTTCCAGCGGCGGTTCGAGCGCGCGCTCGAGCGCTCCGGCCTCGAGCCGTCCCGCCTGCGCGTCGAGGTCGCCGAGAGCGTGCTCGCCGCCGGCCTGAGCGTGGTCAAGCCTCGCCTGGCGGGGGTGCGCGACATGGGCGTGGGGGTGCTCCTCGATGACTTCGGCACCGGGTACTCGTCGCTCGGGTACCTCCGCGAGCTGCCGCTCGACGGGGTCAAGCTCGACCGGCTCTTCACCCGCGACCTGACGTTCTCGCCCGAGGCGTGGTCGCTCGCGCGGTCGATCGTGACGATGATCAGCCAGCTCGGCCTCGAGCTGATCGCCGAGGGCCTGGAGACGGCGGCCCATCTGGCGCAGCTGCGCTCGCTCGGGTGTCAGATCGGCCAGGGGTTCTACTTCGCGCGCCCGGAGCGCCCGGAGCGGCTGCGCTTCCACCGGCTGGGACGGTCGTCCTCGTGAACCCCTCCCCGGCGCCGATCCTGCTGCTCGAGGACGAGCGGGCCACCGCCGCGCTCATCACCCAGCTGCTCGCCGCCGAACGCATCACCAACCCGGTGATCGGGTTCGAGACGGGGGCGGGCGCGATCGCGCACCTCGACCGGGTCGCCGCCGGAACGGCGCCGACGCCCGTCCTCTGCGTGCTCGACCTCTCGCTGCCCGACATGTCCGGCATCGACGTCCTGCGGCACGTGCGCTCGAACCCCGCGCTCGCGCGGTTGAACGTGATCATGCTCACCGGGTCCGGGCACGACGCCGACATCGAGACCGCCTACGACCTCGGGATCGCCGCGTACCTGATCAAGCCCGCCGGCATGCACGGTCTGCCCGACGTCGTGCGCGAGCTGCATCTGCCCTACGAGCTGATGCTCGACCCGGAGTCCCGCGATGCCTGACGGGCCGGGTGGGCGGTACCGTCGGCGCCGCCGCTACATCCGCGCGATGATCGCCGTCACGGTCCTCGTCGTCGGCATCGACATCGCCGCCGCCGTCCTGCAGATCGTCAGCGACCACCGCACGCAGCTTGAGCGCAACGGGGTGACGGCCGGGCTCCGGTACCAGACCGAGATGGCCGCCATCCTCCAGTACACCCTCGACGGCGAGACGGGGCAGCGCGGCTACCTGCTCACGGGCGACCCGCGCTATCTCGCCCCCCTGCGCGACGCGGTCCGGCGGGCGCCCGCCGTCCTGCGGGAGATCCAGGCCGGCTCCGCCTCCGATCCCGTCCTGCGGCGGGACGACCGGCGCCTCGTCACGCTGCTGCGGGCGCGGCTGGGGGACATCGTCCGCTCGATCGACCTCTACCGCAGCGGCCACACCGCGGGTGCCCTCGCCGTCGTCCGCAGCGGGACGGGCAACCGGATCACGCAGCGCGTCCGGCGGCTCGTCGACGGCATGAGCGCGCGATCGGCGGCGCGCGTCGCCGCCGCGCGCGACTACGCCCGCGGCGCCGCGGTGTGGGCGGCCCGGTCGGCACTGGCCGCCTACCTCTCCTCGGCGCTCCTGCTCGTGATCCTCGTGACGCTGCTGCGCGCCTACCGGCTGACCGAGGCGGCGCGGCGCGAGTCCCGCCTGGCGCAGCTTGAGGCCGAGCGGCTCAACCAGGCCAAGTCCGGCTTCCTCTCGCGCGTCAGCCACGAGCTGCGCACGCCGCTCGGGGCGATCCTCGGGTACGGGCAGCTGCTCGAGCGCGACCTCGTCGAGCGCGGCGAGCGGGAGACCCTCGACCAGCTCCTCGCGGCCGGGCGCCACCTGCTGGCGATCGTCGACGATCTCCTCGATCTGTCCCAGATCGAGAGCGGCAACCTGCGGCTGTCGCTCGAGCCCGTGCAGGCCGCCGACGTGCTGGCCGAGGCCAAGGCGCTGATCGGGCCCGCCGCCATGGGCGCCGCCGTCGGCGTGCGCCAGCGTCCGGTCGATGTCGACCTCTACGTGCGCGCCGACCGTCAGCGGCTCATCCAGGTGCTGCTCAACCTCGTCTCCAACGCGGTGAAGTACAACCGCCGCGGGGGCAACGTCGTGGTCAGCGCGGGGCGCGCCGGCGACGGTTCGCTCGTGCGGTTCGAGGTCTCCGACACCGGCGCCGGGATCTCGCAGGAGGCGATGGGGCGCCTGTTCACGCCGTTCGAGCGGCTCGACGCGGCGCGCCGCGGGATCGAGGGGACCGGCCTCGGTCTCGCGCTCGCGCGCGGCCTGACGGAGGCGATGGGGGGCACGCTCACCCTCACCTCCGTGGAGGGCGTCGGGACGACCGTGGCGGTGCAGCTGCCGGTCTGCCCGGCCGAGGCGCAGCCGGGGCCGCCGAGCCTGCGCGCCGGCGGAGGGGCCGCCGAGGGCCGGGCGCGGATCGGGGCGGCGGGCGTG
>DAIDJO010000058.1 GCA_027451345.1 Solirubrobacterales bacterium
GGGCCGCCCGGCCCGCGCGGCGTCAGGCCTCGGCGAACTGCGGCGAGAGCTGGGCCAGTCGCAGCTGGTTCCCGGAGGGGTCGCGCAGCCCGCAGTCGCGCCCGTACGGCGTGTCGGTCGGCGGCGTCGTGAACTCCACGCCGGCCTCGCTGAGGCGGGCGTAGTCACCGTCGATGTCCTCGGTGGTGAGGAAGACCGTGCCGGCGAACCCCTTGGCCATCAGCGACCGCACCTGGTCGGCCGTCTGGGCGTCCATCACCGGCGGGCCGGGGATCGCCATCAGCACCACCGCGAAGTCCGGCTGTCCGACCGGGCTCACCGTCAGCCAGCGGAAGTTCCCGAGCTCAGGCATCGTCACGTCGCTGCGAACCTCCCAGCCGAGCCGGTTCACATAGAAGTCGAGCGCTTCGTCCTGGTCATGGACCCAGAGTTGGGCGGTGTGCACCTGCATGAGTGGCTCCTTTCCGCGTGTGTTCGGAGCCCGAACCTACCCCTCCGGCGGGTGGGTGTCTTCTCCCTTTGTGCTGTGTTGCGGCCGCCCGTACTGCGCGACGTAGCAGGCGGGGACGATCACCCGGGCGCGCGCCGGCGGGACGCTCGCGCGGTACTGGGTCGGGGTGAGGCCGAAGTGGCGCCTGAAGCTCGTCGTGAACGACCCGAGGCCGACGAGCCCGACGTCGAGACAGATCTCACCGACCGGCCGGTCAGTGTTGCGCAGCAGGCTCGCGGCGCGCTCGAGTCGGCGGGTCATCAGGTACGCCTTGGGCGACTCGCCGAAGGCGCGCCGGAACTCGCGGCTGAAGTGCGCCCGGGACAGGCCGGCCGCGGCGGCCAGGTCATCGACGCCGATCGGCTCCGAGTAGCGGCGGTCGGCGAGGTCTCGCGCGCGAAGCAGATGTCGGGCGGCCGGCACCGCGGGCATGACGGGAGCCTACTCGCCCCGCGCCCTCGGTCGCGCCCACTAAGCGCTGATCCACCGACCGCGATCCGTGGTGTCGTCCGGGCTTGAGTCTTAAATGACCTCCTGAGCAGGCAAAAGCTGTCGATTCCGGCGACGGCGGCCTGCGTCAGGAGGTCACTCATATGGTGCAGGGCGTGGCGGACGTTCCCGCGGGGCCGAAGCGGCTCGATGGGATGCGGGTGGAGTTCAACGAGCCGGGGCTGGTCAGCGACGCGGGGTTGTTGCTGACCGCGACACTCGCGGAGCGGCTCAGCCTCGAGGAGCTGGTCAACGAGTCGGTCTGGCTGCCGTATGGGACGGCGGGTGCCGCGCTGCCGGGCCGGAAGGTGATGACACTCGTCCATGGGATGGTCGCCGGCGCGGACAGCATCGATGACATGGACCTGTTGCGTGCCGGATCGACGGGCCTGGTGCTCGGTCACCGGGTGATGGCGCCGTCCACGCTCGGGACGTTTTTACGGGCGTTCAGCTTCGGGCACGTCCGCCAGCTCGACCGGGTCTTGGACGTCGCGCTCAAACGGGCGTGGGCGGCGGGCGCCGGTCCTGGTGACGGGCCGCTGGTGATTGACCTTGACTCGTTTGTCGGCGAGGTCCATGGCTACCAGAAGCAGGGTGCCGGCTACGGCTACACCCGCCGGTTCGGATATCACCCGATCCTCGCGACCCGCACCGACACCGGCGAGGTCATCCACATCCGCTGCCGCAAAGGCGCCGCCAACACCCAGCGCGGCGCCGAGCGGTTCGTTGACGAGCTCCTCGCTCGCGTTCGCCGCGCCGGTCACAGCAGCCTGGTGGTGTTGCGCGCGGACTCGGGATTTGAGAACCACAAGCTGATGGGCCGCCTGCACCGTGAGGGCGTGGAGTTCTCGGTCGGGATCAAGCAATCGGCGACGGTGAAGGCCCTGGTCGCGCAGATCCCCGAGGAGGCATGGACACCGGTGCGCGACTACCCCGAGAGCGGGGAGGCACAAGTAGCTGAGACGGTCCTGAAGGGCTGGCGTCTGGTCGTCAGGCGCACCCGACTGACCGACCCCGACCAGCTGGCGCTGTGGCCGGACTGGCGTCACCACTGCTTCGCGACCAACCGCACCGTTCCGACACTGACCGCGGACATCGATCATCGTGATCACGCCACCATCGAGCAGGTCATCCGTGACCTCAAGGACCAAGCACTGGCGCACTTCCCGACCGGCAAGTTCACCGCCAACAGCGCCTGGACCGTTATCGCCGCCCTGGCGCACAACCTCGCGCGCTGGGCCACGCTGATCGGAGCGCCGACCGCGACCGTTCAGACCGCCTCAACCCGCCGACGGCGGTTGCTGCAGATCCCCGGCCGGATCGTCCGGACCGCACGGACCTGGACGTTGCGGCTCCCAGCCCGCTGGCCGTGGCAGACCGAGTTTCTCACCATCCTGACCCAGCTCCGGGCGCTTCCCGCTCGCTGCTGACAAGCAGCCAGCCCCCCCGGCCACCAAGTCGAACCCCGCCGGCAACCCCGGCCGACATCCCACGTCCGCGACAGGCCATCCGGCATCGCCGAGCAGCGACGACACCCCGAGCCGCCCGCTCGCGGTCACACAACCGCCGCACCGACAGCCGAACCGAAGCTCACCCAGCCACTCACCCCGAAATCTCAATCACACCCGCGAGGAATCGGTGGATCCGGGCTAAGCTGCGCCGATCGATGTCGATCCCGCGCGAACCCGAGCTGTCCGAGTTGGTGATCGCCGACCCGCCGCAGCGGTGGCGGGAGCTCGGGTTCGACGTCGACGCGAAGGGCCATCTCGACATCGGCGGCGTGCGCATCCGGCTCGGCGCGCACGGGGCCGGGATCATGGCCTGGTCGCTGATGCGGGTGAACGCGATGGGCTCGATCGACGGGCTGCCCACCCCGGTTCCGCGGGTGCTCCATCCACCGCCGTTTCGGACGCATCCCAACGGCGCGACCGGGATCGACCACGTCGTGATCCTCAGCTCGAGCCTGCGCCGAACCGGGGACGCCCTCGCCCGGGCCGGGATCGAGCTGACGCGCTCGCGGGAGAGCGATCGCGGAAGGATGGCGTTTCGCCGGCTCGGACCGGCCGTGCTCGAGGTCGTCGAGCGGGACGACCTCGAGCCGGACGAGACGCGCTTCTGGGGACTCGCCGTCGTCGTCATCAGCCTCGATGCCCTCGCCGAGCGTCTCGGCGATAGGCTCGGGCCGATCAAGCAGGCAACTCAGCCCGGCAGGCGGATCGCCACCCTCCGAACGGACGTCGGCATCAGCACGCCGCTGGCCTTCATGAGCCCGGAGCCGCCGTGACGCGACATCTGAAGACCTGGTTCTCCTCCTACGGAACGGTGCTCGCCATTCGGGATGTGCGGCTGCTCTTCACCGGGCTGCTCGTCTCGGCCACCGGCGGCTGGGCGTACAACGCGGCGCTGCTCGCCTTCGTGTACTCGCGCACGCACTCGCTGAGCTGGGTGGGCGCGGCCGGCCTGGTCCGATTCATCCCCTCGCTGTTGCTCAGCCCCTACAGCGGGGTGGTCGTCGAGCGGTTCGACCGCTTCCGGCTGCTCCTCCTCACCAACAGCCTGTGCCTGGTCTGGCAGGCCCTGCTCGCGGTCGTGGTGCTGGCGCACGGTCCCGTCGTGATGGCGCTCGCCTGTGCGGCGCTGACGTCCTCGACGGCCGTCTTCGAGATGCCCGCCGTGGGGGCGACGGTGCCCAACCTGGTGCCCGAGAGCCAGCTGGTCGCCGCCAACGCGCTGCAGTCGACGATCGACAACCTCGTCGTCGTGCTCGGACCGGCGATCGGCGCGGTGCTGCTCGTGACCAGTTCGGCGGCCGTGGTGATCATCGTGAACGCCGTGACGTTCGGGATCGCCGCGCTGCTCGTGACCCGAATCAACTACCGCAGCGTCGCCGTGGACGTGACCGAGGGTGGCAGCGCCGGGGTGCTCCGGCAGATGACCGTGGGCATCAGGGCGATCCTCGGCGCGGGCTCGGTCCGCACGCTCGTCGCCCTCTGCGCGCTCGTCAGCTTCGTCTACGGCACCGACACCGTGCTGTTCGTCGGCATCTCGGCGCACAAGCTCGGCACGGGCGCCAACGGGTTCGGCTACCTGCTGGCGGGCGTCGGAGTCGGCGGGGTGCTGATGGCCGGGGCGGTGGACAAGCTCGCGGCGCGGTCGAGCCTCGCCTGGGTGATTCTCGCCGGCGTCGTCGGGTACACCCTGCCGACGGCGCTGATGGTCGTCATCCGCTCGCCGGTGCTCGCCGTGCTCGTCCAGGTCGTGCGGGGCGGCTCGACGCTCGTCGTCGACGTGCTCGCCCTCACCGCCCTGCAGCGCGCCACCCCCCGGGATCAGCTCGGGCGGGTGATGGGCGCCTTCTGGGCCTTCATCATCGCCGCGATCGCCCTCGGCACCCTCGTGACGCCGCTGATCTCCAACTCCCTCGGCCTCGACGCCGGCCTGTGGACGATGGCGCTCGCACCGGGGCTCATCGCGCTCCTCGCGCTGCCGACGCTGCGGCGCGTCGACCGTGACACCGCGGCCGCCAGCGCGCGGCTGGCGCCGAGGGTGGCGCTGCTCGAACAGCTCGGCATGTTCGCGTCGGCGAGCCGCTCGCCCCTCGAACGACTCGCCTCCGAGGCGCAGGAGACGACGTTCGCCCCCGGCAGCGAGATCATCCGGCAGGGCGACGACGCCGACCACCTGTACGTGCTCGCCGACGGGTCCGTCGAGGTGACCCTGAGCAGTGAGCCGGGCGCCCCGCCCCACTGGGTCCGGTCGATGCACGCGCCGACATACTTCGGTGAGATCGGCATCCTCCGGCGGATCCCGCGCACGGCGAACGTGACCGCGCTCGACCACTGCCGCTGCTTCGCGATCGACGGTCAGACGCTGCTCGACGCGATCGCCTCGGCCGACCCGTCCGCCGCCATGCTCAACCGTACGGCGGCGCTGCTGGCCGAGACGCATCCGTCGCTGCCTCGGGATGAGTCCTCGGCGCCGCCCGAGGAGCCCACCGAGGCCACGGTCGGCAGCTGAGCCTCAGCCCCCCGAGCCGGAGGACGCGGACGGGGTCGACCCGGTCGGAGCGGCGGGCGTCGGGCCGGGGCACGGCGGGTGGTACGGCGCCCCCTGGATGTATTGCGCCCACTCCGCTCGGGTGATCGGTGAGCCGGCGAGCGTGCAGATGTGGGCGGCGACCTGGGCCGGATGAACGTCCCAGAAGCTGAGGGTGTCGTCGGTGCCGCCGGCGATCATCGTCCGGTCGTTGGGGGCGAAGGCGACGTCGAAGACCTCGCCCGTGGCCGCGGTCAGGTCCGCCAGGACCCGCGGATGGGCGGGATCGGTGATCGTCCACAGCCACACCTCGCGGTCGGTGGTGGAGGCGGCGAGCGTGGTGCCGTCGGGGCTGACGGCGACCTGGTAGACGGTGCTCGTCGGACCGGTCAGCCGCGCGAGCGGCCGCGGGTGCGCCGGGTCGCTGACGTCCCACAGCCGCACGGTGTCATCGGCGGAGCCCGCGATCAGCGTCCGACCGTTGGGGCTGAAGGTGACCGTGTAGGCGTAGCTGGTGAAGCCCCCGAGGGTGGTGATCAGCCTCGGGTGGTGCGGGTCCGCGATGTCCCACAACCAGACCCGATGGTCCGCGCACGCGGCGGCGAGCAGCCTGCCGTTCGGGCTGTAGGCGACGCCGAAGACGTTGCTGGACCGGCCCCGGGGGTCGAGCGTCGGCAGCGCGACCGGGCGCGCCGGGTGGCTGATGTCCCACAGGTGGATGCGTCCGGCGTCGTCTCCCACCGACAGCAGCCGCATGTTCGGGCTGAAGTTGATCTGCTCGATGCTCGGCACGGCGCCACCGAGGGGAGCGCCGATCAACCGTGCACGGTCGCGCGGCCCGAGACCGATCAGCTGCACCCTGGCGGCCGCGTCGCCGACCGCGATCAGCCTGCCGTCAGGGCTGAGCGCACCGACGCCGGCGACCGCGCCGAACCGGCCCGGCACGGTGATCGACCGGATCGCCTCCGGGCGCCACGGGTTCGTGAGATTCCACAGCGACACGTCGCCACCGGGCCCGCCATCAAAGGCCGCCAGCTCGTCCCCATTGGCCGTGAAGTTGATGTTGTAGAGGCTTCCGCTGGTCACGAAGGTCGACGGTGGCGGGAACTGCCAGAGTCGCGCGGTGCCGTCCTCGTCGACGCTGATCAGCCCACGCTCCCGCGCGGTGAACGCGACCCCGGTGACCGGGGCCGGATGATCGAGGGTGGCGAGGTGCCGCCAATCAGCGGTGGACCAGATGCGCAGTGAGTTGTCGGAATCGCCGGCGGCCAGGTAGCGACCATCCCGGCTGAAGGCCAGCGAGTCGACCCAGCTCGCGAAGCCTCGCAACGGGGTGCGCCGGGCGGCGGGGAGGCCGCGTGGGCTCAGGGTGAAGCGGTAGATCAACGCATCCTGGCCTCCCGCCACCAGCGTCCGTCCGTCGGGGCTGTAGGCGACCGAGGTGAGCGTCGTCGGCCCCGCGGTGAGGCGCGCCAGCGGGCGGGGCCCGGTGCCCGCCCGCCACACGTCCAGGGCGCCACCGGCGCCCACGGCGGCCAGCGTCGCGCCGTTCGGGCTGTAGCTGACCGCCTGGAAGGCGGGACGCCCCACGCCGAGCAGCGGCGCGCGCACGAGCGGCCGCGCCGGGTTCCGCAGCGACCACCGGGCGACGGTGCCATCGGACTCGGCGGCCGCGAGATCCGCGCCGTCGGGGGAGAAGCTCAGCCCGTAGACCGTCCCTGCGCCGGCCCGGAGCGTCGCGAGCCGCCTGGGGCGAGCGAGGGTCGCCAGGCTCCACAGGGTCACCTCGCGGTCGGTGCCTCCGGCCGCCAGCAGCGTGCCCGCGCGGTTCAGCGCCACGGCGTAGGTGTCGCTGGAGCCGGGCGCGGACCGCAGGCTGCCGAGCGGGGTCAGGCGCGACCCCGACACGGAGTAGAGCCGCACGAGGTCACTGGCGGCGTAGGCGATCGCCAGCACGCGGCCGCTGCCGCTGAGCGCGAGCGTCGTTGGGCCGATCGGACCGAGCAGCCTCGTCGGCATCTCCGTCGTGGAGGCGTCGAGCAGCGTCGAGGTCGCCTGCACGGTGGGCGCGATCCGGTAGGCCGCGACCGCGAGCTGCATCGCGAGCGCCGGGTCGGTCGGCTCGAGGTCCCCGGCCTCGATCGCCACCTGGCGCGAGAGCGCCTGGTCGCGCGCCACGGTCGCCGCGTGGCCGGCACGAAAGGCGATGATCGCCAGCGCCGTCGCCGCCACCGCGAGCGCCGCCACCACGCCGAGCAGCTGCTGCATCCGCCGTGTGCGGCGACGGGCGGTGAGACGCTCGGCCCTCGCCTGGGCCCGTCCAGCCTCGAGGAAGTCTCGCTCGAGCCGGTTGAGCTCCGCGTCGTGGTCGCGTTCCCGCGCCCAATCGGAGATCACCTGCAGCCGTGTCCCGCGCAGGAGCAGCGATTCGTCGCGCTCAGCGCTCGCCCACGCGTTGGCGGCGTCGGTGAGCTGGTGGTGCAGGCGCAGGCCGTCACGATCGCTCTGCAACCAGTCGGCGAGGCGTGGCCAGGCGGTGAGCAGCGCCTCGTGGCTGAGCTGGTAGGCATCGGCGTCGGCGGTGACCAGGCGCGAGTCCACAAACCGTCGCAGCACCGCACGGCCCGTCGGCCCGTCGAGCTCGTCGAGCTCCGAATGGGTCACGCGCCGGCGGGTCCACGGCGCGTCATCGGCGACGTGGGCGAGCCGGCAGAAGATCCGCCGGGCGAGGTCCTGCTCGTTCGGCGTCAGCTGCCCGTAGAGCTCCTCAGCGCTCTGGCTGACGGCACCGCGCAAACCTCCCACGGCACGGTAATCGGCGACCGTCAGCTGATTGCGCTCAGCGCGTTGCCAGGTGGCCAGCAGCGCGTGCGAGAGCAGCGGCAGTGCGCCTGCCTCATGGGCGAAGCCGGTCGGGTTCCCCGGCGCCAGATCGGTCAGCAACAGCTCGACGAGGCCCTGCTCGATGTGCACGCCCTGCCGGCGCGCCGGCTCGACGATCGCCTCTCGTAGCTCCGACTCGGTCATCGGCCCGACCAGAACCTGCGCGTCACGCAGGGCCGGCAGGAGGAGCGGCTCGCGCAGGGCCGAGGCGTAGAAGTCGGCGCGGAGGCTGGCGAGCATCACCGCGCCGGTTGGGGCGAGGTCCGCGAGCCGGTCGAAGAAGGCGGTGCGCACCGGCGCAGGCGCGCCGAAGACCTCCTCCAGCTGGTCGATGATCAGTAGCCGGCGTGGCCCGTGGATGGTGGCGAGGCAGGCCTCCAGTTCCGTGAGCGGTTGTTCCCTCGGCGTGAGGATTCCAACCGACCATCGGGGATCCGTCGCGCTCTCGGCGGCGATGAGGTTCGCGGCGACCCCGGCGCGCAGGAGCGAGGACTTGCCGGACCCCGAGGGGCCGACCGCGATCATCAGCGCGGGCATGCCGACGGGGCGGCTTCCGCGTGACTGCAGCACGTCGAGCCGGGCGATCAGCTCCTGGGTCAGCGCCGCACGCCCGAAGAAGACGTCCGCGTCCTGCACCTGGAAGGTCTCGAGTCCTCGGTACGGCGACGGCGCTCGCCCCACCCGCGCGTCGGAGCCGACGCGGACACGCTCCAGGGCCTCCATCCAACCGCTGGCCTCGGAGTCGGCGACGCCGCATTCGCGCAGGATCGCCGCGAACAGATCGCGCTGGGTGAGACCGGGCAGGTGGCGTCCGCTGAAGTAGTCCCCGACGGTGGCGACAGGACTGTCGAGCCGGCGAGCGATCTCGCGCACGGTCAGCCCGGCCCTCGATCGTAGGGCCGTCAGCTCGCGGGCGAGGTCCTCGCGCGTGGCGATCGTCTGTGGCGCGTCGGCCGCCGCCGGCTGTCGCTCATCCAGGCTCATCGGTCGGGCAGACGCCTACCACGGTGTGTGGCGTGACGTGGTGAAGGATGGGTTAATCCCTCACGGGGTGTCGAGCTGTCCGGACTTGTCCGAGGTTGCCCCCGTCCCCTTGTCCGCCGTACGTCCGCTCCCCAACATCCAAGCGAGGCTCAGTCCACCGCGGGCCGCGAGCGGCGCGGGATGCGGGTGCTACGGAGGAGGTTGGGATCGATGCGGGGTTCGGACTCGACGATCGGGGCACGCCGAAGGTTGCTCTGGTCGCTCGTCGGCGCACTGATGACGAGCGCTCTACTGGCCGGTCCCGCGTTGGCCCAGACTACCCAGACTACGTACACATGGACCGGTGCCGGCACGTTTCCCACGACCTGGTCGCAGAGCGTGAACTGGGACAGCAACGGGGTGCCGTCGTCATCGCTGACGGGCACTGACCTCTCCTTCCCCGCTCTGACGGGAGCCGCGTGCACGACCAGCCCGCAGACCGCCACCTGCTACACGTCGGTGGACGACCTCGGTGCGCTGAGCGTCAACTCGCTGACGATCGAGGACGGCCTCGGCTACAGCCTGACCGCCGCGGGCTCCTCCGACACGATCACGCTCGGAGCCGGCGGCCTGACGGCCGCCCCCTCCGCGAGCGATCCCGCACAGTCTGTGGGCGCGAGGATCGACATCCCGATCATGCTCGGCGCAAATCAGTCCTGGTCGATCACCGGCGGGACGAGCAACCAGCAAGTCGCTCTCGAACAGCCCGTGACGGGGACCGCGGACACGCTGGGAATCGCGCTCAACGGCCAGACCTTCCTCGGGCTCACGGGCGACAATGAGGTGGGGGCGGTGACCGTCACCGCGAGCGGCACGCCCGGCACGCTGGCGCTCGACAGCCCGGGATCGCTCGGCATCCTCAACGGCACCGACGCCAATCCGGTCACTCTGGACAACGGGACGGGGCTGTTCGCCGATCCGGGGGAGACCGGGCCCCTGACCGTCAACGCCGGGACCGTCCAGATCGGGCAGGGAGTGACGAGCCCGGGGGATAACCTGCTGACGGTCAAGGGTGCGGTGTCGCTCAGCTCGAGCAGCACGTTGGACCTCTCCGTCAACGACGGATCCGGCACCACGGCGGGCGAGGACTACTCCCAGCTGAGCGCCACGGGCAACGTCGCGCTCGGCGGGGCGTCGCTGCTTCTGTCCAACTTCAGTGCCTGTCCGACCCTCACCGTCGGCCAGGTGTACACGCTCGTCCAGACGAGCGGCGGCACGGTGAGCGGCACGTTCGCCGGACTCGCCAACGGCAGCGACTTCCAGCTCAACTGCTTCTCCGGAACTCCGCCGACCTTCCAGATCGGCTACACCACCACGAGTGTGACCGCGACGGTCGTCCCGGCGGTGACGACGATGACGTCGGTCTCCGCTGCGCCCTCCGCACCGGTCACCGACCAGCCGGTGACGCTCACAGCGACGGTGACGCCGGCCAGCTCGAGTCCAACGGGAACGGTCGAGTTCTACGACGGGGGCACGCCGATCAGCGGCTGCACGAACCAGCCGGTTGCGCAGACCGGACCCTCGCTGTACACCGCGACGTGTACGGCCGCCTTCCCGGCAGCGGCCTCGCCGCTCTCGCTGACGGCCACGTTCACCTCCACCAACCCGGCCGTGGCAGGCTCGACCAGCACTGCCGCTTCGCTGTCGGTCCTGCCCGCCACCACGACGGTGGGGCTTCAGACCTCGTCGAGCGCTCCACTCGTCGGTCAGACGGTGACCTACACGGCCACGGTCGTGCCGGCCGTGTCCGGATCGGTCGCACCGACCGGTACCGTCGAGTTCCTCGATGGCGGCAGCGCGATCGGCGGTTGCGGCGCTCAGCCGGTCACGGGCGACGTCGCAACCTGCAGCGTCGCCTACGGCACCCCGGGCGCCCAGGCGGTCTCGGCGCAGTATTCGGGGGACGCGAACTTCGACGGCTCGACGTCGCCGGTGGTGAGCGTGACCGCATCGGCCCCGACGACCCCACCGCCCACCACGACGACCCCACCGCCCACCACGACCACCCCACCGCCCACGACGAGCGCGGGCGGTGGCTCGGCCGTCGTCGGCCGCGCCGCCGCGCCGAGGGTCCGTGGCACGGCACTGTTCGAACCGCTCAGCTGTTCGGGACCGAGCACGCGGCGATGCGCCTTCAAGCTGACGCTGACCGTGCTCGAGACGTTCCGCGGCCGCAGGCTGGTGGGGGTGAGCGCGCGAGCGAGCCACCGGCGGATCCGACCCCGAAGGAGGACGGTGACCGTGGGCATCCGGGCGGTCAGCCTCACCGGCGGCTCAAGCGAGCCGGTGAAGATCGCCCTGAATCCTCTCGGCCGGCGCCTGCTCAGAACGCGTCGGACCCTGCCGGTGAAGCTCACGGTCGTCGCGGTCGGCAGGACGGTGCGCCATCAGGCCGTCCGGTTCCGCCAGCCGACCGCGAAGCGGAGGAAACGGCTTGCGGCTCAGCGCGTCGGCTGAAGCGGTGACGGCGGCGTCCAGCCGGCACAGGGCGGGCGGTACGGGGCGCCCGGCACGTCGAGCTGCCACTCGCCCGGTGTGATCGGGGTGCCCGCGAGCGCGCAGATCCGATCCACCGCCTCGAACGGCCGGTAGTGCCAGAAGGTGAGGCGCCGGCGGGCGCCTCCGGCGACGAGAGTGCTGTCGCTCGGACTGAAGGCGAGGGCGTTGAGGCGGCCGTGTGCCGCCGTCAACACGGCGGAGAGTCTCGCCTTGGCGGGGGTGGCCACCCCCCACAGCCAGACCCGGCCGGCGACGGTCGCCGCCGCGAGGGTGTGGTCGTCGGGACTGAGCGCAAGCCGGTCCACCGGCGTGCTCGGCCCGAGCAGCGGGCTGGAGGGGAGCTCCAGGGGGTGCGTCGGCTTGGCCAGGTTCCAGACGCGCACGGAGTGGTCGGCGCTCGAGGCGAACAGCGTCTGGCTGTTGGCGGTGAAGAGGACGGCGGTGACGCCGGCCGTGAAGCCGCCGAGCCGGGTGAGGAGCTGCGGTTGGGCGGGGTCTGAGACATCCCACAGCCACACGCGGTGGTCCGCCCCCGCGACCGCGAACAGCGCGCCGCTCGGGCTGAGCGCGGAGCCGGCCACCGTCGTCCGCGCGCGCGTGCGGCGCAGGGCCACCGCTCCGGCTCCCGGATCGACCGGCGGGGTGAACGGCCTCGTCCCGTACGCCCCGGGCTGGGCGGCGGAGGCCGGCGCCGCGTACCACGCGCCGACGGGCGCCGGGCGCCACTCGTCCACCACGTCCCAGCGGTCGGTGCGGCCCGAACCGAGGGTCACGGCGAGGATCGGTCGCCGCAGCCAATAGCGGACGGAGGTCACCGCGCTGTCGAACGTGTGGGTGCTCGGCGCCGGAAACGGCCACAGCGTCGTGGTGCCGGCCGTGTCGGTTGAGATCAGCCGGACGTCTCCGTCGGTGAACGCCACGCCGGTGACGCTCGCGGGGTGCGGCAGCGTCGCCACCCGCTCCCAGCCGGAGGTCGACCAGACGGCGAGGGTCTTCGCGGCGGTTCCTCCGGCCAGATACCGGCCGTCCCGGCTGAAGGCGAGTGAGGTGACGGCGGCACGTGCCCGCAGCGCCACCGCCGCCGCCCGCACCCGGCCGCCTGCGTCGAGCGACAGGACGTGGATCCGTCCATCCTGCCCGGCCACCGCGAGCGTCCGGCCGTCGGGCGCATACGTGACGGCGCGCAGGTCCGCGGCGCCGATGCGCCGGTCCTCGATGGGGCGGACGCCGCCATGCGCGGCCCAGATGACCAGTCGCCCTCCGGTGCCGACGGCGCAGAGGGCGCGGCCGTCATGGCTGTAGCTGACGGCGGCGAGCGCCCCGCCGCCCGGGATCGTGAGGGGAGCGGCCGGCGCCGGCCGTCCGGGGCGGGCGAGCGACCAGCGCTGCACGGTGCCATCGGCGTCGGCCGCGGCCAGGGATCCGCCGGCGGGGCTGAAGCCGAGTCCGAGCACCGCGCCGGCGCCGG
>DAIDJO010000059.1 GCA_027451345.1 Solirubrobacterales bacterium
CGACGTGCTCGACGGCGCGCGGTTCAAGGACGGAATCCGAGTCACAGACGACGACAACCACGGAGACGACGGACAGCAGGACGAGAAGGTCGCCGCCTAACTCACCTCAGACGCCGATCCACAACATTTGACAATTGCCCGCTATCGGCCCTTTTGGCTGTGGCCGGTCGGTCCTGACAGCCGGAGCCCTACGTGACGTTGCTCGTTGCGACGACGCGGTTAACACTCGCCCGCTGGGCTGATTGTCAGCATCAGCGAGGCATAGCCGTTATTCAGCGTGTATCCGCTGTCGGCGTAGAACCGAAGAGCAACCTCGTTGTCCTCCTCGGTCTGCAATACGAGCCGCAGAGCCCCGGACGCAGTTGCGGCCACTCGGACGGAAGCGAGAAGGGCGCGGCCGACTCCGAGGCGCCGGTGCTGCGAGAGGACGAACACGTCCCTGATTTGCCAGAAATGGGCAAGCCGCAACGATGCGGGAACTTCCATGGTCATCGCGAATCCGACGAAGCTGCTCCCGTCGTCGGCCACGAATGCGCGTAAGCGGTTCGTGCTGAGGTTCTGCTGCAGCCACTCCCGTGACCGTACGACATCAGAAGGCTCGCCGTAGTGCACGCGATACCGATCGAAGATTGCCGCAAGAGCTTCGATCTCGCCGGGATTTGGCCCAGTCAAGGCTCGCACCGAGACGCGACTGCCGCGACTCACTCGGTCTCCTTAGACCCCGGCGGCCGACGCAGCGGATCTCTCCGCGCCGGTAGGCTCGTCCGGCACTGCCTGAGACGGCCCAGGTAGATGAGTGTCTCTGACACCCCTGGCAAGGGTACGCGTCGCCGTCCCGACCGCCATCGCATTGATCGATTCACGCCTTCCTCGGCCCTTGTTGCCGGGGGCCATTGATCGGCGTCCTCGTCGATCTGTGTGCCGGGGTCCTCATCGACGCGCCGGCTCGAGAGCGTTCGGCGCATCACGTGCGTGGGCTCGTCGCGGGGTCATCTGCTGGCCGTCTTTGTCCCGAAATCGGCGTTTCCAGGCGTCCAGAGCTGCGATCCATCAGAACACGTGCATCGCCCCAACTACGGCAATTCAGCCTCCACAGGGGCGACTCGTACTGACGGGGCCCCGGGGTTCGAGTCCCCTCGTCGGCTCTGAGTTTGCGCCGGCGGTGGTGTCGCGCCACGAGGTCAGGTCCCCGAGCCGACCGCCTGGGGGCGCCGTATCAGCGTGGCGATCGCGTCGGGTTCGGCGAACGCGGCCACCGCTGCCTGGTCGACCTGGGCGACGATGATGGCCCCGACTTCGTTGGAGACGGTGGTGTAGATACCCCAGGTCTTCATGCGCTCGCATTGCGCGGCGTTGTCATCGGTGGGGGCCACATAGTGGACTGAGTCCACGTTGTACCGGCTGAACAGGTACAGGTGCATGAGGGTCTGGAGGCGCTTGCGGCGCAGCGCGTCGTCGTAGGTGTTCTGGTCTCGGACCGAGAGAATGGTGCGGCCCTTGCGGTCGTGGATCGGGGCGAACACGACGTCGGCACGTTTCTCGCCGTCCGCCCCGAGGATGCTGAGTTCGAGGACGTCCGTGCCCTCGCGGCTGGGCTGCAGGCGGACGCGCAGCTGCTCGTGGACGCCGTTGACCTCCGACCAGGTGGTCAGCCAGTCCTCGAGCACCTTCTTCGGGAGTTCAGTCTGCTTGAGGTGCTGCACCTGGGTTGAGCCCTTGCCCATCGCCTTGGTGGTGGCGGTGCGTGCCGAGGAGGCCGCGAGCGCGGCGTCCAGACGCGCTCCGCCGACATGGGTCTGGGGCGTCCGGTAGGGGGATTCCAGCAGACGCAACCTGCGCTGCACCTGAGCCAGCGCCAGCATCCCGTCGTGCAGCAGCGCCGTGGAGAACTCCTCCGCGGCGACACCGTCGATCTGGTGCCCGCCGTAGGTGATGAAGTTGAACACGAACCCGGCCTCGCCGAGCTGCCTGGGAAACTCGCGCATCTCATCGTCGCTCATGCCGGTGGAGTCCCAGTTGAACGATGGCGACAGGTTGTAGGCCAGCAGCTGGTCGGGAAACTCCGCGTGGATCGCGTCGGCGAACGCACGCGCCTCATGGATGTCGGCCGATGCCGTCTCCATCCAGATGACGTCGGCGTAGGGCGCGACGGAGCGGGACTTGGCGATCGCGTAGTCGAGCCCGCCGCGGACCTGGTAGAAGCCCTCCGGGGTGCGGGCGAGCTCAGCGTCCCAGTAGAAGTCGATGCCGAGCTCACGGGCCTTCTGGCGCACGGTCCAGAACGACGCACTCTTGGCGAAGGTCGTCCAGTTTCCGGGGCTGACCGGTAGCTCAGAGCCGTCCTCCTCCAGCATCTGCAGGGTCGCCAACACGGCCTCGCCGATGGTCATCAGGCCGGCGTCGGCCTCCCAACGCTCGACCATCGCACTGAGCACACGATCGTAGGCCTCCTCGACCCGCGGCTCCGGTTCGCCGAGGACGCCGGCGGCGGCCTCTTCGGCGGCCTTTCCCAGGCCGGTGCTGGTCAGCCAGCCGTCCGCGGCCCGGTACTCCTGATCGGTGAGGCGGTAGAGCTCGAAGCCTCGGAACGTCTCGTGACCCGCCCCGTGGAACAGTCGCATGAGGGCCAGGGTCGCAAGCTTGTAGGAGGGGACGTTGCGCGTGGTCGCCCCCAGGATGAACGGCTGGTCGCGCTCGTCGCCTGAGTTGTCGAGCAGGGTCGCGGCCTCGGCGTCTGTCCGAGCGACGATGATGCCCGGGACGCCCATGATGTCCAGCTGCAACCGGGCGGCCGTGAGCCGCTTGATCTGCTCGTCCACGCCGACGAGCACCTTGCCGCCCTGGTGGCCGCACTTCTTCGTGCCCGGCCGCTGATCCTCGATGTGGTAGCCGGTCACGCCGACCTCGACGAACCGCCGGATCAGGTTGCGCACATGCGCATCGCCGCCGTGTCCGGTGTCGGCGTCGGCGATGATGAACGGGCGGTAATCCACCGGTTCAGGCGCGGTCTGCAGTTGCTCGGGGGTCATGCGCGAGCGCATGTATGTCTGGTTGCGATCGGCCGTCAGCAGCGCGCGAACGATCGAGGCGGCCTCGTCTGGCACCTGTGAGAGCGGATAGCTCGCCAGGTCAGCCCCCGGATCCTCGGTGACGCCGCCCTTGGCCGAGGTGGCCCAGCCCCCGAGGTAGATGCCCTCGATGCCCATCCGTTTCATCGTCACCGCCTGACTCGGCGAGTACGGGCCGAAGGTGGTGATCGACCGGCGCTCGGCGAACAGCTCCCGCAGCCGCGCGTAAAACGCGGCGGCATTCTCCCGCGCGACGCGGTAATCGGTCCCGATCGTGCCGCGCTGTTCAGCCACCTGCCGCGCCGAGTACAGCCGGGTGATGTCGGAGAACCGATCTGAGTCCATGAACTCCTGCACTTCTGTGACCGTGTCGTCAAAAGCAGTCATTGCACGTGCCTGTCTCGCTATAGCGGTTGGTGTCGAAATCGAGGTTGTGGGTGATGCGCGTGCCGTGACGGGCGAACGCGTCGAGGTAGTCACGGATCCGCGCCTCAGCGCTCGCGAGATCCGTGTTGTCGAGGTTGAGGTTGAGCAGGTCGATGTACCACGGAGCCTTGACGGGCTCCAGCACATAGGAGCGGACGACCTCCCGGGCGGTCGGCAGCGTCGTGGCCTTGGAGTCCTCGTGAACATCCCGGCCACCGGCAGCGAGCAGCTTCGTGTACTCCTCGTCGAGCAGACGCAGGAACAGCTCCCGGGTGAAGGGATCTCCAGCGCGGGCCCCGGTCTGCGCGTCGTCAGCGGTCAGGCGCCCGGACTTGTGCAGCCACTCCCACAGAACCGACAGCCGGATCTCGCCGGTCGCCGCGTCCTCCATCAGGTAGAGCACATCGTCGTCCCCGAAGAAGTCCGCGGGCTTGAGCGCCGCGGCCTGGAAGCCCTGACCGAAGGCGTTTCCGTACTGCAGCCCGACGCTGATCAGGTCCCGGGCGCCCCGCACGGTCCGCGGCGCGTCCTCCAGCAGAATCAGAGCGCGGGCATCCTCGTCGGTGTAGGTCAGCGCCGGGAACTCCCGGCCGAGCTGATTGTCCTGCCCGACCCGCTCCCAGACCGGGCGCATGATGTGCACCATCTTCCAGTGCGCGACCCACTTACCGGACGCTCCCTCCCGCTGCTCACGCTCACCACCGGCGACAGCCTTCTGCATGGCCGCCTGCACACCGGCGGCGCTGCCGACCGGGATGTTCGGCTCCATCCCGCCCTGCCACAGCGCAAAGTTGCCGTTCATGTCCGGTGTGTTGACCGCGCGGCGCACCCGATCCTCGTAGACCCGCATGTACCCGTAGGTCATCGTCACCTGATCGATGTTCGGGTTGATGAACCCGGGGTCCCAGGCATAGGCGTCAGACACCGAGTTGATGTAGTCCCAGCGGCCCGTGTTGAAACCGACGAAATGCCGCCCGAGCGCGGCGCGGATCTCCATCAGCTGAAAGCACGCCTCCACCTGCTCGACCAGCACGTAACAGAGGATCGTTCCGCGCTCCAGCCCGAGGTGGTCCTCCAGGGTGTCCAGTAGGAGATTCCAGAACGCGGCCTCGGCCGCCGTCTGGATCTTCGGCAGGTACAGGACGATCGACCTCCCCTGCGCGGTCAGGGCACGGTGGTTGTTCGTCACGTAGAGGACGAGGTCGGTGATCGAGGCGGAGAACCCCCGGCCATCCGCGTGCGCGATGTGACGATCGTCCAAGTGAAGGCCGCGCGCGCGGAAGATGCGAGTCGTCACGCGCAGCTGCTCGCGCCAGTCGTTGATCGTCGCGTGGCCGAAGAACGCCGTTGCCCACCCGTTCATCTCCTCGGCGACCTGCTCGGCCACCGACAGGAACAGTGGGTCCTCGGCGATCATCAACCTCAGGTTCCGCTGGTTGTCCAGCGACATTGCCTGGATCTGCCCGAGGGCGTCCTCGCCATCGAACATCCACCCATCGGCCCCGGACAGCATCGCGTAGGCGACGTTGCGCAACCCGGAAGCCGTGCTCGAGCGCGGCTTGGTCGCCGGGCCGGTCCCCTGAATCCACTGACGCCGCAGGTCATCGGGGATCGACGCTCCCTCGAACCGCCCGGCCCGCGCATCGGCGACCCTGAGCGAGGTTCCATCGATCACCCCGTCATCGGGCAGGAACTCGATCGGCCTGCGGTCGCGCGCACGCTCGGCTCGTCGCGCGAGGCGGAGCGCCATCAGCTCAGCCCGGCGCTCGTCGAGCGGACTGAGCGCTCGCAGTGCCGCCAAGGCGTCGGGGGTGTAGATGTCGGGGTAGCCGGCCTGAGCGTCAGCGGCGATCACGGGCATCACTCGGTCACCCTCAGGCTCAGAACTGCCCTTGCGGTTGACCTGGAAGGGCGATCCGAGCGCGCCGAGGGCGAGTTGACACCCCGTTGGGCGGCGGCGTCGGCGATATCTGAGAGCGTGCTCATGGTGCTCCTCCGGCATTCGGGGCGATCAGCTGCTCGTGCAGGCTGGATTGCGCCATCCTGACAACAATCGTTGGATTGTCTACTTCAATTCGAAGAGACTTGCTGTGGATCGAAAGAACTGGCAATCTTTTGCTCAGCGATGCTCGGCGACTCCTTCGACCCGATCGTGTTCGGACAACGTCTGCGGCATCTCCGTAGGCGTGCCGGACTGACCCTCGAGGCGCTCGGGGCCACCATCGGAAGCTCGGCCTCGTATCTCTCGCAGCTTGAGAACGGTCACCGCGAGCCGCGGCTATCGACCGTCAACCACCTCGCGGCAGCGCTGGGCTGCAAGCCGGCCGAGTTGCTCTCCGCGGCCGCGCCGACGCGTCGAGCCGAGCTTGAGGTCACACTCGCGCGCATCCAGGAGGACCCGCTGTACCAGTCGTTGCGGCTGCCGTATCTGAAACCGACCGCGCGTCTTGACGGCGCCGCGCTCGAGCACATCGTTGCGCTGTTCAGTGGGTTCCGCGACGTCACCTTGGGAGCCGGTCGGTTCACTCCCCGGCACGATCTGCCGGGGGGCACTCTCGGTGCCCGCGCAGCCAATGCCGCGATGCGGGAGGAGATGCGTCGCCGCGAGAACTACTTCGAGGAGATCGAGACCGTGGCCACTGAGGCGCTCGACGCTGTGGGGTACACCGGGCCCGGCTCGGTGTCGGAGCGCCACCTCAGTGAAGCGGCCGCCTACTTCGGGTTCACCGTGGCGAAGGTGCAGGGACTCCCGTCATCGACCAGGTCGATCACCGACCGGGCCAAACGCGTCATCTACGTTCCACAACGCAACGCGACCGGCGGCACCCGGTCATCACGGTCCGTGATCGCACAGACCCTCGGGCACTTCGCCCTCGGGCACGCCGAGCCCAGCGACTTCGAGACCTACGTGCGCCAGCGCGTGGAGGCCAACTACTTCGCCGGAGCTCTGCTGGCTCCGGAGCGAGCCGTGGTGCAGGTGCTCGCCGACGCCAAACGCAACGAGGACATCTCGGTCGAGGACCTCGGGGAGATGTTCTACATCTCCTACGAGATGGCCGCTCACCGCTTGACGAACCTCATCACTCGTCACTTCGGGATCCCCATCCACTTCCAGCGCTCAGACCACGAGGGACGGCTGTGGAAAGCCTACGAAAACGATGGCGTGCTGCTGCCCTCCGACGTCGACGGCACCATCGAGGGCCAACGCCTCTGCCGATGGTGGAGCTCACGCCAAGCCTTCGAATCCGAGGACTCCTTTGAACTGCACTACCAGCGAACCGAAACCGTGGCCGGCACGTTCTGGTGCGTGACACACATCGACATCGGCCGCGATCGCGGCGACGCGATCACCATCGGCACCACCGACTCGATGGCGCACTGGTTCCGTGGATCTGACACGAAGCGGCGCGCCGTGTCCACCTGCCCCGACCCCGCATGCTGCCGCCAACCCCCCGACGAGGCACTTGCCCGTTGGGAACGACGAGCCTGGCCGTCCGCCCGCGATCACAGCGGCTTCGTCTCCGGCCTCCCCACCGACACGGTCGTCTTCAGCCCCTACCCCGGGGTCGACCTGATCGACGTCTACTCATTCCTCGATCGGCAGGCCGGTGACTGAGTCTCGAAGCTCCGCGACTGACCCTCAGGAGTCTCTTGTCGTCCCGCTGGGCGGGAGCCCGTCTGGTGAGGGGCTGCCGCCAGCGGCCTCCTCCTCGCCGGCGAGATGGCTGGCCAGGTCGCTTCGCCTGCGCCGCAGGTGTGACACGTCGGGCATCGCGACGGCCGCGGCGCTCGGCAGGCCGAGCCCGTAGCGCAACCCCGCGATGCGCAGGACGAAACAGACCGCGGCAGCGATGATCGGAAAGAGGATCGTGTGATCGCCTGTGTGATAGGCGATCACCACGATCCCGGCGCCGGTGAGCGCCGGGATCGCGTACAGGCCCCCGCGCAGAACGGTGGGGATCTCCCTGACGAGGAGATCGCGCAGCATGCCCCCGCCGATGCCCGTGATCGCTCCCAGGATGGTGGCGTCGACCACGCCAAGGCGGTGGGACAGCGCGGTCGCCGCGCCGGTCACGGAGAACAGCGCGAGGCCCGCTGCGTCGATCGCGTCGATCGGGCGCTGCAGACGCGTGATCGTGGCGTGGGCGACACTCGCCAGCAGCCCGGCGCCTCCGGCGACGGCCAGGTACCGCCAGTCTCGGAACGTCGAGGGTGGGATCCCGATCAGCACGTCGCGAATCGTGCCGCCTGCGATGCCGACGACCACCCCAAGCACGACCGCTCCAAACAGATCCAGTTGGGCGCGCACGCCGGCGATGCCGCCGCTCAGCCCGAAGACGAACGTTCCGATCAGGTTGAGAACGAGAAGCAGGGTCGGATCGAACCCCGGCAGCAGGGATCCACCCATCGAATCGTCACAGAGACTGGGCGGCCAACCAGGCGCAGCTTGCCACCACCAGCGCCTCGACACCTGTCTCCAGCGTCGGGTGGATGACCGGCGCGAACTTCGGGTTGTGATTCGTCGGGATCTCGCTCAGGCGACCCTCGCGCTCGGCCGCGGCGTAGGTGTCGGGATCGATCCCGCCGATGAACCAGAACACCGACGGCACCCCCCACTCGGTCCCGAATGAGCCAAAGTCCTCGCTTGCCGAAGCGGGGCCGGTATGGACGACTCGCCCGTCACCAAAGTGGGCGTGGAACGCGTCTCGCACCGTCGCGGTCGCGCGCTCGTCGTTGCGGACGAGGTCATAGCGATCGAGCGGCGTGATCTCCGGTGGGCGCGGCGCGCCCGACGCCTCCGCTTCCGCGTTGACGATCCGTGTGATCGCGTCAAGGACCCGGCGGCGCACCCCCTCGTCGAACGTGCGCACGTTGAGCTTGATCAGCGCCTCGTCCGGGATCACGTTCTCCTTCGTGCCGGCCTGCAGGGCGCCGACGGTGACCACCGCTGCATCGGTTGGCCCGACCTCACGGGCCACGATCGTCTGCAACCGCAGGACGGTCGAGGCGGCCATCACGACCGGGTCGATACTGGCCTGCGGCATGGACCCATGCGCGCCGCGCCCGAACATCCGAATCTGAAAGCTGTCACCGGCCGAGGTGATCACGCCCGCCTGGCTGGCGATCGTTCCGGCGGAGATCGGCATGACGTGCTGTCCGAGGATCACGTCGGGCTTCGGGAAGCGTTCGAACAGACCGTCGTCGATCATCGCCTGCGCGCCCGCGGCCGTCTCCTCCGCCGGTTGGAACATCGCCATCAGGGTTCCCTTCCACGAGTCCTGTGCGCCGGCCATCAGGGCGCACGCGCCCGCGAGCCATGTCACGTGGATGTCATGGCCACAGGCGTGCATGACCGGCGTCTCGTTCCCGTCTGCGTCGGTCGTGGTGACGGTGCTCGCGTACACAAGCCCCGTGTCCTCCCTCACCGGTAACGCGTCCATGTCGGCGCGCAGCATCACCGTGGGTCCGTCGCCGTTCCGGAGCAGGCCCACCACGCCGGTGTTCCCGACGCCCTCTGTCACATCGAAGCCGGCAGCCCGCAACCGGTCGGCGGCCACACCGGCGGTGCGTCGCTCCTGCATCGACAGCTCTGGATGGCTGTGGAGGTCCGTGTAGAGGCTCTCGAGATCCCCGAGGGAACCCCGGAGATGGTTGAGAACAGAACCAGCTGCCGTGTCATCACGCATCGTGTCTCTCCTGCGGTGAACACTGGTGGCCGCGAGCCAACGGCGGTCGTCCGCCGCCTCGCGACGTTACCACTCGAACTCAGATGCTCGGCATCGGTTCAGGAACCGGGACTCGAGACCGCTCTGCGGCCACGGCGATCAGCGTCGCGTTTTGGCGATGCCCCTTCTTCCCCGCGTGGAATTCCGACACGACCGGGTTGCCCGGCAGGCCGCGGACCGGGCCGTCCGTGCCGTCGCGACGCTGACGGGCGAGCGCTTCCCACACCGGCGCCCATTCGGACCTCGGCGACGAGGAGACGTGTTCTCCGGCCCCGGCTGCGCAGCGTCACCGTCGCTGTGCGCAACGAGCCGGTGGGTATCGTGCTGCTGATCACGCCGTGGAACGACTCGCTGCTCACCCCTGCGCGGAAGCCCGCTCCGGCCCTGCTTGCCAGAAGCGCGGTCATCCCGAAGCCTGCAACCGAGCGACGGTTGTGTCCCTGTGCCTGGCTGAGGCCCCCCGCGATGCCTGCCTCCCGTCGAGGGTGCTCGGCACGGTCACCAAGCGTGCCTCGCGCGTCGCGGGCGCTCTGCTCGCCGACCGCCGGTCGGCCGCCGTCATGTCATGGGCACCACCGAGGTGGGGCTGCAGCTGCACCGGCACCTGGCCGGACGCAACGGGGCCCCGCGACGAGATGGGGGCAAGAATGCCAATGTGGTGCTTGCGGATGCCGACATCGAGCTTGCTGCCGAGGCGATCCTCGCCGCATCATTCGGGCAGGCGGGTCAGCTGTGCACGGCAACGAGCCGCGTGATTCTCGACCGGTGCGTCGCCGGCAAGCTCTTGCTGAAGCTGGTGGCGGGTGCGCGCCGCCCACCGCTCGGGCCAGGGCTCAGTCCCGACACGGGCATCGGCCCGTCGTCAGTCACAGGCACCAGTCCGAGGTCGTCGAGCATCTCGAGCGCGCTCGCAACGGGGGGCCCGAGATCCTGGCTCGAGGCGGCGCCCCCGATGCCCCCGAGCTGGCGATGACCTGTTACATCGAGCCGACCGTGAACGCGGGTCTCACCCGGGAGCTGTCGATCTGGCGGGACGAGGTGTTCGGTCGGGCGGTTGCCGTCATCGAGTGTGACCGAATCGAGGAGGCGGTGGAGCTCATCAACGATTCGCCGTACGGTCGCTCGGCCGCGGTCTTCACCCGCGGCCTCGGTGCCGGGCCGAACTTCCAGGAATCCGTGCACACCGGGCAGGTGTCGGTGTCGACCTCTGGTTGGGATGTTCATCAGCCGTTCGGTGGTTTTCGTGATTCGGGGTCGGCGTTCAGGCAGCAGGGTGTTGAGGCGCTGCGGTTCTCTACGCGCGTGAAGACGGTCGGGGCCAGGGCGGCGTAGATGCTCGACCGCATCGGTGTCATCGGTGCTGGCATCGTTGGGCTCGCGGTGGCCAGGCGCATGGCCGAGACCGAGCCTGGGGCCGAGGTCACGGTCCTTGAGAAGGAGCGTGAGGTTGGCGCGCATCAGACGGGGCATAACAGCGGCGTGGTGCATGCCGGGGTGTACTACTCGCCGGGCTCGCTGAAAGCCAGGCTGTGTCGGCGTGGCGTCGAGTTGTTGAAGCCGTACTGCGGGCAGCGAGGGCTCGCCTATGTGGAGTGCGGGAAGCTGATCGTCGCACGTCACGCCGGCGAGCTCGGGCGGTTGGATGAGATCGAGCGGCGCGCGGCGGCCAATGGGGTTCCGGGTTTGAGGCGGCTTGGCCCGCCGGAGATGGTTGAGGTCGAGCCTCATGTGCGCGGCGTGTCGGCGCTGCACTCGCCGCACACGGCGATCGTGGATTTCAGAGCGGTCGCCCGCGCCTACGCTGATGATGTGCGCGCGGCGGGCGGCGGCGTCCGCCTGGGCTTTGAGGTGGTGGCGATAAGCAAGGTGGGAAGCGGCGTGCGTGTCCGCAGCCGCGCCGGGGAGGAACTCGCCTTCGATCGGTTGGTGGTGTGTGGCGGGCTGCACTCCGATCGCCTCGCCCGGATGGCCGGGGAGGGCCGCGAGCCGTGGCTTGTGCCGTTTCGTGGTGAGTACCACCGGCTGATTTCAGCGCGCGAGCAGCTGGTCAAGGGCCTCATCTATCCCGTCCCCGACCCGGCCTACCCGTTCCTCGGGGTTCACTTCACTCGCCGCGTCGAGGGCGGGGTGGATATCGGGCCCAACGCGGTGCTCGCCTTCAAGCGCGAGGGTTACAGGAGGAGTGACGTTTCGGCGAGCGACCTGCTCGACGTGCTCAGGTCCCGGGGCTTCCGGCGCCTGGCGCGACGACACTGGCGTATGGGTGCGGCCGAGATGTGGAGTTCCCTCTCCACCCGGGCGTTCATCGCCCGGGCGCGTGACTTCATCCCGGAGCTGACCACCGCGGATGTGCAGCCCGCGCCGGCAGGCGTGCGGGCGCAGGCGCTCGACCCTGACGGCTCGCTCGTGGATGACTTCCGCATCGCCCGGGCCGGCGGCCTGGTGTTGGTGCGCAACGCTCCATCCCCGGCCGCCACCTCCGCACTGGCCATTGGCGAATACGTCGTCGATCAACTGCGCGCTGCAGGCTAGTCACTCCGCAACAACCTGACCTCGATCGCGCAGCGATCGCAGCCCCGTCGGGGATCTCAACGCAGACCGCGTCCGTCGCCCTCCGCGCGAACCACGTACGACGGGAGCGGTCGCTCCCCCGGCTCGTGTGTGGCCGCGCCCGCGCCCAGTTCGAGGCGGACCTCGTGGATCGCGCGCCGGATCTCGCGGCCGTCGGGATGCAGGACCCCGTCGTTGCGCCTCCCGACTCGGGCACCGGAACCACTGTAGTACTCGATAAGATACGGTGACAGCGCCAACCATGCCTGGGGAGTGCTCGATCTGCTCGCCGTCACGGACTATCCGGACTGGCGCAAGAAGGCGCTGATCCAGTCGCGGGAGGGGAACCTGCTGCTGATTCCCCGTGAGGGCGGTCATCTCGTTCGGATCTATGTTGATCTCGGCGAGTCCGGGGACCGCGCCTCCCTTCAGCGGATCGAGGTCGAGCAGGTGCTCGCCGCGGCGCGCCGCATCCTCCACCCGTATGTGCTCGACGTGCGCGAGGTCGCCTGGTTCTCGGTCTATGAGGTGGGGCAGCGCCTGACCGACAAGTTCGACGACGTGCCGGCCGGTGCGGAGCGTGGGCGCACCCCACGCGTGTTCATCGCTGGGGACGCCTGCCACACGCACAGCGCCAAGGCCGGACAGGGGATGAACGTGTCCATGCAGGACGCGTTCAATCTCGCCTGGAAGCTGGCCGCCGTGCTGCGGGGGCGCAGCGAGCCGAGTCTTCTGCACAGTTACTCGGCCGAGCGTCAGGCGGTCGCCCAGGACCTGATCGACTTCGATCGGGAGTGGTCCGCGACAATCGCGCAGCGTCCCCGTGAGGCAGGACATCCCGAGCAGGGTGGACTCGACCCGTCGGATCTGCAGGCGGCCTTCATCCGCTCGGGCCGCTACACCGCCGGTGTGGCCACGCGGTACACGCGGTCGCAGCTCACCGGCGGCGGCGAGCACCAGGCGCTCGCCGCCGGCTTTCCGGTGGGCATGCGCTTCCACTCGGCACCGGTGGTGCGGATCGCCGATGCCAAGCCGCTGCAGTTGGGTCACGTCCACGAGGCTGACGGCCGCTGGCGGCTGTACCTCTTCGCCGACGAAACGACGGAGCGCGCCGGCGAGATGCTCAGACACCTCCAGACGGTCGTGACGCCGCGCTTCACCCCGGACGGCTCTGATCCCGATGCGATCTTTGACGTCCGGGCCGTCTTCCAGCAGAACCACTGGGAGATCGAGGTGACCGACCTGCCCGAGGTACTGCATCCCCCGAAGGGCCGGCTGGGGCTGCGTGACTACGAGAAGGCGTTCTCCCGGGTGCCCGGAAGCGACGCTGACATCTTCGAGCTGCGCGGCATCGACCGCGCGCGGGGGGCGCTGGTCATCGTCAGGCCCGATCAGTACGTGGCTCAGGTGCTTGCGCTCGACGCCTTCGGCGAGCTCGACGCATTCTTCGGCTCGATCCTGACGCGGGTGGCGTGAGCGACGTGACGGTGGACGAACCAGAGCCTCAGCGCCACACCGGACACCTCATCAGGCGAGCCCAGCAGCGTCATCTCGCCCTGTGGCAAGAGCACGTCTCATCTGAGATCTCCAGCGTGCAGTACGCCGCCCTGACGGTTCTCGAGCGCAGCCCCGGCGCCAGCCAGAGCGACCTCGGTGCCGAGCTCGACCTGGATCGTTCGACGATCGCGGACCTCGTCGCGCGCATGGAGCGGCACGGTCTGATCGAGCGACTCGCGCACCCGCGTGATCGACGACGGTACGCCCTGAGGCTGACCGATGCCGGAAGCGCCGAGATTCGTCGGCTGCGTCCCCTTGTGCACCTGGCCAACGCCACGTTGACACAGGGAATGAGCGCGGAGCAGCGGACCACGCTCCGCGCACTGCTGCAGCTCATCGTCACGTCCGATCCATGACCGGTGCGGACGGCGGCGTCGTCCGAGCAGGCTCGGCCTCTGGCCCTCGCGATCGGTCCGACCGCGAAGCCCTCCTGGGTGCCGGCGAGCCACATGAGATGCTGCCGTCGACGTGGTGAACGGCGTCGAGCCGAGCCGGACTCGACAATCCGTTGGAGCAGGCGATGCCCTGAGGAGCGAGCCGATGACGCAGGAAGACCCGATTCTCGAGATGCCCGATGCCGACGCGTGGGCACGATGGCTGGCCGCCCATCACGGTCAGTCCAGCGCGGTGTGGTTGAGGATCGCGAAGCGGGGCGCGCCCAGGGCGACCGTGACCCAGGCGGAGGCGATCGACGAGGCGATGTGCTTCGGCTGGATCGACGGGCAGCTCGCGCGCCAGGACGAGCATTTCTTTCGGCAGCGCTTCACGCCTCGTCGACCGCGCAGCCGATGGTCGGCGGTCAATCGCGAGCGGGCTCTGCGGCTGATCGCCGAGGGGCGGATGCGGCCGGCCGGCCTCGCGGAATATCAGGCCGCGGAGGCCGACGGACGCCTTGATGCCGCGTATGCCCCGCAGAGCAGGGCGACGGTTCCCGAGGATCTGCAGGCGGCGCTCGGCAGGCATCCCGCGGCGCAGGAGTTCTTCGCCAGCCTCACGGCCGCCGAGCGCTACACGTTCCTCTACCGGCTTCATCACACCAAGGACCCCCAGCGCCGGGCTGACCGTATCGCGGGCTACATCGACCTCCTCAGCCAGCGCCGGACACTCACCCGCGGCTGACCGGTCGCGCCGCCATCCCCTGACCGATGCGGGCGATCGGCGTATGCTCGCTGCTCACCTTCGAAGGCTGGTGTCCCGCGAGGGGTTCTGTTGAGCATGAGGGAGTTCAGGCAAGCGCCGGGCCCGGTCGGTCAGACGCAGTCGCTGCGAGAGCAGGACGTCGATCCCGATCCGCTGCGGCAGTTCGCCGCCTGGTTCGAACAGGCCGGCCAGGCCGGCGCGCCCCAGCCGGAGGCGGCGGCCGTCGCGACCGCGTCGGCCGATGGCGCTCCGTCGGTGCGATTCGTCCTCGTCAAGCGCTTCGACGAGCGCGGCTTCGTGTTCTTCTCCAACTACGAGAGCCGAAAGGGGCGAGAGCTCCGGGAGAACCCGCGCGCCGCGCTGTTGTTCCACTGGGAAGCGCTCGGACGCCAGGTTCGGATCGAGGGTTCGGTGGAGCGGGTCAGTGCCGCGGAGTCGGTCGCCTACGCGCACAGTCGCCCACGCGGGAGCCAATTGAGCGCGCTCGCGTCCCCCCAGAGCCGGGTGATCGAGAGCCGCGAGTGGCTCGAGCGGCGTGTTGCGGAGCTCGCCGAGCGCTACGCCGATCAGGAGCTCCCGCTGCCTGAGACCTGGGGCGGACTCCGCGTTCTGCCCGCCAGCTACGAGTTCTGGCAGCAGCGCCAGGACAGACTCCACGATCGGCTTCGGTACGCGCGGACGGCCGAGCACGACTGGCGGATCGAGCGTCTCGCGCCCTGAGCCTGGCCGACGCTCGCTCGCGATTCGGCCGCCGACCGCGGGTGACGCGCGGCGCCCTACGACGGGGCGGGCGGGAGGTGTCGGGGCCCCAGGTCAGGCTGAGGCGGGTCGGTGGGTGACATGCGGTCGGCGGCATACAGGAGCATCGGCTCGCCGTACGCCATGCGCGTCCCGACCTGACGCAGCCCTGCCTTCTCGAGCACGCGTTGCGAGGCCACGTGGTCGTGTCGGACCACGGCGATGACGCGGTCGAGGCGCAGCGGGCCGAGGGCGTGCACGATCACCGCACGGGCTGCTTCGGTCGCCAGCCCACGGCCCCAGGCGTCCGGGTGCAGGTCGTAGCCGAGCTCCGTCTCCGGACCACGATGCTCGATCGGCTGCAGGCCGCAGTCGCCGATCATGCGGCCGGTCGCACGGTGCTCGACCGCCCAGAAGCTCCACCCGAGCGATGCCTGGTGCTCTCGCTGCAGCCGGAGTTCGCGCACGACGTCGTCGCGCGTGTGCGGGCCGATCCAATGTTGGACCTGGGGGTGCAGGTACACCTCCGAGAGGGCGTCCAGGTCATCTGGGCGCAGCGGGCGCAGGCGCAGGCGCGCGGTCACGATGGGAACGGCCGGGGAGGAGGGCACGCGCGACCCATTCTGCCGTCCCCGCATCGGGGACGGTTCGGGGGTGGCGAGCCGGTCGCTCACGCCTGCGCACGGCAGCGATCAGCGGATCGCTGCCGTGCCGATCGCCTGGCTTGCGACGCTGAGGATCGTGGCGCTGGCCGGAGCGACCGACACGTCATAGATCCCGTCGTGCGGGACCACCCGCGAGGTGACCTGCGGCCCGGTCAACAGTCCGGTCTGCGGCGAGATCGACTGACCGCCGAGGCTGACCCCCGTCTGCGAGGTCAGCCGCTGGCCGGCGCTGGTCAGCGACTCGACCGTGGCCGGGCCGACCGCCCCGGCCGCCTGGACGGCGATCTGCTTCGTGCGGGCGCCGAGGTTGGTCACGACGACGTTGATCATGTGCTGCGGGGTCAGGTCCGACCAGGCGAGCAGGCCGTTCGGTGTGCTCAGGGTGGTGAGGATTCGCGACCCCGGGGGCGTGAGCTGGGCGAAGGCGAGCATGCCGTAGTACTCCGGCTGGACGGCCACCTGCCATCCGGTGCTCGTGAAGGTGGGTTGGATCAGGTTCTGCGCGGTGTTCGGCCTGGTCTCGAAGTTGACCCCGGTGACGCCGGTCTGGGCGTACAACGGCAGAAGGTTCAGCGCCCAGAGCGCCGGGCCCATCGTGTCGCTGAAGTTCTTGAGTCCGCCGCAGGTCACGGCGTTGATCTCGTCGACCCGCACCGCCAGACGATGTTGGAAGCCGAGGCTGACCCATTCGCTCACGTGGCCCGCCAGTCCGCCGAGCGAGCTCGGAAGGAACAGGGAGCTCTCCTGCAGTTGCCCGCCCTGCTGGCAGTTCTGGGGGGTGAGCGCGTAGGTGTGCAGGGTGAGAAGGGAGAGCCGGTGCGTCGAGCGCAGGAACGGCGCGACCTGTGGGAGCGCCCGGAACGAGGAGTAGCCGATCCCGGCGAGCCGAATGTTCCCCAGTTGGTCGGCGAGCCGGTTCCAGTCAGCCGTGATCTGTGGGAACGAATATCCCTTGGGCCGCCCGAGCACGGTCTGGTGTGCCTTGGTGATGTAGAAGGGCCACTTCGGATAGAGCTCCGGTTCGTTGCCGAGCTCGTACGTGGTCGGGACGAGCGGGCCGATCCCGGCCTGGATCGCGGCGACCTCCTGGGACGCGATGACCGGGCTGTTGGCCTCCATGTTGATCCCGATGATCAGGTGGGCGTGCAGGTCGACGAGCAGCTGTTTGGCCACCGCCATCCACATCGGCGTCAGCGTCCAGCGCGCCCAGGGAGGGTGGGGCATGCCCGGCACGGGCCACCATGTCCAGTCGGTGGTGTCCCCGCCGATGCGCAGATCGAGGCCGCCGTCAGGGGCGAGGTTCTTCAGCAGTTGCTCGAACGCGGTGTTCGGCTGGGTGGGGTCCTTTCCAACCTCGCGAAAGAGGTCCCAGAACTCGGTGGTGATGCCGACGAAGCCGGCCCGGATGGGCGGGCCGACGGGGGTGCCTGCGACCGTGACCTCGATCGGCACCGTGGCCGGGGGGCTCGCCGGGGGTGGGGGTGTCGCCCGAGCCGAGAGGGCCGGGAAGGCGAGAACGGCCGCGAAGCTGAGCGTCGCGGCCGCCAAACGAGCCGCGTGTGCTGTCAGCCGAGCAGATCCCATCGCCGAATCGGTCGCAGCATGGACGCCGCGGCCTAAAACCAGCGTCAGTCTGTCAGAACCCGCCCCCGAGAGGGTGCGAGGCCCGGGGCGCCCCGCGCCGGCGGCCGAAATGCCTGAGGCGAGCCGTGGACGCGTCGACCCGCGGGAGCTTGACGAGGGGTGGCTGATGGTCCTAGTCTGGATGGTTCCATGCCGCTGCGGGAAATCGATCGGGACGGTCCACTCGCCCTCCACGAGCAGGTGGCGGCCGAGGTCCGCCGAGCGATCTCGGAGGGCGAGGCCGGACCGGGGGACCGGCTGCCGCCCGCGCGGGACCTCGCGGCGGTGCTCGGTGTGAATCGGAACACGGTGCTGCGCGCCCTGCATCTGCTGCGCGACGAGGGGTTGCTCGAATTCCGCCGTGGGCGCGGGATCAGGGTCACCGGCACGAGCGGGCGAAGCGACCTCTGGACGCAGGTCCATGAGCTGGTGGCCACGGCGCGTCGGAACGGGTACCGCACGAGCGAGCTGATCGCGATGATCGAGGCGGCCGAGGGTTGACGGCGCAGCTCGCCCCCCCACCGGAGCGCACCCACACGACGAGCACGGCCGGCCCCGATGTGCTGTTCGAGGAGGCGCGGCGACGCCGGCGGCGGCGCTGGAGGACGGGAGGGGCCCTGCTCGCCGTTGTCGTCGCGGGGCTGCTGCTGGCGCTGAACGGCCGTGGCGGCGGCGGGGTCACGCTGATCGCGCCGGTGCAGCCGGCCTCGTCCGGCGCCGCCGTCGGCCCGACCAGCGCCGCGGCCCTGGCCCATGACCGCTGGCGGATCCTCTCGCGGTCTCCCGTCGGCGCTCCGGCTGGAGCGAGCGTCGTGTGGACCGGTCGGCGATTGATCGTGCTCGGGGGCGGCGGTGCGATGCATCCCCGGGCTCGTCGGGCGGCCGCCGCCTACGATCCCGCGAGTGGCCGGTGGGAGCGAATCGCCCGCGTCCCCTCCCGCGTGTGGGCGGATGGAGCCCAGAGCGTCTGGACGGGGAGGCGCCTGTTCGTCTTCGGCGGCGCCGCCCCCTCCGCCGCCGCTCCGCCCATCGCCGGCCTCTACGACCCATCGTCGAACCGGTGGACCCTCACCGCGCCGGTGCCGATGTGGCTGCCGCACTCGAGTCCCGCCGCGGCGGTGTGGTGGCGCGGCCGCGTGCTCGTGGCCGCCATCACCGGCCCGCCGCCACACGCCGCCGCGCGCGTGCTGGCCTACGCGCCGCGCACGAATCGATGGGCCGTCCTGCCCGTCCGCCTGTCGCCCAGCCACCCTCCCAACACCCTGGTCATGATCGCGAGCCGGCGCGAGGTTCTGCTCTGGTCGCTCTGGAGCCGGGATCGAGCGCTCGGTGCCGACGGCATCGAGGTGCGATCGGGCGTCGACGTCCTGCGGCTCGTCGGTGGTCGCTGGCGACCGGTGCGGGTGCGGTGGCCGCAGCACCGCACGATCGATCCGATCGCCGCCGGCTCGCGGGTGCTGTTCGGCGCGATCTCGATCTGGTGTGGCGCGACCTGCTCGCCGCCCGGGGTCTACCGCAGTGGCTGGAGCGCCGACCCGCGGAGCCTGGCCATCACCCACCTCCCGCCCGGGCCTCTCGACGCCGTCGGCCCGCAGATCCTCTGGTCCGGCGCGGCACAGATCGCGTTCGACATCGGGGGCGAGTACGGGAGCCGGATCGTCACCGGGGACATCGCGTTCCTGGACCTGGCCACCCGCCATTGGTATCGCGGCCCCCGTGCGCCCCGGACGCCCGGGGAGCTTCCGGCCGTCTGGGACGGCAGTCACCTGCTGGTCCTCGACCGGCGCGGCACGCTGCTCAGCTACGGCCCATAGCCGTCGGCGGAGCCGACCGCCCGCCGAGGCGAGTGGTGCGCGGGGCGTCGTCGAGACGTTCCACCGGCTGGCCACGACGTGAGGCGGACGGGGGCGATCACGCACGGTGCGCGGGTGAAGGTCGCGACCGCGTAGGCTCAAGACACGCTCGATGCGGTTCTGTGAAATCGTGTGGGTTCGAGCATTTGTCGATCTGAACCAGGAGAGGCTCGATGGCTGATTTTGCGGTGGTCAACCCCGCGACGGGGGAGACGGTCAAGGAATATCCGACGATCACGGACGCTGAGCTCCGCGATGCGATCGCGGGCGCGTACCGGGCGCAGCAGGAGTGGATCCCGACGACGACGGTGACTGAGCGCGCTGCCATGATCCGGCGGGTCGGGGAACTGCACACCGAGCGTCGCGAGGAGCTCGCGAACATCATCGTGCGGGAGATGGGCAAGCCGATCGAGCAGGCGCTCGGCGAGGTGGACTTCTGCGACGGGATCTACGGCTACTACGCCGACAACGCCGAGGCGCTGCTCGCCGACGAGCCGATCACCCTGCTCGACGGCGAAGGTTCCGCGATCATCCGCCGCAGCCCGTACGGCGTGCTGCTCGGGATCATGCCCTGGAACTTCCCGTACTACCAGGTCGCGCGGTTCGCGGGCCCGAACCTCATCATCGGCAATGCGATCCTGCTCAAGCACGCGCCGCAGTGCCCGGAGTCGGCGCTCGCCATCGAGCAGATCTACCGGGACGCCGGGTTCCCGGAGGGCGCCTACACCAACATCTTCGCCGTGCCGGAGCAGATCGAGTCGGTGATCGCCGATCCGCGGGTCCGCGGCGTTTCGCTCACGGGATCGGAGCGGGCCGGCGCCGCCGTGGCGCAGCTCGCGGGCAAGCATCTGAAGAAGGTCGTGCTCGAGCTCGGGGGCTCGGACCCATTCATCCTGCTCTCCACCGATGACCTGGATGCCACGGTGCAGGCGGCCGTCGCCGCCCGGCTCGACAACACGGGGCAGTCCTGCAACGCGGCCAAGCGCTTCATCGTCGTCGACGAGCTCTATGAGCCGTTCCTGGAGAAGTTCACCGCCGCGATGACGGCGGTGACCCCCGGGGACCCGAGCTCGGCCGAGAGCGCGATCGGCCCGCTCTCCTCGGCCACGGCCGCCGAGCGTCTGGACCAGCAGGTCAAGGAGGCGATCGCCCAGGGGGCAACGGTCGCCGCGGTTGCCGGCGAGCGCAGCGGGAACTTCTATCCCCCGACCGTGCTCACCGACGTGAGCGAGGACAACATCGCCTACCGGGAGGAGCTGTTCGGGCCGGTCGCCCAGGTGTACCGGGTGAGCTCGGAGGACGAGGCGGTCAAGATCGCCAACGACACCCGCTTCGGCCTCGGCTCCTACGTCTTCACGACCGACCCGGAGCAGGCCGAGCGCGTCGCCAACAAGATCGAGGCCGGGATGGTGTACGTCAACATCGTCGGAGCCGACGGCTCGGAGCTCCCGTTCGGCGGCGTGAAGTCCTCCGGGTTCGGGCGCGAGCTCGGGCGCTACGGCGCCGATGAGTTCGTCAACAAGAAGCTGATCCGCGTCGGGTAGGCCGGCCCTGGGCCCGCTGGCCCGGGCCGGCTCACGGCCGGGTCAGCGGGACGGTCGCTCGCGACGAGCGCCGAGCCGTCAGCCGGCGACCGGCGGCTCGGTCGCTCGGCGAACCTCGTCGAGGGTGACGTCCGGGGCGAGCTCGACGAGTCGCAGACCGGTGGGGGTGATGTCGAGGACGCACAGGTCGGTGATGATGCGCTGCACGACCCGTTTGCCGGTGTAGGGCAGCGAGCACTCCTCGACGATCTTGTACGACCCGTCCCTGGCGACGTGCTCCATCAGCACGATCACCTTCTTCGCGCCATGGACGAGGTCCATGGCCCCGCCCATGCCCTTCACCATCTTCCCCGGGATCATCCAGTTGGCGATGTCCCCGGCGGCCGAGACCTGCATCGCGCCGAGGATGGCGGCGTCGATCTTGCCCCCGCGGATCATTCCGAAGCTCGTGGCGGAATCGAAGAAGCTCGCGCCCTTGCGGATCGTCACGGTCTCCTTGCCGGCGTTGATCAGGTCGGGATCGACCTGGTCGGTGGCGGGGTAGGGCCCCGTTCCGAGGATCCCGTTCTCGGATTGCAGCACCAGCTCGACGTCGTCGGGAACGAAGTTGGGCACCAGGGTGGGTAGCCCGATCCCGAGGTTGACGTAATCACCGTCGCGCAGCTCGGCGGCGGCGCGGGCGGCCATCTGCTCCCGGGTCCAGGCCATCAGCTCGCGCCCTCCCGGACGGTGACCCGCTCGATGCGCTTGTCCGCCGCCTGCTCGGGGGTGAGCGCGAGCACGTGGTGCACGTAGGCGCCGGGGGTGTGGATCTCGTTGGGGTCAAGCTCGCCCGGCTCGACGAGGTGCTCCACCTCCGCGATCGTGACCCGGCCGCACATCGCGGCGAGCGGGTTGAAGTTCCGAGCCGCGGCACGGTAGACGAGGTTGCCGTGGCGGTCGCCCTTCCAGGCGCGCACCAGGCCGAAGTCGGCCACGATCGCTCGCTCCATCACGTAGTCGAGCCCGTCGAACTCCCGCGTCGGTTTGGGCGGTGAGGCGACCGTCACGTTGCCCTGGGCGTCGTAGCGCCAGGGCATACCGCCATCGGCCACCAGGGTGCCCACGCCGGTGCGCGTGAAGAACGCCGCGATGCCCGAGCCCCCCGCGCGCATCCGTTCGGCCAGGGTGCCCTGCGGGGTCAGCTCGACCTCGAGCTCGCCCGCGAGGTACTGGCGCGCGAACTCACGGTTCTCACCCACATACGAGGCCACGACCCGCCGCAGCCGGCCGGCGGCCAGCAACAGACCGAGCCCCCAGTCGTCCACCCCGGCGTTGTTGGAGACGACCTCGAGCTCGTCGACGCCGGCGTCGAGCAGCGCCTGAATCAGGACCGACGGGATCCCGCACAGACCGAACCCCCCCACCGCCAGGGTGGAGCCCGACACGATCCGCTGCACGGCAGCGGCGGCTGATTCGATCGTCTTGTCCATCGTGACTCGGGTCGGCCCCGAGCACAATAGCTCGGCAGGGCCCGACGACGAGTCTGGGAGCGAGCGCCCGCCGGGCTGCTGCCGGACCGCCCGGGCGGGTATAAGTCGGTGGCATCAGCCGCCGGCTGGTGTGGCCCTGGGTCGCCAGGTCGCGGTGGAACGCAAGCGGGGAGTTCGGTGGGCATGTTCAGCAAGATCTTGGTGGCCAACCGCGGGGAGATCGCGATCCGGGCGTTCCGCGCGGCGTTCGAGCTCGGGGCGCGCACGGTCGGTGTGTACACGTGGGAGGACCGCGCCTCCCTGCACCGCCAGAAGGCGGATGAGGCGTACCTGATCGGGGAACGGGGCCATCCGGTGCGGGCGCATCTCGACATCGACGAGATCATCCGAGTGGCGAAGCTGTCCGGCGCCGACGCGATCTACCCGGGGTACGGCTTCCTCTCGGAGAGCCCCGACCTGGCGCGCGCGGCGAGCGCCGCCGGGATCACGTTCATCGGTCCGACGGCCGAGGTGCTCGAGCGGGCGGGCAACAAGGTGACGGCGAAGGAGCATGCGATCGCCGCCGGCGTGCCGGTGCTCGCGTCGAGTCCGGCCACCACGGACATCCAGGCGCTGCTCGACGCCGCGGACGAGATCGGCTTTCCCGTCTTCGCCAAGGCGGTGGCCGGGGGCGGTGGGCGCGGGATGCGCCGGGTCGAGACGCGCGAGGAGCTGCGGGGCGCGCTCGAGTCGGCGATGCGCGAGGCGGAGGCCGCCTTCGGCGACGGCTCGATGTTCATCGAGCAGGCGGTCCAGCGCCCGCGCCACATCGAGGTGCAGATCCTCGCCGACGCCACGGGCGAGACGATCCACCTGTTCGAGCGGGACTGCTCGCTGCAGCGGCGCCATCAGAAGGTCGTGGAGATCGCCCCGGCTCCGAACCTCGATCCGGTGGTGCGGGAGGCGATCCTGCGCGACGCGGTCACGTTCGCCCGATCGATCGGGTACCTGAACGCGGGGACGGTGGAGTTCCTGCTCGATACGGCCGGCCCGCGGGCCGGCCGTCACGTCCTCATCGAGATGAACCCGCGGATCCAGGTCGAGCACACCGTCACCGAGGAGGTGACTGACGTCGATCTGGTGGCGTCCCAGATGCGAATCGCCGCCGGGGAGACGCTGGCTGATCTCGGCCTCGGCCAGGACACGGTTCGGGTGCGGGGGGCGGCGCTGCAGTGCCGGATCACGACCGAGGACCCGTGGCATGACTTCCGTCCCGACAGCGGCCGGATCACGACGTACCGCTCCCCCGGCGGCGCGGGCATCCGGATCGACGGCGGCACGGTGAACGCCGGGGTGTACGTCAGCCCGCACTTCGACTCGATGCTCGCGAAGATGACGGCGCGCGGCCCGGACTTCGCCTCGGCGGTCCGGCGCGCGAAGCGCGGACTGGCGGAGTTCCGGATCCGCGGGGTCGCGACGAACATCCCGTTCGTGCAGGCGGTGCTCGAGGATCCGGCCTTCATCGCGGGGGACCTCTCGACGTCGTTCATCGAGGAACGCCCCGAGCTGCTCGAGCCGCGCGAGTCGGCCGACCGGGGCACGAAGGTCATCACCTGGCTGGCGGACGTGACGGTCAACCAGCCGTACGGACCGCACCCCGGGGGGATCGACCCCGTGGTGAAGCTACCCCAGATCGACCTCACCGCGCCGCCTCCCGCCGGCAGCCGGCAGCAGCTGCTCGAGCTCGGTCCCGCCGCCTTCGCCGCGCGGCTGCGCGCGCAGGACGGATTGGCGGTGACCGAGACGACGTTCCGCGACGCGCACCAGAGCCTGCTGGCCACGCGCGTGCGCACGCGGGATCTCGTCGAGGTGCTCCCGCACGTCGCGCGGATGACGCCGACCCTGTGGTCGATCGAGGCCTGGGGCGGGGCGACCTACGACGTGACCCTCCGCTTCCTCGGTGAGGACCCCTGGGAGCGACTCGACGCGATCCGCCGAGCGCTCCCGAACATCTGCATCCAGATGCTGCTGCGCGGTCGCAACACCGTCGGCTACACGCCGTACCCGGCGGCGGTCACCGAGGCGTTCGTGCGCGAGGCGGCGAGCTCCGGAATCGATGTCTTCCGGATCTTCGATGCGCTCAACGACGTCTAGCAGATGCGCCCGGCCATCGAGGCCGTCCTCGCCACGGGCACCACGGTGGCCGAGGTGGCGATGTGCTACACGGGCGACCTGCTCGACCCGGACGAGGATCTGTACACGCTCGACTACTACCTCGCTCTCGCCGAGCGGATCCTCGAGACCGGCGCGCACATCCTCGCCATCAAGGACATGGCCGGCCTGCTGCGGGCCGGCGCGGCGGACCGGCTCGTCCGAGCCCTGCGCGAACGGTTCCCGGACACCCCGATCCACGTCCACACCCACGACACGCCCGGCGGGCAGCTGGCGACCCTCCTCGCCGCCGCCCACGCCGGCGCCGACGCGGTCGACGCCGCAAGCGCGCCGATGTCGGGCACCACGAGCCAGCCGTCACTCTCGGCGCTCGTCGCCGCCACCGCGCACACCGAGCTCGACACCGGCCTGTCACTGCGGGCGGTGAGCGACCTCGAGCCGTACTGGGAGGCCGTGCGCGCCGTCTACCGGCCGTTCGAGTCCGGCCTGCCGGGCCCGACCGGCCGCGTCTACACGCACGAGATCCCGGGAGGCCAGCTCTCCAACCTCCGGCAGCAGGCGATCTCCCTCGGGCTCGGCGACCACTTCGAGAAGGTCGAGGACTGGTACGCGGCCGCCAACCGGATCCTCGGCCGGCCGACAAAGGTCACCCCGTCCTCGAAGGCGGTCGGCGACCTCGCGCTGCAGCTCGTCGCCGCCGACGCCGACCCCGCCGACTTCGAGGCGCACCCCGAGCGCTACGACATCCCGGACTCGGTGATCGGCTTCCTGGCCGGCGAGCTCGGCGACCTGCCCGGCGGCTGGCCCGAGCCGTTCCGGAGCAAGGTGCTCAAGGACCGCACGATCAACATCGGCGAGACGCCGCTCTCACCCGAGGACGAGTGGGACATCGACGCCGAGGCCGACCGCACGACCCGGCGACGGACACTCAACCGCCTGCTCTTCGCCGGCCCCACCCGGCAGCGGGAGGAGTTCGTCAAGCGCTACGGCGACCTCTCGCCCCTGAGCACGCTCGACTACCTGTACGGCCTCACCCCCAACGAGGAGGCCTCGATCACGGTCGACCGCGGCGTGCAGCTGTACGTCGGTCTGGAGGCCATCTCGGAGCCCGACGATCACGGGTACCGCACGGTGATGGCGACCCTCAACGGCCAGCTGCGCCCGGTCATCGTCCGCGACCGCGGCGTGCAGGTCGACATCATCGAAGCCGAGAAGGCCGACCCCGGCAAGCCCGGGCACGTTCCCGCGCCGTTCGCCGGCAACGCCACCGCCCGGGTGAGCGAGGGGGAACGGGTGCAGGCGGGTCAGCCGGTCGCCATGATCGAGGCGATGAAGATGGAGGCCACCATCACCGCCCCGGTCGCCGGGACCGTCACGCGCGTCCTTCTCCGCGGCACCCAGCACGTCGAGGCCAGAGACCTCATCCTCGAGATCGGCTGAGGCTGCGCGGCAGCCCGCTCCGCCCCGCAAGCGCGCGGGGCGGAGCGGTGACCGGCTCAGATCGTGAAGGCGCGCACCAGCGAGTCGAGCTCACTGGCCATCTCGGCGAGCTCGACGCTCGCGTTGGTGATCTCGGTCGTCGAGGCGAGCGACTCCTCGGTCGAGGCCGACATCTCCTCGGTGGCGGCGCTCGTCTCCTCGGAGACGCGGGTCACCTCGTTCGTCGCCTCGGCGGCGCGATCGATGCAGCTGGTCAGGCTCTCGATGCTCGAGGCCAGGCCGTTGAAGGCCTCGCGCGTCTCGGCGGCGGTGCGCCCGGCCGACTCGGCGAGCTTGCGGACCTCGTCGGCGACCACCGCGAAGCCGCGGCCCTGGTCGCCGGCGCGCGCGGCCTCGATCGCCGCATTCAGGGCCAGGAGGTTCGTCTGGTCCGCGATGTTGGCGATCTTCGCCGTCAGCTCGACGCCCTGCTTGGCCACCGCACGGGCGTCCTTGGCGGTGCTGACGGCCTCCTCGGTCGCGTCCCGCGCCTTGGCCACGATCGTGACCTGCACCTCGGCGCCCTCGGCCACGCCCTCGGCCGCCTTGGCGATCTCACTGATCGCGGTACCGGACTGCTGCGAGGAGGCGGTCATCTGCTGCGAGGAGGCGGCGACGCGCTCGGCCATCGAGCCGATGCCGCCGACCGTCTCGCGCAGGCGGCCGCGCATCGCGTTGTACCCGCCGATCGCCACCTGCGCCTTGTCGAGCATCTCGTTGAACATCTCGCCGAGCTCGCCCAGGCGCTCGCCGGAGCTCGGGATCAGGGGCTTGGTGACCGGCTGTGCGTCATGGGTGAGGTCGCCGTCGGCCACCGCCGTCAGGCCCTCGCTGAGTGCGGTCAGGCAGTGGGTCGAGAGGCTGTCCAGTCGGCCCTTCAGGTCCTCGAGGCAGGAGTGGTCGCCGAGGACGGCCTGCAGGGTCGCGCGCAGCTCGTTGTAGCCGGCGAGGGCGGCCTGCGCCTTCCCCAGCATCGCGTTGAACAGCTCGATGAGCCGCTCGGTATCCGGGTCGTCCGAGTGCGACGTGATGGGGGGGGTGACCGGGACGACCTCGACGGTCAGGTCGCCGGAGTTGGCGGCCGAGAGTCCGTTGACGAGGTTGGTCAGGCAGTGGTCGTGCAGGCTCTCGAGTCGGCTGAGCAGGTCGCCCATGGCGGCGTCACTGGGCGCCGCAACGCTGATGGTCATGTTGGATACCCCTGGATTGTCCCGGCGCCCGGTGGCGCTCGAGGTCGGACTGACGGATATCCGTGGTCATCGGACGATGGTTGTGCGAGTTGATACCTTCGGCCCGGGTGGCGTAGGAAGGTGTCCCCGATTCTGTGGGAAAACCGCAGCGGCGCTCAGTAGATTGCCGCGGGCGCAGTGCGCGGGGGCGCCGGTCGCCACGATCGAGAAGGAGCCGACGTTGAAGATCCGGGCAGCAGTTCTCGAGGAGTTCGGCGAGCCGTTGGTCGTCCGCGAGGTCGACCTGGCCGAGCCGCGAGCGGGGGAGGTGCTCGTTCGTCTCGTCGCGTGCGGGGTCTGCCACACCGACCTCTACACGGCGTCGGGGGTCGACCCGTCCGGCTACGCGCCCACCGTGCTCGGTCACGAGGGGGCGGGCATCGTCGAGCGCGTCGGCCCGGACGTCACCTCGGTGCAGGAGGGGGACCACGTCGTCACGCTGTTCTCGCCCCAGTGCCGCGAGTGCGAGCACTGCCGCAGCGGTCGCACCAACCTGTGCCTCGCCATCCGCGAGCAGCAGAACCGAGGCTTCCTCCCTGACGGAACGACCCGGCTCTCCCGGGACGGTGAGCCGATCCGGCACTTCATGGGCACCTCGACCTTCGCCGAGTACACGGTGATGCCGGAGATCGCGCTCGCGAAGGTTCGCCGCGACGCGCCCCTCGAGGCCGCCTGCCTGTTCGCGTGCGGCCTCTCCACCGGCCTCGGCGCGGCGATGTACACGGCCGCGGTGCGCCCCGGCTCGACCTGCGTCGTCTTCGGCGCCGGCATGGTCGGTCTCGGAGCGGTGGCCGGCTGCCGGCTGCAGGGCGCCGAGCGTATCATCTGCGTCGACCTGTCCGAGGACCGGCTGGAGATGGCGCGCGCCCAGGGCGCCACCGATGGCTGGACGGCCGGTGAGGACATCGTGGCCCGGATCCAGGAGGCGACCCGCGGCTTTGGTGCCGACTACACGTTCGAGGCCACCGGCCGCGTGGCGGTGATGCGGCAGGCCGTCGAGGCGGCCCGGATGGGCTGGGGCCTCTGCACCATCGCCGGCGTGGCCGGCAAGGGCGAGACCCTCGACGTCATCCCCCGCTGGCTGATCCAGGGCCGTCGCATCGCCGGCTCCTCGTTCGGGGGCGTCCACGGCCGCGATCAGGTGCCGGAGCTGGTCGACCGCTACATGGCCGGTGAGATCGACGTCGACGCCTTCATCTCGCACCGCATCACGCTCAACGAGGTCAACCGTGGCTTCGAGCTGATGGAGGCGCAGGACGGCATCCGCAGCGTGATCCAGTTCGCGTGATCCAGAGTTCGTCCGCCGCGGTGGGTCGCGGCCGCGCGGTACCGTGGACGCTGTGAACGCCGCCGCGCCGAGCGCCGGCGCGCCGCCCGCACCCGCCGCGGCGCCGGCCGATGACCGGTTGCGGCGGCTCGCCTTCAGCGCGATTCTGCTCACCACGCTCCTCGCCGCGCTCGACCAGTCGATCGTGTCCACCGCGCTGCCCCGGATCGTCGGCGACCTCGGCGGCTTCAGCGACCTCTCCTGGGTGGTGAGCGCCTATCTGCTCGCCTCGACCGTCACCATCCCCCTCTACGGCAAGCTCTCCGACCTCTACGGGCGCCGGCGGCTCTTCGCCATCGCCATCAGCGTCTTCCTGGTCGGATCGGTCCTCTGTGGAGTCGCGACGTCGATGGGCGAGCTGATCGCCTTCCGCGCCATCCAGGGCCTCGGCGCAGGGGGCCTGATTCCGCTCGCGCAGGCGTCGATCGGCGACCTGTACTCCCCGCGCGAACGCGGCCGCTACCAGGGGTACGTGTCATCGATGTGGGGGATCGCGGCGGTCACCGGACCGCTCGCCGGTGGGACCCTCACCGAGGCGATCTCCTGGCGGTGGATCTTCTACATCAATCTGCCGCTCGGGCTGATCGCGCTGGCCGTTGTCATCCGGACGCTCGGCGGGACCCGCGGACGAGAGCACCGGATCGACTACGCGGGCGCGCTCACCCTCGGGGTCTCGCTCGGGGCGATCCTGATCGCCTGCGGGTGGGCGGGTGCGACGTACCCGATCGGCTCGGCTCAGGTCATCGGGCCGTTCGTCGCCGGGCTCGGCGGGCTGGTGCTCCTGGCCCTCATCGAGCGCCGCGCGACCGAACCGATCATCCCGATCGCGCTGCTGCGCAACCGCATCTTCCTCACCGCCGGCGGCGGGTACTTCGTCGTCGGCGCGCTGCTCTTCGCCGTCACGATCTACGTCCCCGTCTATCTCCAGGACGTCCGCGGGAACAGCCCGACCGTCTCCGGGTTGACGACGATGAGCTACACCGCCGGCTGGGTCGTCGTCGCGATCATCGTGGGTCGCCTGATGACCCGCACCGGCCGCTACCGGGTCTTTCCGATCGTCGGGACCGTCTGCGCCGCCGTCAGCCTCGCCCTGCTCATTCTGCTGGGCCCGGCGACCGGGCGCCTCGAGCTCTGCGCGATCCTCGTGCTCGGCGGAAGCGGGATGGGCATGACGGTCTCCCCGTACCTGGTGGGGACCCAGAACGCCGTCGAACCCCAGGTGATCGGTTCGGCCACGGCGTCGCTGAACCTCGTGCGAGCGATCGGGGCGAGTCTCGCCGTCTCGATCCTCGGGGCGGTGCTCGCCGGCCGGGCCGAGTCCGTCCTGCGGCACCGGCTCGGCGCGGGCGCCGGGACGATCGACATCAGCCGGCTCATCAACGGGGGTGCGGCGGCCGCGGCCCACCATGCCGCGGCCGTGGGTGCTGCGCTGCTCAGCGGGATGCATCTGGTCTTCCGGCTGGCGGCGATCCTCGGGCTGGTCGGGATCGGCTGCGCGATCGCCCTCGAGGAGCGCCCGCTCAGCACCAGACGCTGAGGACCCGGACAGCGGGGCCACCCGTGGGCGACCCGCCGCGACCGGCTCGCGATGCTGCGGTCAGGCCTCGTCGACCCGCCTGACCTCGCCCCTCCACGCTCCGCTCTCCACGGGGCGCGCCTCGATCATCTCCTTGAAGCGCTGGAGGTCACCGGCCACACGCCGGTCGGGGGCGGCGATGGCGTCCCCGAGCTTCTCGATGAGGCCCTCGGGGATGAAGTCGAGCTGGACCATCAGCCGCGTATGGTCGTCGTCGAGCCGGTGGAAGGTCACCACCCCGGCGTTCTGCTTGCCGCCGACGTTCTTCCAGGCGATGCGCTCATCGGGCCGCTGCTCGGTGACCTCGGCATCCCACTCCTGCCGGTGCCCGCCGATCTCGGCCACCCAGTGCAGGTGCGTGTCGTCGATCTGGCGCACCTCCTTGACCCCCTCCATGAACGTGGGGAATTCCTCAAACTGCGTCCACTGGTTGTACGCGGTGCGGAGGGGGACGTTCACCTCGACCGACTGCTCGATCATCGACATGCTGGACTCCTCGTGGTTGGCGGGGTCGATGCAGGTGGGCCTACCCGCAGGGGCTAGCCTTGATCCGCATGACCACGCCGCTCGCCTTCGACCCGATCACGGAGGCCCGCCGCCAGTGGGAGGCGCATTGGGGCGCGGATGCGGTGCCCGAGATGGCCGCGGTCACCTCGATCATGCGCGCCCAGCAGATTCTGCTGATGCGACTGAACGGGCTGCTCGAGCCCTTCGACCTGACCTTCCCGCGGTACGAGACGCTGATGGTCCTCCACTACAGCCGTCAGGGAGAGTTGCCGCTCGGCAAGCTCTCGGACCGCCTGCAGGTGCACCGGGCGAGCGTCACCAACGTGATCGACAAGCTCGAAGCGAGCGGATACGTCAGCCGGGTCGGGCACGAGCGCGACCGGCGGACGATCCTCGCCCGCATCAGCGCCCGCGGCCGCGAGACGGCGGAGCGGGCCACGACGGCCTTGAACCGCGCCCGGTTCGCGGTCGACCCGCTGCAGGCCGCCGACTGCGAGCGCCTGTTCGAGGCGCTGACGCCGCTGCGCCGAGACGCCGGGGACTTCTAGCCGTACGTGTAGAAGCCGCGGCCGCTCTTGCGCCCGAGGTGGCCCGAGACGACCATCCGCTTGAGCAGGGGCGGGGCGGCGAACTCGGGGCGCCTGAACTCGTCGTGGAGCGAGTCGCACACGGCCAGCAGCACGTCCAGGCCGATGAAGTCGCACAGCGTCAGCGGACCCATCGGGTGCCCGCAGCCGAGGCGCATCCCGGTGTCGATGTCCTCGCGGGAGGCGAAGCCCTCCTCGAACATCCGCACAGCCGCCATCAGGTAGGGGACGAGCAGCATGTTGACCACGAAGCCGGCGCGGTCCTTGGTGCGGATCGGCTGCTTGCCGATCTGCGCGGCGAACGCCTCGGCGCTCGCGACGACATCCTCGGCGCTGTCGAGGGCGACGACGACCTCGACGAGCGCCATCACCGGGACGGGCGAGAAGAAGTGCAGGCCGACGACCCGCTCGGGCCGCCTCGTGTGCGCGGCCAGTTCGGCGATCGGGATCGACGAGGTGTTCGAGGCGAGGAAGCGCGCGTCGGGCAGCCGAGCGTCGAGCTCACGGAAGATCTCCCCTTTCACGCGCGGATCCTCGTAGACCGCCTCGACGGCGGCGTCGACGCCGGCGAGGTCATCGAGCGCGCGCGTGTGGGTGATGCGGGTGAGCAGCGCGTCCGCCTCGGCCTGCGTGCGCTTGCCGCCCTCGACGGCACGGCGCACCGAGGCGTGCAGGCGTTCGCGCGAGCGCTCCAGCGGCGCCGCCTCGGGCTCGTACAGGGTGACCGAGACGCCCGCCGCCGCGGCGGCCTCCGCGATCCCCGAGCCCATGAAACCGGCGCCGATCACGGCCAGTCGTTCGATCGTCATCTCTGCATCCTGTCGTGTTCGACGGCGGCGCGAAGGTGCGCGGCCTTCCGATAGTTGGAAGGCCGCGGACTATACTGACACGACGCGTCGGGGTCAGCGGTAGGCTGATCCCACACCCAGGAGGAGCACCAGGATGAGCGTTGCGCTGCCGAGCGAGCACGCCCCCCGCGGGGCCGAGGCGGACGGACCGCCGCTCCGCTTCGTGACGGCGGCCTCGCTGTTCGACGGCCACGACGCCGCGATCAACGTGATGCGCCGGTTGATCCAGGATCGCGGCGCCGAGGTGATCCATCTCGGGCACAACCGCAGCGTTGCGGAGATCGTGCGGGCCGCGATCCAGGAGGACGCGGACGCGATCGCCATCAGCTCCTACCAGGGCGGTCACCTCGAGTTCTTCACCTACGCGCTGCAGCTGCTGCGCGAGCAGGGCGCCGAGCACATCCGCGTGTTCGGCGGTGGCGGTGGGACGATCACGCCCCAGGAGATCGCGCAGCTCCAGGAGGCCGGGGTCGAGCGCCTCTACCACCCCAACGACGGGATGGCGCTCGGGCTGACGGGGATGATCGACGACCTGATCGAGCGGGCGCGGGCGCGCCGCGTCGAGGCGACGCTCGCCGAACACCCCGAGCGGCGGGAGTTTGGTGCCGGATCTTGCACAGAACTCCCATCGCTCCCCCCGGCGGACGCGGCCGGCCGAGTCCCTCCACCGGACGCGGTGGTCGCCCGGCTGCTCTCCGCCCTCGAGGACGGCGCAATCGACGCGCACGCCCTCGAGCGGCTGCGCGACGAGTGGGCGGCCGCGACGGCGCCGGCCCCCGTCGTCGGCATCACGGGCACGGGCGGCGCGGGCAAGAGCACCGTCACCGATGAGCTGCTGAGCCGTTTCCTGCGCCACGACCCGGAGATCCGCATCGCGGTGGTGGCGGTCGACCCGACCCGCCGGCGCACCGGCGGTGCCCTGCTCGGCGACCGGATTCGCATGAACAGCCTGCGCAGCGAGCGGGTCTACCTGCGCTCGGTGGCCACGCGTCAGAGCAACCGCTCGACGAGCGCGATGCTGGCGGACGCCGTCGCCTACCTGCGCAGCGCCGGCTTCGACCTCGTGATCGTGGAGACCGCCGGGACCGGCCAGAGCGACTCGGAGATCGTCGATCTGGTCGACCTGCCGATCTATGTGATGACGAGCGAGTTCGGCGCCGCCAGCCAGCTCGAGAAGATCGACATGCTCGATCTGGCGGAGCTCGTCGTCATCAACAAGTTTGACAAGCGCGGCGCGGAGGACGCCCTGCGCGACGTGCGCAAGCAGTGGCGTCGCAATCACGTCGCCTTCGATCTGCCCGACGAGGAGATTCCGGTCTATCCGTGCGTGGCCAGTCAGTTCGACGACCCCGGGGTGACGCGGCTGTTCGCCGGCCTGTGCCGGCGGATCGCCGAGCGTGGTCCGGCGGGCCCGGGCGCACTGCGCTGGGAGGTCGCTCCCGCGCCGCCGCTCAGCGCCCAGGCGCGCGGCGGCCTCCTGCCCGGCAGCCGCGTCCGCTATCTGGCCGAGATCGCCGAGCAGGGACGGGCGATCAACGCCGACATCGAGCGGCGGGCCGCGCTCGCCGCGCACGCCCAGCACCTGCACGAGGCGGCTCGCGCGCTCGGCGACGAGGACCCGGCTGCGCAACGCCTCGAGGAGCTGCACGCGCGGGCGCTGGCCGACCTCGGGCCGGAGGCCCGCGAGCTGCTCGCGGGCTGGGAGGCCCGCATGCGGGCGATCACCGCCGAGACCCACAGCTATCGCGTCCGCGACCGCGACGTCACCGGCGAGAACTACCGGCGCTCACTCAGTGGGCAGCGGATCCCGAAGATCGCCCCGCCGCGGCTGGACGGCTGGGGCGACCGGCTGCGCTTCCTGATGAAGGAGAACCTGCCGGGCGCCTACCCGTACACGGGCGGCGTGTTCCCCTACCGGCGCGCGGGCGAGGAGCCGACGCGGATGTTCGCCGGCGAGGGCACGCCGGAGCGCACCAACCGCCGCTTCCACTACCTCTCGGCCGGGCAGCCGGCGGCGCGTCTGTCGACGGCGTTCGACTCGGTCACGCTCTACGGCGCCGACCCGCACGAGCGCCCCGACATCTACGGCAAGGTCGGCAACTCGGGCGTCTCGGTGGCGACCCTCGATGACGCGAAGAAGCTCTACTCGGGCTTTGACCTCTGCGACCCCGCGACGTCGGTGTCGATGACGATCAACGGGCCGGCCCCGATCATCCTCGCCTGCTTCATGAACGCGGCGATCGACCAGCAGGTCGAGCGTCACCTGCGGCAGACCGGGACCCCGATCCCGGAGCCGCTGGCGAGCTACGCGGGCGAGCGCCCGGGCGGCAACGACGGCCTCGGGCTCGCGCTGCTCGGGCGCAGCGGCGACGAGGTCGTCGAACCGGACGTGTACGAGCGGATCAGGGCCGACACGCTGCGCCAGGTCCGTGGCACGGTGCAGGCGGACATCCTCAAGGAGGATCAGGCGCAGAACACGTGCATCTTCTCGACCGAGTTCGCGATGAAGATGATGGGCGACGTGCAGCAGTACTTCATCGACCATCGCGTCCGCAACTTCTACAGCGTCTCGATCAGCGGCTACCACATCGCCGAGGCCGGGGCGAACCCGATCACGCAGCTGGCCTTCACGCTCGCCAACGGCTTCACGATCGTCGAGTACTACCTCGCGCGCGGAATGGCGATCGACGACTTCGCCCCGAACCTGAGCTTCTTCTTCTCCAACGGCATGGACCCCGAGTACGCCGTCATCGGCCGGGTGGCGCGCCGGATCTGGGCGCGGGCGATGCGCGAGCGCTACGGCGCCTCCCCGCGCAGCCAGATGCTGAAGTACCACATCCAGACCTCGGGCCGGAGCCTGCACGCCCAGGAGATCAGCTTCAACGACATCCGCACGACCCTGCAGGCGCTCTACGCGATCTTCGACAACTGCAACAGCCTGCACACGAACGCCTACGACGAGGCGGTCACGACCCCGACGGAGGAGTCGGTGCGCCGGGCGGTGGCGATCCAGCTGATCATCAACCGCGAGCTCGGTCTGAACTTCAACGAGAACCCGCTGCAGGGCTCGTTCATCATCTACGAGCTCACCGACCTCGTCGAGGAGGCCGTGTACGCGGAGTTCGAGCGTCTCTCCGAGCGCGGCGGCGTGCTCGGCGCGATGGACACGATGTACCAGCGCTCGAAGATCCAGGAGGAGAGCCTCCTGTACGAGCGGCTCAAGCACACCGGCGAGCTGCCGCTGATCGGCGTCAACACGTTCCTGCCCCGCGACGGCCACGGCGAGCACATCGACACGCTCGAGCTGATCCGCTCCACCGAGGAGGAGAAGCGTCGGCAGATCGCCAACCTCCGTGCCTTCCAGGCGCGCGGGGCCGCGCGGCGCCCGGCCGCCCTCGCGCGCCTGCAGGAGGTCGCCCGCGCCCGCGGCAACGTCTTCGCCGAGCTGATGGAGGCCGTCAAGTGCGCCTCGCTCGGCCAGATCACCGCGGCGCTCTACGACGTCGGCGGCGAGTACCGGCGCAACATGTGACGCTTCGCCGCGGGGCGCTCGCCGCTGCTTCGCGCCCCTACCCGGCCGCCTCCAGCACCGCCATCGCCGCGTTGTGGCCGGGGATCCCGCTCACCCCGCCGCCCCGCCGTGCCCCCGCCCCGCAGACCCACACGTTCGGGCGGTCGGTCTCGACCCCCCAGCGCCCCACCTGCTCGTCGGTCTCGGCGAACGGCCAGCGGAGGTCGCCGTGGAAGATGTGGCCGCCGGGCAGGCCGAGCTCCGCCTCGAGCTCGAGTGGGGTGCGGGCCTCCAGGCACGGCCGCCCGGCGGCGTCGCGGAGCAGGCACGACTCGATCGGCTCGGCCAGGACGGTGTCGAGCGAGCGCAGCGTCGCCTCGACGGCGCGACGCTTGGCGCCGGGGTCCCGGAAGAGCCGCGCGGGCATGTGGAGGGTGAACACCGTCAGGGTGTGCGCCCCCGCCGCCGCCAGGTCGGGGGAGAGGATGGACGGGTCGGTGAGGGAGTGGCAGTACGCCTCGGCGGGTGGGAGCCGCGGCATGCGCCCGGTGGCCGCCTCGGCGTGCGCGGCGCGCAGCTGCGCGTAGCTCTCGTTGACGTGGAAGGTGCCGGCGAACGCCTCCTCGGGCGCGACGTCGGGGGTTCGCAGCCGGGGGAGCCGGCTCAGCACCATGTTGAGCTTCAGCTGCGAGCCCTCCGGTGCCGGCCGTGGCGGCGGGTCCCCGAGCAGGCGTGCGAGCACGCTGGGGGCGACGTTCGCGAGCAGGTTGTGGGCGACGAGTCGCTCGCCGTCGGCCGTGTGGACGTGCACCGCGCGGTCGGGCGCAACGGCCTCGAGGCCGACGACCTCCACGCCGGTGCGCAGCTGCGCGCCGGCCGCGCGGGCCGTCGCCGCGAGCGCGTCGCTGAGCGCGCCCATGCCGCCGACCGGGATGTCCCACTCCCCCGTGCCGTTGCCGATCACGTGGTACAGGAAGCAGCGGTTCTGCGCCAGGCCCGGATCATCCAGCGCGGCGAAGGTCCCGATCAGCGCGTCGGTGGCGACGATGCCGCGGGTGAGCTCGTCGGGCACGAGCCGCTCGAGCAGCTCGGACAGCGGCCGCTCGAAGACCGCCTCCCACGTCGCGTCGTCCGCGACGAGCTCCCGCATCTGGGCGCGCGAGCGCAGCGGCTCAAGCAGTGTCGGGGCCACCGCGCGGGCGATCCGTCCGGTGAGCTCGTGCATCTCGGGCGCCGCGTTGGGTGGGTGGCTCGCCACCCGCCGGCGTCTCAGCTCGAGCTCGATGCCGAGTCGCGCGAGCAGCTCGCGGGGGAACAGGCTGACCAGGTACGAGTACCGCGACAGCCGCACCCCGACCCCGGGGAACGGCGACTCGGACACGGCGGCGCCGCCCAGGTGCGCACGCCGCTCGAGCACCACGACGCGCCGGCCTGCGCGGGCGAGCAGCGTTGCCGCGACCAGGCCGTTGTGGCCGCCGCCCACGACGATCTCGTCGTATGCGGCGTTCAATCCCGATCCTGACGACAGGGCTCCGTCACAGTTGATCCGCAACACTAGAGGAGTGACCCCGATGGCCAGGCATCCCGCTGATCTGGGGGTCGCTGAGGCCGGCGCGCTGCTGCGCGCCGGGCGTCTCACGTCCGAGGAGCTGACGGCCGCCTGCCTCGAGCGCATCCGTACGCGCGATCCGTTCTACTCCGCGTGGCTCAACGTGTACGAGGACGCGGCGCTGGCGGCTGCCCGCAACGCGGACCGGCGGCTGCGTGACGGAGCCGGTGGGCCCCTGACCGGGATTCCGGTCGGGCTCAAGGACGTGATCGGCGTGGGCGGGTTGCCGCTCACGGCCGACAGCGCTGTGCTCGAGGGCAACGTCGCGAGCGTCGACTCCACGGTCTGGGCGAGGCTTCGCGAGGCGGGCGCCGTGCTGCTGGGCCACCTGCACTGCGGTGAGTTCTCGTGCGGTACCTGGGGGGTTAACCCGTGGGATGACTCGTTCAGCCCGGGCGGGTCGAGCAGTGGCAGCGGCATCGCGGTCGCCACCCGGACGGTGCCTGCGACGCTCGGCACCGACGGGCGCGGGAGCATCAGGACGCCGGCCGCGTTGCTGAACCTGACCGCGATCAAGCCGTCCTTCGGGCTCGTCAGCACGGCGGGCTGCATCCCGATCACCTTCACCTACGACGTCGTCGGTCCGATGGCTCGCAGTGCCGCCGACTGCGCCCTCCTTCTGGAGGCGATCTCCGGGCGCGACCCGCAGGATCCGGCGACGATCACCCAGCTCACCGCTCCCCGCTCGGGGCCCCGGCCGCTGCGTGGCGCGCGGATCGGGATCCCGCGCCTCGACGACGCGGATCTCGCTCCGGGGGTCGCCTCGGTGTGGACGCGCTTCTGCACGGAGCTCGCCGACCTCGGCGCGACGCTCGTTCCCTTCGACTACCCCGGGAACCCGCTCGAGGAGAACGGCGGGTTCGGCGCGGGCTGGCGAACGATCCTCGGAGCCGAGTCGCTCGCGATCCACGCGCAGTTCACGGACCGTCGGGACCTCCACCGGACCCAATTCCGGGAGCTCTTCGACCCGCTGGGCCACACCGTCGGGACGGCCGTCGAGTACGTCCAGGCGCAGGCCAAACGCGCGGCGCTCGTGCAGACCTGGCGGCGGATCTTCGACGGGAAGGCCCTCGACGCGGTGGTCGAGCCGGCGTCTGCCGCGGAGACGATGAAGAGCGACCAACCTGCGCTGGAGGACGCCGAGCAGGCGCTCGAGCTCGAGGTGTCCGGCTGGCGCCTCTCGATGTGGAACGACGCGAACTTTCCGGTCCTATCGCTGCCCGCGGGTCGCAGCCACGTCGACGGCGGCCCGGTGGGCATGCAGCTCGTCGGGCTGCCGTTCGCGGAACGGACGCTGATCCAGATTGGCGCCGACTTCCAGGCGGCGACCCACTACCACGAAGAGCAACCTGCGGACCTCGATGGCGTGGGACGCCGGCCATTCAGCCCGCCCGACCGCCGCTCCGGGGGACAGCAGCCCCCCTACGAGCCGGTGGCGAGCCCGCTCGGCGGGATCCTCCCGTGAGTGAGGTCTAAGATGGCCCATCCGACGAGGGGAGGCCGATGCCCGAGCGACGCGTGAACAGCCCGATGCTGCTGGTCGGCAGCCTGCCGGCCGAATCGGCCGAGCACGCCCTGCGGACCGGGGCCGAGCTGTTTGGGGACCTTGTGTTCTCGCTCCCCGACGGCGAGACGGGACCGATGGGCGGCTGGGTCAGCTACGAGCGCGAGCGCCTGATCCGCCCGAGCGCGGACGTCGTCGTGATCTCGGAGACGGAGTCACCCACCGGCCTGCCGCGCCACGCCTACGAGACGCCGGTGTTCAGCGTCCGGGAGGGGGTGGAGCGCGTCCGCTTCGACCGCTGGCCGCGCATCGACGTGGCGATCGAGTCCTACGCCCTGTTTCGCGAGCTGCGCGACGCCGGTGTCATCCCGGCGCACCTGCGCTTCCAGGTCGGCCTGCCCTTCCCGTCGAGCGCGATGAATGCCTTCAAGCATGACTTCGCCGCCGACTACCCGCGCGCGGAGGCCGGCTACGAGGATCTGATCGCGCGCGAGCTTCCCCGGCTGTTCGACGCGATCCCCCCGGGGGACCTCGCCCTCCAGTGGGACTGCGCCTACGAGACCCAGGACATCGAGGGCGTGCTCGCCTGGACGAACGAGGGCGCCTGGGAGCGCTTCGCCGGGCCGGTGACGCGCCTGACGCGCCTGATCCCGGAGGAGACGCTCGTCGGATATCACCTCTGCTACGGCACCTTCCCCGAGTGGCCGATGTACGAGGCGCGCGACTACCAGGTGCTCGTCCGCATGGCGAACTTCGCCGTCTCCGAGTCCGGTCGGACGGTTGACTGGCTGCATCTCGCGGGCCCCCGCTACCTGCGCAGCGAGGACCGGACCTTCTTCCGCCCGCTCGTCGACCTCGAGCCCCGGGGCGCGCGCGTGTTCCTCGGCATCGTGCTGCCGCTCGACGGCGTGGCCGGACTGCACCGCCGCCACCGGACCGCCTCGCGCTACCTGTCGGACTTCGGCGTCGCGATGTACTGCGGCTTCGGCCGCCAGCCCGGACAGGACGGGGAGGAGACGATGCGCGAGCACGCGCGGGTGATCCGCTCCCTCGACACGGGTGATGGTGCTAGTTAGCATGGGACCATCATGGACGCGGGTCCCCATCCGCAGTTCCACCTGCCGCGCTGGGCGGTCATCAGGGACGCGCGGCGCCGGCAGCGGCGCCGCAGGGCGGTCGGCCTGGTCACCGTGGCAGCCGCGGCCGGCGCCGGGGTTCTGCTGACCCAACCCTCGGGGGTCGGGTCGCGGTACGCCCCTCCGGCATCAGGCGCGCGCATGACCGCCGTGGACGTCGGCGGCTACATCGGCGAGGCGCAGGCCGCACGGCGCCACATCTGGGTGCTCACCTGCGTCTACCTCTGCGGTGCCGCCGACACGGGCCTGGACGAGGAGCAGCTCGTCGAGGTCGATGCCGCCGGCCGTCGCGTCATCCGACGGCTCTCGCTGCCCGACGTGAGCGCGTTCACCACCGTCGGAGCCAGCCTCTGGGTCGCGCACTTCCTGAGCGGTGCGATCACCCGCATCGATCCGGCGACCGGGCACGTCACCGCCACGGTCGACCTGCGGCTGCCGGTCCCCGCGGCGCCGGGCGTCCACCAGTTCCTGCCGAGTGCGATGAGCACCTCGGCGGGCGACGTGTGGGTGTCGACATCCCGCGGCTGGCGCCCAGATCGGCACCCGCAACGGCCCGCTCGTGCGCATGATCCGCACGCCGAGCGAGGACAACGCGACCACCACCGACCGGCACGGCACGTGGGTGGCCGAGAACCTGGATGGCGTGGGATGGCTGGCGCCGCACCGCACGCATCTCCGGATCCGGGCGATCCTGCAGGGCGGCCTGCCGCTCGACGTTCAGGGCGTCATCAGCGACGGTCCGGTCGTCTGGGCGGTCGCGTTCACCAACGCCTTCGGCACCTCCACGAGGACGGTGGCCCTCGAGATCGATCCGCGCACCGACCGCATCATCCGCCGCGTGCCGGCCCCGGACACTCGCGGCGCCGTGGTCGCGGACGGCGCGCTCTACCTCGGCCCGCTCGGTCAGGGGCACATCTACCGGATCAGTCGCCGTGGCCGCCTCACGCGCCTGGACACCACGCGGCAAAACGCCGTCCTGGCCGCCTCCTCCCCGGGGCGGCTGTGGCTCACGACGAACGCTCGGCCCGGACACCTGTTGAGCATCCGGCTCGCGCCCGCGCGCGATTGGGCCAGGGCCTGATCAGGCGCGGAGACGAGCGTCGCCGAGAAGACGTAGCGCAGATCGGGGAGGCGCAACGCCGCGAACCGCCGCAGGAAGCCCACCAGCCGGCTTGGTGGCGGACCCTCCGCGGACGGCGCGTCGGGCACCGCCCTCAGTCGTCCTCTTCGCCGGTGTCGTGGTCGGAGTGGTTGACCGTGCCCTGCCGCCAGTACGCGCGCGTGTGCAGGGCACCGGGGCGCAGGCCGCGCTCGTGGAGCAGGTGGGCGCGGATCCGCCGCATCGCGCTCGCCTCGCAGCCGACCCAGACCTCGCCGTCGCCGTCGGGGAGGCTCAGCTCCTGGGCGGCCGCGACGAGTTGCTCGCAGGCCTCGCCGCGTTCGGTGAGCCAGCGGACCTCGAGCGCGGCCGCCGATTCGAGCTGGAGGGCGTCGCGAGGGTCCTGGAGCTCGAGGGTGGCGAGCGCGTGCAGTCCCGCCGGGAGCGACTCGAGGATCGCGGCGACCGCCGGCAGCGCGGCGTGATCGGCGAGGAAGACGCACCAGGCGCTCCCGGGGTCGGGCACGAACCCGGACTTCGCCATGCCCGAGATCTGGAAGCCCGCGCCGGGCTGCGCCCCCTTGGCCCATGTCGTCGCCGGGCCGTCGCTGTGGTCGGCGAAGTCGATCGTCAGCGCCCCCGGTTCGAACCGTCGCACCGTGTAGGTGCGCATCGCCGGCTCGTCGGACCCCGGCTGCGGAACGAAGACCTTGAAATGGGCCCCGGGCCTCGCCGGGTCCCACCCGTCGAGCTCGCCGGTGGCCACCACCCGGCGCAGGCGCGGCGTGAGCTGACTGACGGACTGAACGGTCAGGTGTCGCCGCGGTGGCCGCTTGGGTGGTTCAGGCATCGGTGACTCCCCTCGCGCGCATCATCATTGGAGCGAGGGTACGGAATCCGGCCATCCTGACCCGGTGCGGTCCAGAGGCGTAGAGTCGTGATCGTGCCGGAGTTGGGACATCCCACCGCCGAGAGCGAGCCCGTCAGCTACGTCGAGATCGTCCGAGCGGGGTACGCCGCCATCGCGCGCGGCGACCTCGACGCCGTCAGCGAGTTCCTCGCCCCCGACGTCCGCTGGCACGGCGGTGTTCCCGCCGACGGTTGCCAGAACCGGGCGCAGGCGATCGCCTGGATCGCCGGTCGCGACGCCCGCGGAGCCGGCCCGCTGCCCGAGATCGTCGACGTGGTGCAGCACGGAGCCCGCGTCGTGGTCGTGCTGCGACCCCACCCGAGCGAGGAGGACCCGCACCCCCGGCTCACCGCCAGCCTCATCACCTTCCGGGACGGCTGGGCCGTGGAGATGGTTCACCACGACGACGCCGACGCGGCGCTCGCCGCGCTCGGCGGACCCGTTCCCTCCGACTAGGCCCCCGAACGGCGCGCCAGCAGCTGCGCCACGGCGATCCCGCCGCCGATCGCGAGCAGGGGAACGGCGGGAAGCAGGTAGCGCAGACCGAATCCGCCCGTCGCCGCGGTGCCGAGCAGGAGGAGCACGGCGCTGCCGGCGAACAGGAGGATCTCCCGTCGGGCCGGGACGCGCAGGACGAGGGCGAGCGCGGCGGCGAGCGCGAGCAGCGCGAGGACCGGTCGGGGCACGTGCACCACGGCCCGGTAGGCGCGCACGAGACCGGCCGGCGACCGCACGGCCAGACGCAGGCCCGGGAGGTCACGGCGCTGCGTCGTGGGGCTGTGCGCCTCGAGCGCGGCCCGAATCGGCAGCGAGGTGGCGCTCACCGCGTCCCGATAGGGAACTGCTCCCGGGGTGAAGTAGCGCGCGAAATCACTCAGGGTCGCGCTCGTGAAGGCGAGCGGGTGGTGCACGATCATCGCCCGCGCGAAGGACTGCAGGATGTGGTTGGTCGGCGCGATCTGAGTGACGGACTCGGTGTCGGGATGGAACACGCGCTGGGCCGGCGACGGGCCCCAGATGTACCAATCCGGTGCGCTCGGGTGACTGGCCCGTTGCGCCGCGGTCTCGCACAGCCGCCGCTCGGGCCGCCCGAGCGGCACGCCTCGGCAATCGGCGAACCCGCCCACGCGCCCGTAGAGCGTCCAGCCGGACATGGTCGTCAGCGAGAAGACGTGGAAGCGGCTGTCGATCAGCGCGCTGTAGGCGAGCAGCGGGAGGACCGCGGCCACCAGCAGCGCCACGAGCGATCGCCAGCCCGCGCGGGTCCAGAGCAGGTACACCACGATCACCGGCAGGGTGAACGGCGCGACCTCGCGGACGAGCGACGTCCCGGCGATGAGCAGGCCGCAGACCGTCGCGCGACCGGGCGACGGCGCGGGTGAGCGCCCCGCTGAGGTGCCCGGGAGCCACGGCCACGCGAGCACGAGCAGCGTGAGCACGAGGCCGACGGTGCAGAACGTGTCCGACATCACGTACTGCTCGAGCGTGATCGTGTACCCGTCGAGGAGGACGAGCGCCGCGGCGGCCGCGGCGGCCCAGGGCGGCAGCCGCGCGCGCCGAAGCGCCGCGTAGACGGCCACGCCCACCCCGAGCGCGGCGAGGTGCTGGAAGGCGACGAGCTCGGTCAGGCTGCGATCGGGGAGGGTGAGCAGCCGGACGAGCAATGGGTAGCCGACCGGATGGAGTCTCGGGAGCCCGACGAAGGCCCCGGTCAGCCCCGTCGATATGTACCCCCACGAGTCGGGGAAGAGGAGCGCGGGCGAATAGGCCACCATCGCCAGCGCCCGCACGACCGCCCCGATCAGGACCAGGCCGGTGATCAGCCAGTGCTCGGCCAGCCCCGCGCGGACGGCGGCGGCGGCGCGGCGGGAGATCGAATCGGAGCGCTGCAGCGTGGCGATGACGCCACACTCTAATGGTGGGGCGCGGCGACCGGCTCACCCCTCGAGCAGGGACGCCACCTCGAGCCAGCTCGACTCCAGACGCTCCCGTTCGGAGACGAGCGCGTCGAGCTCGGCACCGAGGCCGACGAGCCGCTCGTGGTCGGTCGCGGCGGAGACGATCGCCTCATGGAGGACCCGCTCGCGCTCGTCCAGCGCCTCGAGCTCGCGCTCGAGGCGCTGAAGGTCCTTGCGCGCCTGGCGAAGCGCCGCTCCGGGCTTCACGCCCTTCGCCGCCGCGCCCGATCCGGCGCCGGGTCCAGCGGGACCGGGCGCCGGGGCCGAGGTTCCGACCTCCGCCAGATACTGGTCGATCCCGCCGGGCAGGTGGCGGATGCCGCCGAGCGCGTCGAGCGCGAAGACGTTGTCCGCCACCCGCTCGACGAAGTACCGGTCGTGACTGACGACGATGAGCGTGCCGGGCCAATGGTCGAGCAGATCCTCGAGCGCGGTGAGGGTCTCGATGTCGAGGTCGTTCGTCGGCTCGTCGAGGAGCAGCACGTTCGGCTCGGACATGAGCAGGCGCATGAGGGTGAGCCGGCGGCGCTCGCCGCCGGAGAGGTCGCGGACCCGGGTGATCGCGCGCTCGCCGCGGAAGCCGAAACGGTCGGCGAGCCGCCCGGCCGTGAGCTCCTCCCCCCCGGCGAGGGTCGCGCGGCGCTTCACCTCCTCGACCGCCTCGATCACCGTCCGCTGCTCGGGGATCTCCGCCGCCTGCTGGGAGAGGTGGGCGAGCCGCACGGTCTCCCCGCGCTGCACCCGCCCGGAGGTCGGGGTGAGCTCGCCGGCGAGCAGCCGCAGCAGCGTCGACTTGCCCGAACCGTTGGCTCCGACCAGCGCGACGCGATCCCCGGGGCCCAGGCGCCAGGTGACGTGGCGGACGACGGGGGAGGTGGCGTAGCGGTAGGAGACGTCCTCGGCCTCGATCACCTTGTCGCCGAGCCGCGAGGTGGCGAAGCGCAGCAGCTCGGTCCGGTCGCGGGCGGGCGGCTCGTCGGCGATCAGGGCGTTGGCCGCCTCGATGCGGAAACGCGGCTTGGAGGTCCGCGCCGGGGGGCCGCGGCGCAGCCAGGCGAGCTCCTTGCGGATCAGCTGCTGGCGGCGCTCCTCCCGGGCGGCCTGCACGCGGTCGCGCTCGGCCCGGGCCAGCACGTAGGCGGCATAGCCGCCCTCGTACTGATGGACGCTGCGATCGGTCACCTCCCAGGTCCGGGTGCAGACGGCGTCGAGGAACCAGCGGTCGTGCGTGACGATCAGCATCGCGCCGTCGCGGGCGGCGAGATGCTCGGCCAGCCAGGTGATCGCCTCGACGTCGAGGTGGTTGGTCGGCTCGTCGAGCAGCAGCAGGTCGGGATGCTCGAGCAGCACCCGGGCGAGCGCCACCCGTCGGCGCTCGCCGCCCGAGAGGCCCTCCACCTCCGTGTCGATCCCGGCGGCGAACCGGGCGAAGGTGACGCCGCCGAGCAGCCCGTCGAGCACGCCGCGGAACTCGCGGTCCGCCGCCCACTCGTGGTCGGCGCGGTCGCCGACGAGCACGGCGCGGATCGTCGCCCCGGCGGGGAGGCGGTCGCTCTGGTCCAGGACGCCGAGGCGCAGGCCGCCGAGCCGGGTGACCTGGCCCTCGTCGGGCGGCTCGGCCCCGGCGATCAGCTCGAGCAGGGTCGACTTCCCCTGGCCGTTGCCGCCGACCACCCCGATCCGGTCGCGGTCGGCGATCCCGAGGGTGACGCCGTCGAGCACCGTGCGCGCCGCGTACCCCTTGGCGACACCGCTGAGGTTGACGAGATTCCGGGAGGTGCCCATCCGCTCAGGATGCTGGCAGGGAGGCGGCGCGGATGCCGGATCGAGGGGCGCAGCCGGGCGGAACTCGTGGCGCCGCGGGGCGGAACTCGGGGCGCCGGCGAGCCCGCAACGGATCCACCACGCGCCGTTCCTCCCTCGAATAGCATGCGCGAGCGATGCTGACCGCCGTGGAACGAGTGGGGGGATAGGTGCGCCGACAGCGGTGGCGTCGGCGGCGTCGGCTGCTCCTCCTGCTCGTCGCGCTGGTGGCGTCGGGCGCGGGCGTGCTCACCCACGCGACCGGGGCCTTCCATCGCACCGATCTGCAGACGCTCGACGCGCGCTACCAGGTGCGGGGAGCCGACCCGTCGCTGCTGCGCAACTTCGTGGTGGTCGGCATCGACTCCTCGACCCTGACCTTCTTCGCCGAGAGCCACCGGTACGCGGCCAACTGGCCGTTCCCGCGCCGCGATCACGCCCGCGTGATCGACAATCTCGTGCGGGCGGGCGCCCGCCACATCGCGGTTGACCTCCAGTTCTCGAACCCGAGCAACTTCGGGCCCGCCGACGATTACGCGCTCGCCCGCGCGCTCACCCGGGCCGGGCACGTCGTGCTCGCCACCACCACGGTCGGCGCGAACGGCTCGACCGACATCCTCGGCGGCAACGCGCATCTGAGAGAGTTCGGCCACGCCGTCGCCGCCAACGCCTACGTCGTCCCCGACAGCGACGGGGCCTACCGGCGGACCCGGTACTCCTACCAGGGCCTCGAGACCTTCCCCGCCGCGATCGCCGCCCAGGTCCTCGGTCACCCCGTCTCGCCGGCGCTCTTCGGCGGGCCGACCGCGTCGGTGCCCATCGATTACGCGGGCCCGCCCGGCACCGTGCCGTTTCTCTCGTACTGGCGGGCCTTCACCGGCCGCTTCCCCGCCTCGCTCGTGCGCGGCAAGACCGTGATCATCGGGGCGACGGCGCCGATCCTCCAGGACCGGCACACCACCCCGATGGGCGGCGGTCTGATGGCCGGCACCGAGATCGTCGCCAACGCCGCCGCCACCATCGTCCACGGCATCCCCGTGCGCTTCGACGCCGGCTGGGTCAACGTCCTGCTCATCGTGCTGCTCGGCAGCGTCGCGCCGCTGCTCGGCGCGCGCAACTGGGCGGTGCGGGCGCTCTTCGCCGGTCTGCTCGCCGGCATCCTCTACGCCGTCGCGGCGCAGCTGACATTCGACTCCGGCTGGATCGTCGCCGTGATCGACCCCGAGTTCGCGCTGCTCGTCGGCATCGTCGGAACGCTCACGGTCGTGTACCTGGGGGAGGCCTTTGAGCGGCAGTACGCCCGTTCCACCTTCGCCCGCTTCGTGCCGCCCGGGGTCGTCGACCAGGTGCTCGCCTCCAGCGACGACGACCTGCGCCTCGCGGCGGTCGAGCGCGTCTGCACCGTGATGTTCAGCGACCTGCGCGGGTTCACGCGCTTCTCCGAGCACCAGCCGGTCGAGCGGGTCATCGCCGTCGTCAACCACTACCTCAACGAGATGACCGAGGCGATCCTCGAGGCGGGCGGGACCCTGATCGCCTACATGGGCGACGGGATCATGGCCACCTTCGGCGCGCCGCTCGAGCAGGATGACCACGCCGACCGGGCCCTGCGCGCCGCCCGCGAGATGATCGGGCCGCGCCTGGCCAACTTCAACGGCTGGCTGGCCGATCAGGGGTACCCGTCCGGCTTCCGGATGGGCGTCGGGCTGAACACGGGCCCGGTGATGTGCGGCAACGTCGGGGCCGAGCAGCGCGTCGAGTACACGACCATCGGCGACACCACCAACACCGCGTCGCGCCTCGAGGGGATGACGAAGGGAACCGACCACATGCTGTTCGTCGCCGAGTCGACCTGCGAGATGCTCGCGGAGCGCCCCGACGACCTGATCTTCGTCGACGAGTTCGAGGTCCGTGGCCGCGAGCGCAAGATGCGCATCTATTCGCTGCGCGATGCAACGGGCGGATCCGGGCTCGACTCCGCGGCGACCGCGGACGATAACCAGATGCAGGTGACCCCATGACCTGGCCCGCGCTCTTCGTCCTCTTCTTCGCCACACATCAGTGCGGCGATTACATCCTGCAGACGGACTGGCAGGCCACGCACAAGCGCAACGGGCTGGGTCGGGACCCGGAGGCGAGACGCGCGCTGTTCTCGCACACGTTCACCTACTCCGTCGCCTACATCCCGGCGTTCCTCTGGATCCAGACCCGCCTGGGGTGGAGCACGCTGATCATCGCCGCGGCCGTCTCGCTCCCGCATCTGATCCAGGACGACGGACGCCTGCTGCGCGCCTACCTGCGACGGGTCAAGGGCATGGACCCGGTGGCCAATCACGTGGTGGCGGCGCTCGTCGACCAGGCGGCCCACATGGTGGCGCTCCTCGGCGCCGCGCTGCTCGTCAGCGCGCTCCTGTAGCCGCCCGCGTCAGCCGCCGGGTCGCCTCAGCGCCGGGCCGCCTCAGCGCCGGGCCGGGTCACGCCGGGCGCTCGGCGCCGGCTCGCCGCTCCCGATCGTCCGCCGACGCACCTCGAGGCTCTCCTCGACCGCCCGACGCTGCTCCTCGGACATCTTCCGGGTGTCACGCGGTTCGGCGAACGGCTCGACCTCCTCGGGCAGGCCCTGCTCAACGGCGCGCTCGCGTTCGAGCTCCGAGTTCAGCTCGAGGCCGAAGAGCAGCGACACGTTCGTCAGCCACAACCAGACGAGGAAGACCACGACGCCCGCCATCGAGCCGTACGTACGGTCGTAGGAGGAGAAGTCCGAGACGTAGAGCGCGAACAGCGCGGAGACGACGAGCCAGGCGACGGTGGCGAGCACGCCGCCGGGGCTGATCCACTTGATCCCGGCCTGCTTGGCGTTCGGCGTGGCCCAGAACAGCACGGCGAGCAGCACCGAGATGAGCACGACGAGCACCGGCCACTTGGCGATGTCCCAGATGGTCACGGCGGTGCTGCCGACGCCGATCGAATTGCCCACGGTCCGCGCCACCGAGCCGGTGAGGACGACGAGTGCCGCCATCAGCACGAGCATGACGACCGAGAACAGGGTCAGGGCGAGCCGCAGCGGCGCCTTCTTCCAGATGGGGCGACCCTCGCCGATGTCGTAGACGCGGTTGGCGGCGCGCATGAAGGCCGAGACGTACCCGGAGGCCGACCAGAGGGCGACGACGATGCCGATGATCGCCGCCACGCCGGCGCCGCTGTGGTGGTGCTCCGCCTGACGGATCAGCGTCTGGATGACCCGCGCCGCCGAGCCGGGGGCGACGGCCGTCACCTGATGCAGCAGCTGCGTCGAGTTGCCGCCGATCAGGCCGATGATGGCCACCAGCACGATCAGGCCCGGCACGACGGCCAGGACCCCGTAGTAGGTCAGGGCGGCGGCGAGGTCGGTGACGTTGTCGTTCCTGAACTCCACTCGGGTGCGCTTCAGCACCGTGCGCATCGAGTGCCGGTCGAGTTCGGCGGGGCTCTCAGGTTCCCGTTGGGCCACTGCGTGACGGCGTACCCGTACCGCCGCCGATCCGAACCCCCGCGGCAACCGCCCGAGCCGGCGCTCTCAGCCGTGCACGCGCAGGCGGACCAGGTACAGCTTCGAACCGATCTGCACGCCGACGTTCCAGTACTGGAAGTTGATCAGGTTCGGGGTGATGTTGAAGAGCACGTACCAGCGCGGGATGCCGTTTACCGAGCCGTCGGGGAAGAGCGCGGTCGTGCCGTTGCCGGGGAGGTTCGGCGCGACGGCCGCATCGACGTAGAAGGGGTGCTCGGGGCTGACCACCGTGAGGCGATAGGTGTCGGTGATACGGACGTTGAAGTGGCCACCGGTGGTGCTCACCGGGGAGACCTGGATGATCGGCACCGCCGCGTCGGGGGCGAAGAACGAGTGCCCGGCCGTGACGACCACGGTGTGCGGGTGCGGGTAGTACGCCGTGACCCGGATCTTGTCGCGCACGACCCGGAAGTAGGTGCCGGCGCAGGTGTTCTCGGTGTACCACTTGGTGCCGAGCACGGCGGCCGCGCCACCCGAGCCCTTCGTCGTGAAGCTGCCGTGCGCGTTGGCCCAGAGGCTCTGGAGCTTCTTGCCCTTCGGCTTGGCGTTGCCCTTCGCCGTCCCCTTGCCCTTGGCCCTGCCCTTCGCCTTGGCCACCGTGGCGGTGGCGCTCGCGACCGAGGCCACGGCACCCCGCGCGCTCACGGCCCGCGAGGCGATGCCGACGGCGCTGTTCGGTCCCCCGACCGTGACCGGGCAGTACTGGGCGCCGGGTCCGCCCGACAGGGTCGCCGTCGTCGCGCCCGTGGAGCGGTCCTGGTGCAGCTCGAACCGGCCGTCGTAGAAGACGCCCGACTCGTAGCTTCCGTGGGGCAGCGCCAGCGTCATCTGGACCGATCCGTGGCTCGCGTCGATCTCGGACCCGTTCGGAACCTGGGCGCCCACGGCGACGCGGCGGAAGGTGTGCTGACCGGTCACCCGCACCCGCACGTCACCGGTCACCGGCGTGATGTCGACGTTCTTGCCCAGGACGGGGGCCGGCAGGCCGCCGTCGTTGGACTCGAAGCTGCCGTTCACCGGCGGGGTGACCGTCGCGTTCGTCGGTTGGGTGCCCGCGATCGTCGCCCGCACCCGTGGGCGGACGGTCGCGGAGGCGACACCGCCGCCGACGCGCCAGGTGGTGAGCGCGATGCGCGGCGTGTTCCGGCCGACGATGTGGCCGTCGACGCGCAGGTGGGTGAAGACCATCGGCGCCCACGGCACGGGGCCGCGCACGGCGTTCGGCCCGCCGGTCGGCGAGTAGAGGTTGATCAGGGCCGCCCAGCCGTTCAGATACGGCCGGCCGAACTGGTTGCCGAACAGCTCAAAGGCGCCGGCCGCCCACCCGAGGTTCGGGTTCAGGGCCGGCGCGCGGAGGGAGCGGGTCTGGCGGGTGTTCAGGTCGACGATCCGCAGCCTGAGGCCGCGGCCGACGCGCCACACCGTGACCTGCAGCGGGTCGCCCGGAGCGATCCGGAAGTGCGCGGGCCGGAAGCGCAGGTACCCGGTGTTGGTGTTGCTGAAGATGAACTCCGGCGTGTAGACGGGCTGGTTGCCCCGGCAGAAGCTGTAGTAGCCGGCGAAGTCGAAGGCCTGCACCGCCGAGTTGCGGCGGCGGTACCGGCCGAGCAGCTCGACGCCGGACCGCTGGCCGGCGTACTGGCGCCGCCCCACGGCGCCACAGTAGATCGCGGAGACCGTGACGGTGGCGGACACCGAACGGGAGGGTGTGCGCGAATGGACGGTCGCAGCCCGGCCGCCGACGAACGGACCGCTGCCGCTCGCGGAGGCGACGGAGACGAGCCCGACGACCCCAGCGCTCAGCGCAGCAACGACCCGTCTGAGGTTGCGCCCGCCCACCCCGATCTCCATGAGCGCGGCACTCTACCGCGTTTTGGTCGGCTGGCGAGAATTTTGCTCACGTAAACCGAGCAATCACCCTTGAGCTAAGGTCGTGCCCGGCGCGCCGAGCCGGCGGCCGTGGAACGGTTGGAGGACCATGGACACCATCGAGATGACGGCGGAGGAGCTCCGGCGCCTGCAGGAGGAGCTGGGCGAGCTCGAGAGCAGCGGGCGGGCGGGGATCGCCGCGCGGATCAAGACGGCTCGTGAGTGGGGCGACCTGAAGGAGAACGGCGAGTATCACGCCGCCAAGGAGGCGCAGGCCCACCTGGAGACGCGCATCCTCCGGCTGCGCGAGCAGGTGCGCGCGGCGGTGGTGGTGGAGGCGGCGAGCAGCGGCGATGCCGTGCGTCACGGAGCCACGGTCGAGGTGACCGACCTCGGCGCCGGCGCCACCCAGAGCTTCCGCATCGTCTCGCCGAACGAGGCCAGGCCGCGCGAGGGGCTGATCTCGTCGAGTTCCCCGGTCGCTCAGGCGCTGCTCGGGCACGGCCTGGGCGACGAGGTCGAGATCCCGATCCCCGCCGGCGTGCGCCGGCTGCGGATCGAGGCGATCAGGTAGCCGCCGGCGGCGGAGGAGCGGATGCGGATCGCGGGTGCGGCAGCCATCGTCTTCGGCGGAGCCTCCGGGCTCGGCGAGGCGACGGCGCGACGGTTGGCCGCGGAGGGTGCGTCGGTCACGGTGGCCGATCTGAACCTCGCCGGCGCCGAGCGGGTGGCGACGGAGATCGGGGGCGCCGCCCACGCTGCCGACGTCACCGATCCGGACGCGGTCGGCGCGGCGCTCGACGCCGCGGCGGGCTCGGCGTCGGACGGGTTGAGGATCTCCGTGTGCTGTGCCGGCGTCGGCTCGCCGGGGAGGCTCGTCGGTCGGGATGGGCCCACGCCGCTTCAGCACTTCGCGACCGTCATCAACGTCAACCTGCTCGGCACGATCAACGTGCTGCGCCTGGCGGCGGCGCGGATGGCGGCCAACGCACCCGACGCGGAGGGTGAGCGCGGGATCTGCGTCAACACGGCATCCATCGCGGCCTTTGACGGCCAGATCGGGCAGGTCGCCTACGCCGCCTCCAAGGGCGGTGTCGTCGGCCTCACGCTCCCCGCGGCGCGCGAGCTGGCACAGCGGGGCGTGCGCGTGATGACGATCGCCCCCGGCATCTTCGACACGCCGATGCTCGCCGGCTTCTCCGATGAGGTCCGCGCCTCGCTGGCCGCGTCGATCCCCTTTCCCGCCCGGCTCGCGCGGCCGGCGGAGTACGCCGACCTCGTCGAGCACATCGTCACCAACCCGATGCTGAACGGCGAGGTGATCCGGCTGGACGGCGCCATCCGGATGCCTCCGCGCTGAGGCGCGGCTCGGGCCCATGCAGGAGATCAGGATCACCGGTGACACCATCCGGCTCGGCCAGCTGCTGAAGCTGGGCGGCGTCGTCGAGAGTGGCGCCGAGGGCAAGGACCTGCTCGCCGCCGGGGCGGTGCTCGTCAACGCCGGCGTCGAGACGCGGCGTGGCCGCCAGCTCCACGACGGGGACGTGGTCGAGGTCGGCGAGTGGGAGTTCCGGATCAGCGCGGGGTAGGGCCCGGCGCGCCATCCTAGGATCGGTCCGGCATGTCTCCCCGCGACAACCTCCGCGCCGCGCTCGTCGCGATCATCTGGGGCGCCAACTTCGTCGTCATCGACGAGGGCCTGCGGGGCTTCCCGCCGTTCCTGCTGCTCTGCGCGCGGTTCCTCGTCGTGCTGATCCCGGCGATCTTCGTCGTGCCGCGCCCCGGCCCGTGGCGCACGATCCTGGAGGTTGGGTTGTTCCTCAGCCTCGGCCAGTTCGGCCTGCTCTACCTGTCGCTGCACCTCGGCATGCCGGCGGGGCTCGCCTCCCTGCTCGTGCAGGTCCAGGTGATCTTCTCGATCGCCATCTCCCGCCTGTTCCTGCACGAGCGCCCGACGCGGCGGCAGCTGCTCGGGGTCGGCATCGGCCTGGCCGGCCTGGCCGTGCTCATCGGCGGCCGCTCGAGCACGGCGGGACTGCTGCCCGTCGCCGTCATCGTCGCGGCCTGCCTCTCCTGGTCGGTCGGCAACGTGCTCTCGCGCCGCGCGCAGATCACGAGCGGGTTCGGCCTCACGGTCTGGTCGGGGATCGTCGTGCCAGTCCCGGCGCTCGGTCTCGCGCTGCTCGTCAACGGGCCGCACGCGGTCGGTCACGCCGTGGCGCACATCGGCTGGCTGACGGTGGCGAGCACGCTCTACACGGCTGTCGGCTGCTCGCTCTTCGGCTACGGGGTGTGGAACTCCCTGCTCGCGCGCTACCCGGTCGGCTCGGTCGTGCCCTTCGCGCTCATAGTCCCGGCCGCCGGGATCGCCACGGCATGGATCGCCCTCGGCCAGGCCCCGAGCGTGACCGAGGTGATCGGCGGGGCAATCCTGCTCGCCGGGATCGGCACTACGACGCTGCAGCGAGGAGACGCTCGCCGAGCCGCGAGTACCGCCGATCCGTGTCCGGCGTCCGCGCCGCTCGAGCCACCACGGCTCGACTCCCGACGATCACCGTCGCCAGCTTCGCCCGCGTGATCGCGGTGTAGAGCATCTCCCGGCGCAGGAAGAACGCCCCGGCCTGCTCGTGCGCGACGATCACGGCCACCGGCAGTTCGATCCCCTGGCCGCGGTGGACCGAGCACGCGTACCCGAGCCGCAGGCTCTCCGCCTCCTCGGGCGGCAGCCGGAAGAGCTGCTCGTCGCTGCGCAGCAGGAGCGCCGCCTCATCGCCCTCACCGCCGGGGATCTCGTCCTCGAGGTAGAGGACCGTCCCGTTCATCAACCCCTTCTCGTGCAGGTTGCGCCCGGTCATCATCAGCTTGTCGCCGGTGCGCAGGCGCCCCCCGCCGACGGGCCGCCCGGTCCCGTTCAGAGCCTCCCGCAGGGCCCGATTCAGCGCGTCGATCCCGAGCTCCCCCTTGTAGACGGGGGCGAAGACCTGGATGTCCTCCACCGGGTTGACCCCGTAGTGGGCGGGCAGGCGCGTGCTGACGAGGTCCACGATGAGCTCGAGCGCCTCACGCGCGCTCGCCCGCTCCATCAGGAAGAGGTCGTGCCGCATCCCCTCCGCCGGTCGGAACTCGGGCGCCTCGCCGCGGCGGATGGCGTGGGCGCCCTGCACGATCATGCTGCCGGCCGCCTGGCGGAAGATGTGCTGCAGCCGCGCCGTCGGGACGACGTCGGAGGCGACGAGGTCGGCGAACGGCTTCCCGGCCCCGACCGGGGCGAGCTGGTCGGCGTCGCCGACCAGCACCACGTGGGCGGTGGGCGGGACGGCTCGCAACAGGGTCACCATCAGTTCGAGGTTCGCCATCGAGGATTCGTCGACGATCAGCAGGTCGTACGGGAGCGGGTCCTCCTCGTCGTGCTCGGGGAGCTCGCCGGGCACCCAGCCGAGCGCCGAGTGGACCGTCTTGGCGTCGACCCCGCTGGCCTCGGTCATGCGTCGCGCCGCGCGCCCGGTGGGGGCGACGAGCAGGACGCGAGCGTGCTGGGCCTGTGCGACCGTGGCGATCGTGCGGATCGAGGCGGTCTTCCCCGTCCCGGGCCCGCCGGTGATCACGGACAGGCGATGGGCGAAGGCGGCCCGCACGCCGTCGGCCTGCTCGGCGGTGAGGGTGAGCCCGCCCGCCTCGAGCGCCACCTCGTCGACCTCCCGGAGCCGTCCGGTCGGTGCGCCCGCCGAGAGCATGTCGAGCACCCGCTCGCCCAGCTCCTGCTCGAGCTGCCAGGTCGACGTGCGGTAGATCCAGTCGCCGTCGTGCACGAGGTCGCCCTCCTGGACGAGCTGCTCGAGCGATTCCTCGTCGGGGAGCTCCCCGAGCAGGTCCCGGGCGGCGGCGAGCAGCTGTCCGACGGGCAGGCACGTGCTCCCCGCCCGTCCCTCAGCCTCCGAGAGCGCGTAGATGAGCGCGGCCGCCGCCCGGCCCGGGATCGCCTCGACCGACTCGGCGTGGGCCCGCGCGATCCGGTCGGCGACCCGGAAACCGACGCCGAAGAGGCGCGTGAGCTCGTACGGGTTCTCGGCGATCACCCGGTGCGCCGTGTTCGGGTACTCATCGCTGATGCGCTTGGCCAGGTAGGCGAGCCCGTGCGGCGCCAGGAGCAGGTGCAGCCGCCGGATCGTCCGCAGCTCGTTCCAGGAGGCGGCCGCCTCCTGCGCGCGAAACGGGTTCAGCCCCACGCGTCGGAACGCGGCGGCGGGCTCCTCGTCGATCGCGTCGAGGACACGCTCGGTCCCGTAGCGGTCGATCAGCTTCTTCGCACGGGCGTCGCCGATGTTGCGGATGCGACGCAGGTAGGAGATGAGCGCGGTTCGGTCCTCCGGAGGTAGGGGCCGGGCGGCGCTCACCTGCACCTGTTCACCGAAGCGGCTGTCCGTCACCCGGACGCCCGTGACCTCTGCCCGCTCGCCGATCTCGAGGTGCGCGAGCGGTCCCACGAGGACCACCGGCTCGTCCGACGCGTCGGCATCGAGCACGGCGAAGCCATTCTCGGGGTTGGCGAATCGCTGGCGACGGATCGTCACCTCGCGGTCGAAGGGCTCAGACATGAGGATGAAATTAGACGCGAGGTAGGCGCGAGCACCCGATTTGTGCCGAAAATGACACCAGTGCACCGTCGCTCCCCTCCCCGCACATGATCCGCCATGTCCTCGCCATGCACGTGCCCGTCTGGGGGCGCGCGCTCAACCTGCCGCTCAACCTCGAGGATCTGGCCGCCTCGGGGTTCGCCGCGTCGTCCCGCGACGGCGTGGCACTGCAGGGGGCCAGCGGGCCACCTGCAGTGGCGATCACCTTCGACGACGGGCCCCATCCGGAGGGCACGCCGAGAATCCTCGAGGTGCTCGCCGAGTTCGACGTCCGGGCGACCTTCTTCGTCGTCGGCGAGCAGGTGGCCAAACGCCCGGCGCTCACCCGGCTGATCCTCGATCAGGGGCACGTCATCGGCCTGCACGGCCACCAACATCGCCCGCACCCGCTGCGTCGGGCCGCGGACATGGACGCGGACTTCGCCCGCGGCCTGGCGGCGATCGAGGACGCCACCGGGAGCACGCCGCGGCTGCACCGGCCGCCGTTCGGGATCTACAGCCCGACCAGCCTCCGGCTCGCACGGGAGCGTGGCCTCCAGCCGCTGCTGTGGTCCAAGTGGGGGCGCGACTGGCGCAAGATGGCGACCCCGGAGGAGATCACCGCCCGCGTCGTCACCGGCATCAGGGCCGGGGACGTCGTCCTGCTCCACGACGCCGACTATTACAGCGCCCGCTGCTCCCACCGTCGGACCGCCGCCGCGCTACCGACGATCCTGAAGCTGGTGGGGTCCGCGGGATTCGGTACCGTGGCGTACGCCTAACCGAGGGCTAACGCAGTTAAGCTGAGGCGAACACAGTGGCGTCCCCAAGGGCCGGCCATCCGCGGGGGCGCCCGGAGCGCGCCCACCACGGCGCGGAACGGTGGCACCCGATGAGGACGGCGTGCAGGATTCATGACGACTTTCCCTGAAGAGACCAGAAGCATGCCTGAGTACGGGCGCTTCGCGATCGGGTTCGACCAGCGCGACCGCGCGCGGCTGCACGCGCTGATCGACGAGGTGCTCGACTCGAACCGGTGGTCGGAGGGCGACATGACGGCTCGCTTCGAGCACGCCTGGGAGGCGTGGAACGGGCTCCCCGCGGTGGCGACGTCGAGCTGGTCGGGAGCGGCGCTCGCCGCGCTGCACTTCGTCGGCGTCGCGGGTGAGACCGTGCTCTGCCCGTCCAACACGTTCATGGCGACCCCGCTGGCCGCGATTCGGGCCGGCGCCGAGGTCCAGTTCGTCGACTGCAACCGCGAGGACCTCTGCATGTCGTTCGCCGACTTCGAACGCAGGGCGCACGAGCATCGGCCCCGGGCCGCGTTCCTGGTTCACATCGGCGGACACATCGCGTTCGACTCCGAGCGGATCGCGGCGTACTGCGCCGAGCACGGGATCTTCCTGATCGAGGACTGCGCACACGCGCACGGCGCCTCCTGGCACGGGCGTCGGCCCGGCACCTATGGGGACGCGGGTGTGTACTCGATGTATGCGACCAAGACGGTCTCCACCGGCGAGGGCGGGGTCCTCGTGTCGGGGCGCCCCGAGGTGCTCGAGTTCGCTCGCGGCTTCCGGAACTACGGCAAGCCGACCCACGACGTCCAGGGCCTGAACTTCCGGATGAGCGAGTTCACAGCCGCCCTCGGCCTGATCCAGGTCGAGCGCCTGCCGGAGATCGTCGCCTGGAAGAACGAGGTGGCGTCGGCGTTCCTGGACCCGCAGTTCGCCGGCTCCCGGCTCGAGCTCCCGGAGGGCATGGTCTCCGGCCGGTACAAGTACATCGTGTTCGATTGGCTGGAGCGTTCGACCGGCCGCGTCTACGAAGAGCCGTGCCATCGCATCCTCGGTCACCCGGTCGACCTGCCCAACACCGACTGGGTCGCCCGCCACCACTCCTGCCCCCCGCTCTACTACCGGCCGCTGGACGCGCGGGACGAGTTCGGCTCGGAGGACGCGGCATGAGAGTGCTCGTGACCGGCGGCGCGGGCTTCATCGGCTCCCATGTCGTCGACCGGCTGCGCGAGCACGGCCACGAGCCCGTGATCTTCGACCTGCGCCCATCGCCATGGCCCGAGCATGCCGGGGTCGACACGGTGATCGGCCAGGTGACCGACGCGGACGCCGTCGCCGCGGCGCTCGCGGGGTGCGACGCCGTGGCTCATCTCGCCGCGGTGGCCGACGTCAATGACGTCCAGGCCGAGCCGCACGACGCCGAGCGGGTCAACGCTCGAGGGACCGCGGCGGTGCTCGAGGGCGCGCGGCGGGCCGGCGTCCGGCGGGTCGTCTACGCCTCGACGATCTGGGTGTACAGCGACACCGAGGAGACGACCGTCTCGGAGACGACGCTGCTGCCGCCGCCCGCGCACCTCTACACCGCCACGAAGCTCGCCGGCGAGCTCTACTGCAAGTCCTACCAGGAGCTCTACGGCATCAACTGCACGATCCTGCGCTTCGGGATCCCCTACGGGCCCCGCGCACGCGAGGCGGCGGTCATTCCCGCGTTCGTCAGCCGGGCCCTGGCGGGTGAGCCGATCACGCTGAGCGGCGACGGGCTGCAGTCGCGCCGCTTCGTCTACGTGGAGGACCTGGCCGAGGGCGTCGTGGCCGGGCTCGGCGACATCGCCGAGAACCGCGTGTACAACCTCTCCAGCGACGAGGACGTGACGATCAGGGAGATCGCCGAGCTCGTGCGGGAGATCGTCGGCGACACGGAGATCGTCTTCGGGCCCGCCCGCCCCGGCGACCTCGGCTCGAAGATCGTCCTGTCGGACCGGGCACGCGAGGAACTCGGCTGGTCGGCCGCGACCCCGATCCGGGAGGGCATCCGCCGCTACGTCGCCTGGCGGCGCGAGCAGGCGGCCAGAGCCGGCGACCCCTCGACCGCCGCCGCGCCTGCCGGTCCCGGCGGACCTGCCGGCCCTGGGGGAGCCCTCGAGCCGGCGGCCCGGACCGCGCCCGACCCGGTGCGCGGAGGCAGCCTCGACCCGCTGTCGGCCCGGGGCGACGCCGATGAGCCCGAGGCCTGCCCGCGCAAGGTGCTGATCATCTCCGCGGACATCGGGGCGGGGCACGACCTTCCGGCGCGCTCGATCGCCCGCGAGTTCAAGCGCGAGGATCCCGACGTGTTCGTGGCGGTCGTCAACGGCCTGCCGGCGATGGGCCCGGTGGCCACCGCGGTGCTGCGCGAGAACTCGGCCTTCATGTTCCGCTGGGTCCCCTGGCTCTTCGATCTCCAGTACCGGCTGTTCATGGACGTTCCGCCGACGCGGTGGCTGGCGTCGAAGCTGCTCGTCGGCGCCGGCCGCCGCGGGCTGATGCGGCTGATCCGCGCCCACAACCCCGACCTGATCGTCTCCACCTACCCGGGAACCACCCAGGTGCTCGGCGAGATGCGCCGCACCGGTCGGCTGAGGATCCCCGTGTACTCCTCGATCACCGACATCGCCGGTCTGCGCTACTGGGCGCATCCCGGGATCGATCTGCACATGGTCTCCCACCCGGAGTCGATCGAGGAGGTGGAGCGGATCGCCGGCCCCGGCAGCGTGCGGTGGTCGCGCCCGCCGACCTCCGACGCCGTGCTCATGCCCCGGGGGCGTGAGGAGGCGAGGACGACGCTCGGGCTGCCCCAGGATCGGCCGGTGATCGCCGTGTCCGGGGGCGGCTGGGGGGTCGGTGACGTCGCCGGCGCCGTCGAGGTCGCGCTCGCCGTGGCGCAGGACGCCGAGGTGCTCTGCCTCTGCGGGCGCAATCAGCAGCTGCGCGAACGGGTCAGCGAGCGCTTCGCGGGCGACCCGCGCGTGCGGGTGCTCGGCTTCACCAACCGCATGGGGGAGATCCTCGCCGCCGCCAACCTCCTGGTCCACTCGAGCGTTGGGCTCACCGTGCTGGAGGCGATCATCCGCGGGTGTCCGGTGATCTCCTACGGCTTCGGCTACGGGCACGTGCGCGTCTCCAACCAGGCGCTCGAGCGCTTCGGGCTGGCCCAGGTGGCGAGCACGATCGACGAGCTCGGACCGGCCATCGAGCGTGCCCTGGCCGAGCGAGCCGAACCGAACATGGCGTTCGCCCAGCGCCCGACGAGCGCCGCCATGATCCTGAACAGCACCCGGCGCGTGGCGCCGCTGCCGGCCTGGCGCGTGCGCACCGTGCGCGCCGGTACCCGGGTGGTCGCCTCCGCCGGGGTGGTGCTCACCGCCTTCCTGTCGAGCGTCGCCTACGGGCTCGTCTCCTCGTTGGGCGGCGCCAGCCCGGTGACGACGGTGGCGACCCTGAAGCCGGACGTCGGCGTCATCGTCGACGCGAGCGCCCAGGCGGCGCCCGTGCTGGCCCGGGAGCTCCACCGTCGCAACATCCACGTCACCTTCGCGCTGACGAGCTCGTCCACGTCCTCCGCGGACCAGCTGATCGACTACGGCGACGACACGCTGCCCCGGCTCACCGACAGCGGCCTGCTCGGCTGGGTGAAGACGAGAGGGGAGCTGCGCCGGCTCGAGCGCGAGCTCGCGCTCGGTGAGCTGCAGCACCGGTTCCGCTGGGGCCACCACTTCCTCTACACCTCGAACGGCCCGAGCCTGATGCAGGTGCTGCTCGGCAAGGGTGCCGGTGGGACCTTCGTCGAGGGCAGGGTGAAGCTGAGCCGGCTCGGTCAGCTCCCCCGAACCCTGCACAAGGGCTGGATCATCGAGGTCAAGATCAAGAATCCGGCGGCCGCGCGCCAGGAGGTCATCAGGCTCGCGCACGAGCTCCACCGCGACCATCTCGACGCGGTGCCGCTCTCGCCGCTGATCAAGAACTCCCCCTCGAACCTGGTCTAGCCGTGCTCCCGGGCCACCGGCCCGCTGGAGATTTGCGCGCGCTTGCGACTTGTGGACTCGGTCGAAGACGTCCTGAGTGGAG